>NZ_CP046104.1:5027675-5341028 GCF_009707425.1 Micromonospora sp. WMMC415 | reverse complement strand
GCCACCGCCGACCAGGTCGCCGCCATCGTCGCCCGCCAACCCCGCCGCTCGGACGGGCTGATGATCCTCACCGCCGCCTACACCGGCATGCGATGGGGCGAGATCGCCGGCCTGCACCGCGACAACGTCGACCTCACCGTCGGCGACATCCACGTCCACCCCGAGGTCGGCGCGCTGCACGAAGTCGACGGGAAACTGTTCCTCGGCCCACCCAAGACCAACGACTCCGTCCGCCACATCCGGCTACCCCGCTTCCTCACCAACCTCCTCGCCACCCACCTCGCCGACCACCCCCACGACACCGTCTTCCCCGGCGCCCGCGGCCACCACCAACGCCGCTCCAACTTCAACCGCCGCGCCTGGACCCCCGCCGTCGCCGGCAACCCCAACCAAGGCATCCCACCCGTGCTGCCCGGGATGCACTTCCACGACCTGCGCCACACCCACAAGACCTGGCTCATCGAAGACGGCATCCCCGAGAT
The DNA here is from genome assembly GCF_009707425.1 of Micromonospora sp. WMMC415. Lineage (GTDB taxonomy): Bacteria > Actinomycetota > Actinomycetes > Mycobacteriales > Micromonosporaceae > Micromonospora. The sequence goes on along the minus strand of NZ_CP046104.1, from coordinate 5,340,546 downwards.
CGCCCAAGCCCGCCGCCTCGGACACCGACTCGCCGGCGTAAGGGGCATCTACAGCCACGTCACCGAACCGATGATCACCGACCTCGTCGACGCCCTGCAGCGCCGCTGGGAAACCACCCAGCCCGACCGCCCCGACGGAACCGTCCGGCGACTGCGCGCCGTCGCCTGACACCTGTAGTGAGGGATGATGAGGGCATGCTGCAGGCGTTCGTCGCCGATCCGCGCTGCGCCGTGTGTGAGCGACCCGTATCGCACGTGGAGCTCGTCGCGCCCGGCGGAAAACCCACTGATTGGCAGCAGTGGTCACCGCAGCAACGCGACGCCTTCGACGCCGCCCGGCAGCGCCACGGCGACCAGCAGTGGTGGCTGCTGTTCTCTGGCATCGAGGCCGGCAACGGATACGGCCGCCCGGTCGACCTGGCGGAAGCGACGAGGATCGCCGCCGCCTTCACCGAGCCATACCGATACGCCGGTGTGAGAACAGCCGGCTTCTACGACGACGCCGGATTCTGCGGCCCCTGCGATGCACCGTACTGCCACCACCACTGGAACGTCTCCAGCACCGGATACGGCACCTGTCCCCACGGCCACGGCAAAAGCCTCGACCCGCTCTGGCCCGACGACCTCTAGCCACGGACGTGCCCCATGCATGCCGCAAACCCCGCGAGGGCGTAACTTCTGGCTCGTTCGAGGTCGCCTTCGCTGCCTACGAGGGCAGGTGGCAGAACCTCGTGGTCGGGTTCCCGCCACTTCGCACGCCGCGCGCGCACACGATGGTGGAATTGCTGCCGACAGCGCGCCTGGAAAGGGTCTCTGGAGGCGGCAAATGATCGAGCCCGTGCAGATCTTCTGGGCGCCGGCGGGGGAGAGCATGCCGTCGCTGGGCTCCCGCGCCCTGGTCGACGTCACCGACGGCGACACCCCGAACCTGCGCATGCCAGTGCGGATGCTGTCGGTCGACACCCCTGAGGTCACCGCCCGCAGCGCGCAGCGGGCCAGCGAGATCGACCAGGAATTCGCGCAGCTCGCAGACTGGATCCGCCAGGGCAAGGCACCCATCGCCCCCGGCCTGGCCGAGTTCCTACTGCCCAAACTGGCGACCGGTCAAGCGGGAAGCCTGCACTTCACCCAGGGCCAGGCCGCCTCGGCGTTCGGCAAGCAGAACATCACCACTCGCCTGGCCCGACCGAGCGGCACCCCACGGGCCATCTTCATCCGCACCGCCGACAGCCCGTTCGACACCAACCACCGACTTCTGGCCTACGTCGCCCCCGACTACAGCGAGAAGGAACGGCGGGAGATCCCCAAACGGCAGCGGCCGACGTTCAACCTCGATCTCGTCACCGCCGGCTGGGCCGCGCCGTTCGTGATCTACCCGTCCATCCCCGGCGCCGAGGACCTGGCCCTGCTGATCCACGCCGCCGCCGACGCCCGCACCAACCGCCTCGGGATCTGGGCCGACCCCGACACGCTGCTGGCTTACGAGTACCGGGCCATGGAGAAGCTGTTCCAGATCACCCGCAAGAAGGTCAACAACCAGCCGCTGGCCGTCCACGATCGGTCCTGGCGCGAGCGGTACTGCGCCGACATGCGCACCCGCATCCTGCATGGACCCGAGGACTACTTCGGCATCGACCCGGAATACCGGCTGTGGATCTGGCCCCCAGACCTCCGCGACGCCATCACCCGCCTCAACCTCACGCCAACCCCACAACTCGTCACCCCGACGTAGGGAGGAGTACGGCAGCCGCCGTCTGAGATCTTGCTGCCGGGGGAGGGTGGACACGAGATGGCCAAAGCGTGATCGTCTGTGCGTTGTGGACTCAAGATCCGACCTTGCGGTGCCGCGTGCCACAGCACAACCGTTGGTCGGTGGTAGGCGGTGCTTGCCGCGGTGGGTCGCTTCGCGGACCGGTTCGGGCGGGTGGAGCCTCGTCGTGCGGCGGCAGGGGTTCGTGACGGGGCTGCTGTCCGATCTTGAGATCAAGACGTGTTAGCAGCCGGCTGAGCAGGTTGGACACGCCCGGCCGAGGCCGAGCAGACCTTCGACCGGCTGGCCGAGGCGCGGGCGGTACACGACTGGCAGCCCACGCTGCGCATGACTGCCTGGACGCCGCAGACCGAAGGCAACATGATCCTGGTTGAGGTGATCGGCAAGGCGTCCGCGTGGCCGGTCTACGACGCGCCGGACCTGCTCGAACCGTTGGGCAACCTGCTCGAGGAACCGGTGACCGAGATTCGGAAGCGGTACCGGTTGAAGCGCGATCACTTCGCAAAGTACCTCGGCGCGAGCATCCGTACCATCGCCAACGCCGACACGTCCGCCGGGACGGGCGGGCACGCCCGTGCGTGACTTCACCAACCTGCAATGGCCTGAAGCGCCGACATGATCAACTAGGCTGGCCTGGGCGCCGAACCCGGCCGATCTTTGCGAGGCGGGGCCGTATCGGATTGCAAGATCGTCAGGTAGCGTGGCGCCGATTGCCGACCTTTTCGTCGCGGATTTTCGCCCGCTGCCGACATCCCGCTGAATGTGGAGGACCGTTGTCAAATCCGATCATCGCGCCTCGATCGGTCCCCGCGTGGGCCCCGGCCAAGTGGACGCAAAACTTTCAGGCGGGCCACGGGTGGAGCATCGCCGGCGGCAACGTGGGGTCGTCGAACCTCAACGACACCAGCGAGTTCGTGCGCGGCACCCAGTCGGTCTCGATCACCACGGCGGGACATGCCACCGAGAACGGCGCGGGCGTCGACCAGGCCAACGTTCAGCGGCTCGCGGCGCCGGCGCTCGACCTCACCGGCAAGGCGATCCGCCTGTTGTTCAAGGTCTCCGACGTCTCCAAGCTGCGCTGGATCAGCTTCTACGTGGGCACGGCCAACCTGGCCAACAGCTTCAAGTGGCGGGTGCACACGCACACGGGCACCCAGAACTGGGTGCAGACCGGCGAGTGGGTCATGGTCACCCTGCAGTGGGGCGACGTCCAGTCAGCCAGCGGCGCCTTCAGCCTGTCGTCCTCGCGGGTGCCATCGACCACCACAGGGTTCACCGACATGAGGTTCCAGGTGATCGATGCCGGCACCGGCCCGGTGAACGTCCGGCTCCAGTCCGTCGAGCTCGTTGACGACACGAGTGTGAGCTACTCCGAGGGCCTGGTGTCGATCACGTTCGACGACTCGTGGGCGGACGTCTTCGACAACGGGCGACCGGCGATGGACACGTATGGCTACCGCGGCACCACGTACACGATCGCCGACCAGATCGGCACCACCGCGAAGTACACCACGGCTCAATTGCGGGCGGCGCAGGACCTCTCGGGCTGGGAGGTCGCCGGACACAGCCACCGGGGCCTCATCCACGAGAAGCGATACGACGGCGTGACCGCGGACGAGGTGGACACCGACGCCGCCGGTCTGCGGGCCTGGCTGGTCGAGAACGGCTTCCATGGCGACTCGTTCGCCTACCCTGGCGGCCGGTTCGGCAAGACGACGGACGGGGTCAGCGTCGAGTCGATCGTGGCCCGCTACTTCGGCACCGGCCGCTCGATCATTGCCGAGGACAACCGCGAGATTACCCCGCCGCCGATGCCCTACCGGCTCCGGTCGCTGACCGGCATCAGCTCGTTCGCCAACGGCCTGTCGAACCCGGCCAACCTGGCCGGCCCGGGTGGTCTGCTTGACCGCGCCCAGCAGTCCGGCGGCTGGCTGATCCTCTGTTTCCACCGCGTCATCGACACCGCGCCGACGAACAGCGCCGAGTGCCACCGGGACGACTTCGCGGCCATCATGCGGGCCATCAACGCCCGCGGCATGGCCGTCCTGCCGGTCGGCGAGGTCATCAAATAGGCCACTGCGCCGCGCCTCCCGAGCGGGACCCGGTCAACCTCCGTCAATAGCACCAGCTACCTAGACCGTCGCGGCCAGGTAGTCGATCATGCGGGCCCTCTGCCCCTCGTCGGGCAGGGGGCCGTGCAGCGCCCGCATGTTCTCGGTGACCTGCTCCGGGCTGCCCGCGGGCGGCAGGGCGACCGTGACGGCCGGATGGGCCAGCACGTACTTCAGGAAGAACTGCGTCCACGTAGTCGCACCGAAATCGGCCGCCCAGCCGGGCACCGGACTACCCGCGACCATCTGGTGCAGCCGGCCTTCCTCGGTCGGCATGGTGACGATGACGCCGATGCCTCGCTCTGCGGCGAGCGGCAGGATGTGCTCCTCGGCCGTCCGGGTGAGGATCGAGTAACGAACCTGGACAACGTCCACGCCCGCGTTGCGCATCAGGATCTCGACGGCCGGGTAGTACCGCGTGTCCTGGTGACCGACGCCGACGTACCGGATCGTCCCGGCCGTCTTCCACCGCCGCAGCAGGGGCACGGCGGCCTCGGTGTCGGCCAGGTCGTCTACGTGCAGCAGGTCGATCTGCTCGCGCCGCAGCCGCGCTGTCGCGGCCCGGAGCTGACGATCGTCACCGCGGAGTGGCTGGGTCAGGAACATCTTGCCGGCGATGCCGAGGCCGGTGGCGACCTCGTGGAAGGCGAGTTCAGAGTCACCGGACAGACCAGAGGTGTCGATCACCCGGCCGCCGGCTTCCCAGTGCGCCTTCACGAGGTTGCGCAGGTAGGAGCGCTGCGCGGGTCGCCCGCCGAGGCCGGTGAGAGCGAGCCCGATCGCCGGGAGCCGCTCGCCGGTACGCCCGAGGGTGAGCAGCCCGGGCGGGGCAGCGTGCGCGGCCCGCGCGTGGCCGTTGATCTCTGCGGCCAGCATGCCTACCCCCACCAGACCGGCGGTCAGCAGGCCGCGCCGGGTGAGCAGGAATGCCGGTGGCGAAAGCTTGGATGTCACGGGGTTCCTCCCACCTGCACCGCTGACCCGAACGAGCGGTAGCCGACCCGCACTCTAGCCAAGATCGGCGACGCTCGGGCAATCCCGCGCGGATCAAGCCGCGTTGTTGGCGAGGGTCTTGAGAAGCTCGTTCAGTTGTGCTCGCACGGTGTCCGGTGATGCGGGGTCGAGGGCCTGTACGCCGGGGATGTTCGTGTTCGTCCCTACGATCATGAATCGCACCTCGGGGTGCTTGCCGGCGACGTCGGCGGTGGCGTCGACCTGAGCTTGACCGACCGCAATGACGGCACCGCAGCGGCGGCTCGCCAACGTGTTGAGGTAGACGGTGGCGTTCGCGGTGGTCTGCGGTCCGTTGACCGGGAGGTACTGGGCCCGTACCCGGCTAACGGCTGACGTGTCCTGCATGGCCGTCCAGATCGTGGCCGCTGGCTCGGCCGTCACGCCGGACTCGCCGGTGAGCAGGCAGGCGGTCGCGTCGAGATACTCGCGCTGGCGCGGAGGGTCCGGCCATAGGGCCCAGGTGGTCAGCCCCGCGACGACGGCGACAGCCGAGCCCAGAGCGATCCAGCGGCGACGGCCCGCCGCGATGACCGTGACGATTCGCCACTGTGGAGTCATGGAGCGTCGTGATTTGCTCCACTGCAAAGGTTGTGGCCTCGGCTTTTTCGACATCGAGGGAGGGTACGCAAGTCTTCGACCGTAATCAAGATCTTGCTAGCAGTGATGATCTTAGTGCATGCTGCCGCGGCACCTTTGCATCAGCCGTGAGGACGGGGCTCACTATGAGGCGGCGTATCGCTGTCGTGACTGCGCTAACCGTGGGTTTGTCGCTGGGCGTGCCGCCGGAGGTGATCCCGGCGGAGGGCGGATGGCCGCTGTCGGGTCTGCTCTCCACGTTGCGGCAGGCGCCCGCGCTGGCTGTAGTCACGGGGTTGCCGGTCCAAAAGGGGGCTGGTGGTGCCGCCGACGTCGACCATTACGTGTCGATTGCAGAGACGACCGCCGATGGCGGCGCAGGTAAGGCGCCGGACCGGGGCAAGGGCGTCGTCGATCCGGCGTTGCCGACGAATCCGGCGTCGAAGGCGTTCAAAACGCCCAAGAAGCCCGGTGACGAGACGAGCTTCAACGAGAAGACCAGCAAACGCCTGCCGGAGCGTTCGACGGCTACCTACGACGAGTTCCTCAACGAGGACGGTTCGATCACCCGGCAGATCCACGAGGGGCGGATCAACTATCGGGCGGCCGACGGCACGTATCACCCGATCGACACGACGCTGACCAAGCGCGGAGATCGGATCGACGCGGGTGCCAACTCGATCGACGTGGCCCTCGCGGCGACGGGCTCGGCCGGGCCGGGGGCGGCGTCGCTGGCGCGGGTCGCATCGGTGGATGAGGCGTTGGCGTCAGTGACGACCCCGGCCGGTCAGACGTTCGCCCACGACCTGGCGGGCGCGGCGGACGTCCCCGCGGTCGTTGAGGAGTCGAAGGCGACCTACCGGGACATCCTGCCGGGAGCCGACCTCGAGATGCAGGCCACCAAGAACGGCCTGAAAGAGACGATCGTCATCGACTCCCCGGCGGCTGGCCACGAGTGGCTGTTTCCGTTGAAGCTGGAGGGGCTGACCGCCAAGGAGAAGGCCGACGGTTCACTGGACCTGCTCGGCGATGACGGCAAGGTGGCGCTCTGGGTGCCTGCCGGCCATATGCAAGACTCGAAGGTTGACCCGAAGTCGGGTGCCCCGGCGCAGTCGGCGGGCGTGGATTACCAGCTGCTCACCATCGAAGGTGCGCCGGCGCTGAAAGTCACCGCGGACGCGGCGTGGCTCAACGATCCGGCTCGGCTCTACCCCGTGCGTATCGACCAGTCGGTGAGCTACCCCGAATCGACTGGCGTCAGTAGGGACGCGTTCGTCGACAACGACGCGTCGACGACTGATCCCTACTTCGGCGACAACCTGCCCGTGGGCACCTTCAACGGTGGCGCCACCAAGGCCCGGTCGTTCCTCCACTTCGACAACCTCGCCGGCGATGGAATCATGGGGACGCAGATCCGGTCGGCGATGCTGGTGGCCCACCACACCTGGTCGTACAACTGCACCAGCCACCTTCCCATCTACGTGCACCGTGTCCTGCAGGCCTGGGACCGGAACACGATCGGGGCCGGCGAGCTGTCGGATGCTCCGGATTACACGACACCGATCGGCTCGTGGACGATCACCGACAACTCCCCGGCGTGCGGGAACACCGCCGGTGACCGGTCGGTCGGCGCGTGGCGGGCGGTGTCGCTGCCGGTCAAGACATTCAACGGCTGGACCAGTGGCACCGTGGGGAACTTCGGTCTGGCACTGACCGCCTCGGAGACCGATTCGGTCGGCTGGAAGCGGTTCACCTCCCGGGACTTCGGCGATGGCGGCTACGCGCCGTACCTGTCATTGACCTACGACTACAACGTGGACCCACAGGTCAACGAGCAGTACCCGGCGTACGGGGCGTCGGCGGCGACGCTGCGGCCGGAGCTGGTGGCCGACGCAGTCGACCCGGACAACTGGCCCAAGTCGATGCGGTACCGGTTCGTCGTCTACGCCAAGGACGCGAAGACGCAGATCGCGACCTCGTCCTGGATCACGAGGAAGTCGTGGACGGTTCCGGCCGGGACCCTGGTGTGGGGGGAAAACTACTACTGGACCGTCGAGGTCGAGGACGGCCTAGCCTCCAACGCCAAATATCTGGTGAAGCAGCTACTCACCACACCGGTGCCGCAGCCGCCGGTCACGTCTGGGTTGTCGCAAAACACCGGGCAGGGTTTCGATCCGGTCATCGGCAACTACACGTCCACTACCCGGGACGCGACGGTCACCACGGTCGGGCCGCCCCTGGAAATCGCCCGCTCGTACAACAGCATCGACCCGCGCACCGATCAGGCTTTCGGCGTGGGCTGGTCGAGCGTGCTCGACGCCCAGGCCGTGGAGAAGACGGCGACCGTCGGAAGCACCACCGCGGTCAACACCGTGACCGTGACCTACCCGGACGGCCGCGAGACGGCGTTCGGCCGTAACGCCGACAACACGTTCTCCTCGCCCGCGGGTCGATCCGCCACCTTGAGCAAGCTCGACGCCGGCGGCTATCGGCTCATCGAGAAGAGCGGCATTACGTACGAGTTCGGGCGCACGCTCGCCGACGGCACGTTCGGGATCTCCACGATCAAGGACAGCGCCGGTCTCGCCCACACCTTCACCTACACCAGCGCCAACCTCGTCTCGCGTATCCTCGCCGCGTCCGGCCGCACGCTGAACTTCCAATGGACGGCCACGTCGCCGCCGCGGGTGGCCTCGGTAACCACGAACGCAGCAGTGGCCGGTGACGCGAGTACCGCGAATACGTGGAACTACACCTACACCGCTGGCGCGCTGACCGCGGTGTGCCCACCGACAAGTGCGACAGCCTGCCACACCTACGACTACGCCACCTCGCGGTCGGTGTATCCGACCGCGGTGGCCAACGTCCGGCCGTACTCATATTGGCGATTGAACGAGCCGGTCGGCCGGAACACGGCTCAGAGTTCGGTGCTGGAGAACGGGGGCACCGACGGCGGCACGTACACCGACGTGACCCTGGGCCAGCCCGGCCCGCTCGCCGGATCGACCGCCACGGCGGCCGGCTTCAACGGTACGACGTCACAGGTTCAGCTGCCGTTGAAGCTGGCAGGCGACGCCACGACCCAGGCGATCAGTATGTGGTTCAAGACCTCCCTCGCCGACGGCGCCGGTGTCCTGTACGGCCAGTCGATGGAGGACGTCACCTCGACCGCGACCAGCACCTACCGGGCCTACAACCCGACGCTGTACATCGACTCGAACGGCAAACTGAGGGGCGGCTTCCCGAAGGCGCCACAAAAAGGCACCTTGATCGGCCCGCTGCAGTCCTCGGGCAACGGTCAGTGCCTGACCGTGTCCAGCACCAACGGCGCGGCCGTCACGCTGACCAATTGCACGGGTGGGGCCAACCAGAACTTCACCTGGACGCTGGACGGGATGCTGAAGGTCACCACCGGCGGGGTCACCAGGTGCCTGGACACCGAAGACCACGGCTTTACGAACGGCAGCGATCTGGTCGGGGGCGGCTGCGACATCACCCAGGGCAACCAGACGTGGGACGTTCAGGTAGACGGCCAGATCGTCAACGTCAACTCCGGTCTGTGCCTGGAGTCCGAGGGCATGGCGAGCGGCGCCCCGATGCACATCTGGACGTGCAGCAACAACCGGCCGCTGTATCAGCTGTTCCCCTATGGCAAGCACGACCCGATGGTGTCCGAAAACAAGGTGGTCGCCGACGGTCAATGGCACCACGTGGTGTTGTCGGCCTCCGGCAACCGGCAGGAACTGTTCGTCGACGGGGAGCGGGTCGACTCCGAAAACGACGTGACCGTGCAGGACATGAGCCCAAAGAGTTCCTACCTCGGCAAGGGTTTCCTCGGCGGGGGCTGGCCCAACCAGCCGCACTACGACGACGTTTCGAATCAGGGCCGGATCGAGCGGTTCACCGGGTCGATCGCAGAAGTGGCGTACTTCGATTCGGCCGTGGAGCGTCCAGTGGTCGAAACACTGAAGAACGCCAACGCATCCGTCAAGCCGATGACAAAGGCATCGCGCCCCTCGGGCGGCACCGCCGCCGCTATCGTCTACGACGGCGACACCGGCCGGGTCACCCAGCTGACCGACGGCAACGGCGGTGTGTGGAAGCCGCGAGCCCCCGTACTCACGGGCTCCACCAAGGTGTATGAGAGCGCGGTGCTCGGTGGGGCACCGTCGAATTACTGGCGCCTGGCCGATCCCGCGGGACACCAGCAGGCGACGAACGAGGTCAACGGTGGTGACGCCACCTTCAACAGTGTCGACCTCAACGTGGTGGACGGCCCGTTCGGCAAGGAGCACGGCTCGGCGGCGTTGTTCGACGGCGCCAGCTCGTTCGTGGCTCTGCCCTCCGAGATGACGCCGGCCGCAACCAGCTCGGTATCGATGTGGTTCAACACCAGTGCCTCCCGCAGCGTGCTGCTCGGGCCGAGCCCCAACACACCCAGCCCTGTCGGCCAGTACGACGTGCCGACCATGTGGATCACCTCGGACGGCAAACTGCGCGCGCTGTCGCCGTCGACGACACCGACCGGCCCGATCAACGCGGTCAGCGCGGCCGGCAAGTGCGTCGATCTCACCAGCGGCACCACCACCAACGGCACCGACATCCAGTCCTACACGTGTAACGGCACCGCCGCCCAAAACTGGTCACTGGTCCCCACCGATACCACCAACAGCACCTTCACGATCCAAGCGTTCGGCAAATGCATGGTCCCGCAGAGCGAAGGCACCGCCAACGGCACGCCGGTCGAGATCTGGGACTGTGTCCCGAGTAAAGCCGCCCACAAATGGCGGGCCGACGGCGGGACGCTACGCAACGTGGGTTCGTCCCGGTGCCTCTACCTACCGGGCTCATCCACGGTCAACGGAACGAATCTTCAGCTGTACGACTGCAACCAGCTCACCGGACTGGGCTGGCGTCCCTCGCTGGCCAGCAAGACAGCGGTCAACGACGGCAAATGGCACCACGCGGTCCTGACCACCGACGGCACCACCCAGACGCTCTACGTCGACGGGGCCGTAGCACAGTCGTCAACCGGCCCCACGAAGCTCACGCCGGGAACATCGCGTTACTCGCTGGGCTCCGCCAAAACCGGCTCCGTCGTCGGCGGTAACTTCTGGGGAGTCGACGGCGGCACGAACTACTTCAGCGGCAGCCTCGCCGAGGTCGCGTTCTACCAGTCCGTGATCGACGAATCGCAGGCGTCATACCAGTTCAAGGCGCGTAACGCCGTGAAGTCGGCACCCACGGGCGAGATCGAGTACCGGGTGCAGGGCCCGGACGACTCCGTCACGGCGACGACCAACGACCTGATGTACGGGCGCAAGGTCTCCGACGTCAACGCGTTGGGCAACACCACCCGGTACGGCTACAGCGGCAAAGGCCAGCTACGTACGGTCACCGATCCCAACGGCAACATGACCATCAACGAACACGACGCGCGTGGCAACGTCGTCGCGGTCACGACCTGCCAGGACCGGTCGGCCAACCTGTGCTCGACGGCGTACTCGAGCTACTACCCGAACGCCACCGACGCCAACCCGCCGCCGAACAGCCTCAACGACCGGCTGATGGAGGTCCGCGGGCAAGGTTCCACGTCGGCGACCGACAACACGTACCTGACCACATACACCTACGACGCGAACGGCAACCGGACCAGCGAGACCGACGCGCTCGGCCGCCGGACGACCATCACCTACACCGACGGCACCACGGCCGGTCCCGCCGGCGGCGGCTACGGCAGCGCAACACCACCGGCCAGCCTGCCGTGGAAGGTGACCAAGCCCGACGGCAGCCTCCAGCGGATCCTCTACTACGCCAACGGTGACATCGCCGAGCAGACCGACCCGGCCGGCGCGATCACCCGATACGAATACGACGGACTCGGTCGCACCACCAAGGAAATCGAGGTCGTCAACGGCAACGCCGGACCGACCACCACCTACACCTACGACCGCCTGGACCGGGTCGTGACGGTGGCCGACCCCCCGGTCACCAACGCGGTCACCAGCGCGAAGCACAGCCCGGTGACGACGCTGGTCTACAACGTCGACGGGTCGCTGACCTCCGAAACAGCTGCGGACACCACCGGCGGCGACGCTTCCCGGACGATCAGCTATGGATACGACACCTTCGGCCGGCGCACCTCCCAGACCGACGCGACGAACAAGACCACCACGTTCGGCTACGACGCGTACGGGCGTATGACCAAAGAGGTCAACGCCGACGGCAGCACCGTCGAGACCACCTTCGACGCGGTCGGCAACGAACTCAAGACCGTGGTGAAGAACTGGACTCCACCCGAAGGCGGTGCGGCGAGAGACCTGACAATGCGGTCGCTGTCGTACGACCCGGCCGGCCGGCTGGCATCCGAGACGGACGCCATGGGCTGGGTCACCGAGTACACCTACACCGACAACAACCTGCCGCGCACGGTGGTCCGCAAGGACCCGAGCACAGGCGCGTCGTACGTGATGGAAGACAACACGTACAACGCCGCAGGTCAGAAGGTCGGGCAGATCACTAACAACGGCCGGTCCAAGTCCACCGGCACCTACGACGCCGCAGGTCGAACCTTGACCGCGACCGCGGAGGTGACCGACACCAACGGTACGACCAAGCGCATCACCAGCTACGAGTACTCGGTTGAGGACGACGTCGTCAGCACCAAGCTGTCCGACGGCACCACCACGCTCGGCCGCTCCGACACCGCGTACGACAGGCTCGGCCGGGCCCGTCAGCAGACCACGTTCCTCGCCGACGGGTTGACGCCGACGACGCGCTGGAAGCTCGACCAGACCGGCGGCACCACGACCGCGGACGCTGCCGGCAACAACACCGGCACGGTCGACGGCACCGTCGCCTGGTCGACCGACCGTGGTGGCTCAGCGTCGTTCACCGGCAGCACGGCCGGATCGATCGTCGGTCAGGCGCCGGTGGACACCACCCGGGCGTTCACCGTGGCGGCCTGGGCCAAGCTGACGGACACCAGCGCCGACCGGCATGTCCTGGTCATGGGAGGCGATCTCAACAACTCGGCGCTGAAACTCTATTACGACAAGGCAGCCAACTCCTGGCGGCTGACCATGGCAGTCCGCCGAGCGGACGGCACGGTCGGTTTCCAGGCCAGCACCTTCACCACCCGATCCGCCACCTCAGCCTGGCAGCACCTGGCGGTCGTGGCCACGCCGGCCACCACGCCCGGCGGCGCCAGCACCGCTACGCTGTATGTCGACGGCGTGGTCAAGGGGTCGCTCTCGACCACGGAACACTTCAACAACCAGGCCACCGACCTGCGTGTCGGCGCGCAAACGACCGGATCCGGACTGTTCGCCGGTCTCATCGACGACGTCCAGTCCTACCAGCAGGCTTTGACGTCGGCCGAGGTCGGCCAGCTGCTGGCCGGGACGGCGCCCGCGGCGACCGCGCAGGTCAGCCGCACCACCTACGGTCTGGACACCAGCGGCTCGGTCACCTCGGTGACCGGTCCCAACGGGCAGACCAGCTACATCCTCAACGACGAAGCCGGCCGGGGCGTGGTGACCACGAGCCCACCGGTGAGCACCGTGCTCGGCGAAGGTGCCCCAGTCACCGCGGTGGCGGAGAGCCGGATCGGTTTCAACACCTTCGGTGAGGTCACCGAGCAGCAGGACTCGTACGGCAACGTCACGATCAACCGTTATGACGCGCTCGGCCGGGTGGTCGAACAGGAATCGCCCGCCTACACCACGCCCGAGCCATCGGCGGCGACGCTGACGGCGAAGACGACGGTCGAGTACGACGAGGTCGGCCAGATCCGGTTCAGCACCGACCCGCTCGGGGAGAGGACCGAATACAAGTACGACCTGCTGGGACGAAACACCGAGATCGTCGCCCCGGACCAGGGTGTCACCACGTACGAGTACGACCTGCTGGGCAACCTGCTGTCGCACACCGACCCGAACGGTGCGAAGGCGTCATCCACGTTCGACTACCTCGGCCGTACGCTGACCAGCACCTCCGCCGTACGCCAGGCAGGCACCGCGTACACCACCGAGTACAAGTACGACAACGGCAGCCCCTGGCCGACCTCGATTGTCTCACCGGCGAAGGTCGTGACCAGATCCGAGTACAACAGTGTCGGCGAGCCCACCCGGATCACCGACGGGGCGGGCCAGGTCACGAGGATGACCTATGACGGTGCCGGCCGGGTGATCCGGACGACCGCACCGGACGGCACGTATTCCACAGCCGCCTACGACTTCGCCGGTCGGCAGTTCAGCGCGTCGGACTACTCGGCAGCCGGGGTGTTGCTGCGCAACGAGTCGCAGCGTTTCGATGTCTCCGGCAACCTGGTCGCCTCTACCGATGCTCGTAAGGCCACGAAGACGTTCGCATACGACACTCTCGGGCAGTTGGTGACTCAGCGTGAGTCGGTTGGCCCGTCGCAGACGATCACCACAGAGTACGGCTACGACCTGAACGGCCGGCAGACCCGGTTCACCGACGGCCGGGGCAACAAGTTCGTCACCACGTACAACGCGTGGGGTCTGCCCGAGTCGCAGATCGAGCCAGCTACCACGTCGAACACGACCGACCGCACCTTCACCATGACGTACGACAAGGGCGGTCGTCTGACGCGGGTGGACTCACCGGGTGGGGTGACGGTCACCTCCGAGTACGACGCGATGGGGCGGTTGCTCAAGAGTTCCGGTACCGGCGCGCAGGCCACGACCACGGACAAGACCTTCACGTATGACAAGGCCGGCCGGATGCAGTCGTTCGCCGGTTCCGCCGGGACGAACCAGATCGCCTACGACGACCGGGGTCTGGTCACCTCGATCAGTGGCGTCTCCGGGAACTCGTCATACACCTACAACGGTGACGGTGCGCTGACCTCGCGGACCGACGCCGCCGGCACGACGTCGTACAGCTACGACACAGCAGGCCGGCCGCTGAAGGTCGAGAACGCGACCGCGGGCGTGAACATGACGTACAGCTACGACGCCATGTCGCGGGTCGAGAAGATCACCTATCCCGGTACGGTCCGGACGCTCGGCTACAACGACCTGCGGCAGCTGACCTCGGACACGCTCAAGAATGCGTCCGGCACCACGATCGCCAAGATCGATTATGAGTGGAATCTGAACGACAGCCTGACGAAGAAGACGACCACCGGGTTTACCGGAGCGTCGACCAACACGTACGAGTATGACCTGGCCAACCGGCTGACCCTGTGGGACAACGGCACCACCCCGGTGGTGTACGCCTACGACAAGTCCGGCAACCGCATCCAGGCCGGAACCACGACGTTCACCTACGACCAGCGCAACCAGCTGGTCTCCGACTCCTCGGGTACGACGTATCAGTACACGCCACGCGGAACCCTGCAGTCGACCACCAGCGGTGGACAGACGGTCGTCACTCAGACCGATGCGTTCAACCAGGTGAAGGTGCAGGGCACCAAGACCGGGGGATCGACGAGTTACAGCTACGACGGTTTGGGCCGGATGCTGCAGGCCGGGATGAGCTACACCGGTCTCGGCAACGACGTGGCCGCCGACGGCAGCGCCGTCTACGTCCGCGACGTCGCGGACAGTCTGGTGGCGGTGGCTTCCGGGAGCACGAGACGCTACGCGTGGACCGACGCCCACACCGATGTGGTCGGTGAATTCACCGACACCGGTACCGCGTTGACCGGCTCGGTGTCCTACGACCCGTGGGGCAAGGTGCTCACCGCCACGGGCATGGTCGGCAAGCTGGGCTTCCAGCAGGAATGGACGGACCAGACCACCGGCAAGGTCAACATGTGGTCGCGGTGGTACGACCCGCAGACCGGCGCGTTCGACACCCGCGACACCGCTGACAACAACCCGACCCCGACCTCGGGTTCGGCTAACCGCTTCGCATATGCCGAAGGTGATCCGCTGTCGAATACCGACACCACCGGAAACGCGGTAGATGGCAAGTGCGGCGAATACGACTACGCCTGCGCGCTGCGCCGCTACCAAGCCGCGATGGATGTCTATAACGATGCGATGGAACAACGCGATCGGGACATGCAGGCTGCGGGAGCGCAGATCGCGCAGCAGGAGGCCGAGTTCCAACGGGCGGAGCGGGAAGGCCAAGTCTCGCTGCTGGACATTCTGCTGCAGGTCGGTGTCGGCATGCTGCTCGACCTAATTGGCTACAACTCGTTGCAGGGCTGTCTGGGTGGCAGCCTCTGGGACTGCGTCGATCTCGCATCCAATGCGTTGGGTCCGATCAAAGCGCTCAAGGTGGGCCGGTCGTTGTACAAGGCCGCGGACCGGGCGTTTGAGGGTTACCGCTTGTGGAAGCGGATCATCGACGGTGCCCAGACGACGATGCGGCGTGCATACGATGCGATCAACGCCGGCCGGAAGCTGTTGAACGATGTGATGAAGAAGGTGCCGAAGAAACCGAAACTACCGAAGAAGAAAAAGAAGCCTGCCGCGAAGAAGAAGCCCAAGCCGAAACCGAAACCGAAGCTAAAGCCGAAGCCGTCGAAGCAGGCGAAGCCGGAGAAGCCCCAGACGGCACCGAAGAAGGAGAAGGCACCGACCAAGCAAGCCAAACCGAAAAAGCCGGAGCCGACGAACAAGGAACCGAAAAAGGAGAACCGGCGCGCCGAGGAGCAGGACGACGTCACCTCCTCGAACACTACAAAGCAAGACCCGGCGGACCTCGCTCGCTGCGCGACTCAGCACAGCTTCGACCCGGACACCCGGGTCCTGATGGCTGATGGCACCACGCGGGCGATCTCCGACGTCACAATCGGTGACGAGGTCCGGGCCACCGACCCGCAAACCGGGCATGATGGCGCCCGTCAGGTCACCCTGCTGCACGCCAACCGCGACCTGGACCTGACCGATGTCACCGTCTCCGACCAGCCCGCCGACACCGCAGTGGACAGCAATCCGGTGAACGAGGGCAACGGCGACCGCAGTACTCGCGGACCCACCACGACGGTCCTCAAGACCACAGCCCACCATCCATTCTGGGACGCCACCACCGGTACCTGGGTCGACGCGGCCGAACTGGTTGCCGGCGAATCCACGCTGGTCGGCCACGACGGACAGATCCAATACGTCACCGCGGTCCGCAACTTCACCGGCTCCAAGGTGATGCGTGACCTCACCGTCGACGACATCCACACGTACTATGTACTCGCTGGCGACGAACCGGTCCTCGTCCACAACAACAACTGCGGGCCGGATTACGGCGAGATCAACAGCGATGGCCAGCGCAATGGAATGCGGGTGCTCCTTACGAAGGACTTCATCACCAACAATAAGAAGAAGACGAAGCCGAGTCTGTCAAAGCCGATTCCTGGCTATGTGTCCGGACAGGATAATCAGACGCATCTGCTCGGAGCGAGGCTTGGCGGATCGAATAACGATCCCAGAAATTTCGTAGCTATGCATCGCTATGCTAACAGCCCGATCCATCGAGATGACTTCGAAGACATTATTTACGATGCGGTCATGAACAAGGGACAAACGGTGGACTATCGTGTGATTCCGATCTATGGGGGCCGAGATCCGCGCCCCTTCGCGCTGATGATTGAGGCTATCGGCAGCGGACCGAATCCGTTGATCATGCGTGATGTCATCTTCAACGAGCCGTTCCGACGATGATGCGCGACCTGTCGGCAGAAATCATAGAGCTACTTTCGCCCCAGCCAGTGCCTTCAGAGCGGCGATGGGAGCGTGCGGAGTCCGAGATCGGCGCACGCGTGCCTCAAGACTACAAAGCCCTGGTAACTGGCCTTGGTGGCGCAAGTATCTTGGATGATTGCCTGTGCCTTTTCGAGCCGGATGGCCGCGAGACGCACCTGGATTTCGCTAATCTGGTCGCGGAGCGCGATTCGGCCTGGCAGCGCATCAAAAACCGAAAACTTAGAGTGCTTCCCGAAAAGTACTTCAGTGAGGGTAACCGTCTGATTGCTTTTGCTCTTGTTGAAGCGAACTACTTTTACTGGATCGCCAGGCCCGACACGCCGGAAGATCGATGGGGAGTGTTGATCGTCGACGCTGATCTCGAGGATTGGTACGAATTCGACATGTCTGCTACGCAGTGCATATATAACCTCCTCGTTGGTCGAATAGATTTTCCCGTGTTTGAAGGGCTTTTCTCTCATTCGCCCCACGTCTACAGTCGATTGTAATGAGCCATTTTGATCGTGCATAGTGGTCGGCTTCGATGCGCCGCGTTGTCTGCCTCGAACTCCGGATGGCACGCCACCCGCAGCTGGGTGACAGCCACCGGTCGATCCCCGCGCTTATCACGTTGCAGAACGAGTGCCCTCTGCGGGAGCGGCTGACGGTCATGCTGATGACGGCCCGCTACCAGGTGGACCAGGAGCGAGCCGATGTGTCGCCGGATGGGATGCGGCGGTTGTTGCGGTGGGCGGACTGGGACGTCGACGCGGTCCGTGACGATGTGCGGGGCTACGTGGTCGAGCACGTCGGCGACCCGGGCGGTGTGCTGATCGTCGACGATATCGAGTTCCTGAAGAGGGGGACGCAATCGGCCGGGGTGGTGAGGTGGGGCGTTGACGAGGTGCCTGCCGGGGCAGGTCCTTTTCCAACGCCCTCCTCCCGAACCGGACGGGCCCGTTTCCGAGCATCCGGCTCTCCGGTGACTACTGCGTGAGTGCGGCGCTGTTCCCGGAGTGGATCTGGTGGTGACAGTCGGCGCAGACGATGAGCGTCTTGCGTCGCCGCTTGACCATGATCTTTGTCCAGGTGTTCTTGCGTGACTGCCCGGCCTGGTCGAGGTCGGCGAGTTTGCGGACGTGGTGGACCTGGATGTCCACTGATCCGCCGCAGACCTCGCACCTGCCTGCGAGGAGCCGATTGATCAACTCCTTGCGGGCGACGGCTGGGGTGGGACTGCGGTCGATGGGGGCCGCTGTCTTCTGCCGTTTGAGTGGGATGCCGCCGAACCGGGCGACCAGTGGTGGCCTGCCCTCGCGTTCGATGCGGGCCTCGAAACACCGTCGCTTGCCGTGCTGGGTGTCGATGGAGGTCCGGTATTTCCGGGCCATCTTCGACACCGCTGAGCGGTGCTTGAGGGCCAGCGTCTTGAGCATGGAGGTCTCCATGACCCAACGCAGCCGGCTCAGCCGCCAGACATCTCCGGCGGGCAGGTAGTACTGGACGATGCCTCGGTACTCGGCCCCGTAGGTCGCGATGATGGTGTGGTCATCGTGGTTGACCAGCCGGGTCCGATGCGCGGGTTCACCACGCTGTAGGTACCGAGCGCACTTGGCCTTGATCACCGTTTTCGGCACGCGTAACCCGATCGTGCCGTTGACCGTCCGGTTCCCACGATGGTGCATGTGGTCGCCGTGCTGGACGGTGATCTCGTAGCCGAGGAATCTCGCCGCGCCTGTGCGGGCGTGCGTGATCAGCGTTTTGTCCTCGGACAGTTCCAGCTTGAGATCGTCGCGCAGGAACTGAGCGAGACGCCGTTTGATGTCCTCGGCTTCGGCTCGTGGTCCGACGAACCCGAGCAGGGTGTCATCGGCGTAGCGCACGTAGCGCAGCCGCCGGTAGCCGGGATCGTTCGGGTCCCGGCTGGGCAGGCTGTGTAACTGCTGGCGCAGTTTCCGGGCCGTGGTGCGGTCACCACGGACACGGGCACGTGCGGCCGCGTCTTGCACCCGGCAGTAGGCACGGTTCTTCGCCCTGCGTTCGCCTCGGGTGTACTCGGGGATGAGAACGTTCTCGACGAACGTGTCCAACCGGTGCAGATAGATGTTCGACAGGATCGGGGAAACTACGCCGCCCTGCGGTGCCCCGCTGAGCGTGGCGTTCCAGACCCAGTCTTCCAGATACCCGGCGGTGAGCATGTTGCGCACCAGCCGCAGAAACCGGTTGTCGTGGATGTGCTCCGCCAGCGTCGACAGCATGACCTTGTGGTCGAGCGTGCCGAAGCAGTCGGAGATGTCACCCTCGATGAACCAGGCCGTCGCCGTCCAGGTGGTCGCCACCTCGCGTAACGCGGTGTGGCAGCCCCGGCCGGGACGGAACCCGTGGGACCGGGCGGAAAACCGCGGCTCGTAGTACGCCTCCAACAGCAGGCGCATCACCTCGCCGACGAGTTTGTCCGACCAGGTGGGCAGGCCAAGCGGTCGCCGTTTCCCGTTCTTCTTCGGGATCCACGCCCGCTTCACCGGGCTGAACCGGTAGCGCTCCTGGCGCATCGCATCGATGATGCGGCCGATCTTGCCCAGCGACATGCCGTCCACGGTTTCTGCGCTGGCCCCCGGTGTCATCGCGCCCTGGTTGGCGTAGATGCGCCCGTAGGCCAGCAGATACAACTGCGGGTTGAACATCTGTCGATACAACTCATCCAGCGGCAGACCACGCTTGCCGCGTTCACGCAGGACACCCAGCACCGTTTCGGCGCTCTGCATTTCGCATACCTCCCGAGTCCTGTGGTGTCCGAATCACCTGCGCTCCTTCGCCCTGCGGACGGCTTTCCCGTCCTCCTCGGCCGGACGTGACCCCGGCGACTACTACGAGCGCTCCGTCGCCGTAGGGCTCGCGCCCCGTAGGCGATCCCGCGTTCGTCTCTGTTGCACGTGACAGCACGACGTAGGCGACCCACTCATCTCCTTGAATGCCCTCGCTGGGCATCGCCCTGCGCCCCAGAGGTTGCCCCGACCACGCTGTAAAGCCAGAGCAGAGCGCGGCGCCGGTTCCAGGCGTCATTTCCGGCGGATGGTACTTTTCATCGTCTGGAGATTGGGTTTCAAGCAATCCAGCCTTCGCCATATCGCGCGGGTCCCACGACGCATCACGTCAGACGCCTGACCATGACCGCCGGTTTCCTGGCATGCTCTTGTCCCCATCGCCTTTCAGCTCCGGGTAAGCCATCAGACCCAAGAACCTCCCTCCAAGTTCCTCCCAGCTGAGCTGGGGATACAACAGAGCGCCTCGCGGCGCACCAACGCCAGTACTCTGGGACCGCGGGTCGGACGGAGAACTGTCAGGTCGGGGTGTCCCTGGCCTACCGCTTTGGCAAGGGCCACGCGTTGATCGACCGGCAGCTCTGCCTCCCGACGTCGTGAACCGATGTTCGGAACCGGTGTCGGGCCGCCGCGATCCCGGATGAGGTCGAGTTCGCCACGACGGTGCAAATGCCCGCACCATGCTCGTCCGTGCCCTTATAACGGGGTGCCGATGGGGTGGGTGACGATGGGCGAGGCCTACGGGCAGTCGAAGTTGCTGCGGGTGTGGCTGGAACACCGGGATATCGCCTATGTGGCCGCGACCCGCCGCAACGAAGGCATGATCACACGACGATGGGCATCGGTCGTGCGGACGAGCTGATCGCGGCCCTGCCGGCTCGGGCGTGGTGTCGGCTGTCCGCTGGCGCCGACGCCCGTAGACCCGCGAGTGCTGGTGGGCGCGGGGTGCCCGTGCGCATCGGATGGCAACCCGGCCGTGGTACTGGCTGCTCGCCCGGCGCAGCATCACCACGGGCGAGATCGCCTACTACGTCTGCTACGGACCCCGCCGCACCGGCCTGGTTGACCTCGCCCGCATCGCCGGTGCCCGCTGGGCGATCGAGGAATGCTTCCAGTAAGCCAAGAACGAAGCCGGCCTCGACGAGTACCAGATCCGCGCCGACCCGCTGCGCGTCGGCGAAAAGGGGCGCGGCGCCCGGAAACGACTGTTTCGCCCGAGGCGATCGACGGGATCTTCATCGCTATCGGTAAGGGTTGTACCAAAGGCGCAGATCTTGAAGGGGAGCCTGTAGCACACCGGGATCCCTGCCCGGTCGACCCTGAATTAGGGTGGCGACCATGAGTGATCCACTACGGCCCAGGTCCCACCGAGCCCCGTCGCGGCGATCCCTGCTCAAGGCGACTGCGGTCGGAGCTGGTGTGATGGTGGCCGGGGCCGGTGCGACCATTCTGGGTACCAGGATCTTCAGCAGCGGACCGGCCCGCCCCGTGCTGCTCGGCGCTCCTCCCGTCGTTGCGGCGTTGACTCCGGCATCCTGGTCGCAGAGCTTCCAGAAGGATCACGGATGGACCGCCACCGGCGGCAACATCAAGAAGGTCATCTTCGACAACACCACCGAATTCGTACGCGGCACGCAGTCCGTTTCGCTGATCACCGCCGGGAAGGCCGGCGTGGACGGAACCAATGCCGACCAGGCCAACCTGGAGCGGCTGGGCGGCCCAGCGGTGAACCTGAAAGGTAAGGCCATCCGCCTGATCTTCAAGGTGTCCGACGTGAACAAGCTGCGCTGGATCAACTTCTATGTCGGCACATCCGGCCTGGCCAACGCCTTCCGATGGAGGGTGCACACGCACTCGAACAAGCAGAACTGGGTGCAGTCTGGCGAGTGGGTGGCGGTCACCCTGCAGTGGGGTGACCTCAGCGGTTCCGAGGGGGCGTACAAGCTTGACGCGGCCCGAGTGCCCTCCGTCCAGGCCGGCTTCACCGACATGCGGTTCTCGGTGATCGACACCGGCACGGGCCCCTGCACCGTCTGGCTTCAGGCGGTCGAGATCGTCCCGGACACCAACTCCACC
Source organism: Micromonospora sp. WMMC415 (assembly GCF_009707425.1). Taxonomy (GTDB): domain Bacteria; phylum Actinomycetota; class Actinomycetes; order Mycobacteriales; family Micromonosporaceae; genus Micromonospora. The sequence continues at coordinate 5,318,522 of NZ_CP046104.1, read as the reverse complement.
TATTCCAACGGACTGGTATCAATCACCTTCGACGACTCGTGGCAGGACGTTTTCACCAACGGCCGTCCGGTGATGGACAAATACGACTTCCGCGGAACCACGTACACGATCGCCGACCAGATCAACACGGACGGCAGATTCACCACGAACCAGCTGCGGGCGGCGCAGAACCTGTCCGGGTGGGAGGTGGCCGGGCACTCCTATGAAGGCGCCGTGCATGCCGCTCGCTACAGCGGGGTGAGTGCTGAGGTGGTCGACAAGGACGCCGGCGCGCTGCGCAGCTGGATGAGGGAGAACAACTTCAACAGCGACTCGTTCGCCTATCCCGGCGGCCAGTTCGGGCAGACGACCGACGGCCACAGCGTCGAGGCGATCGTGCAGCGTTACTTCTCCACCGGCCGGTCGATCCTCGCCGAGGACAACCGGGAGTGCACCCCGCCGCCGATGCCGATGCGGCTGCGCTCCCTTACCGGCATCAGCTCCACCCAGAAGGGGATGTCGAACCCGGACACCCTGATCGGCCGGGGTGGCATGCTCGACCGCGCCCAGTACGCTGGCGGCTGGCTCATCCTCTGCTTCCACCGGGTCGTCACGACGACACCGGCGAACAGCTCCGAGTGCCATCGGGACGACTTCGCGAAGATCATGCGAGCGATCAAGGTTCGCGGCATGGAAGTCCGTACGGTGGGCGAGGTCATGAGCTGACCGAAAACATCGTCGCGACCGGGAGTTCGCTGGACTGTCGGATGATGCGGTCCGCGGCCGGCGGCGCGGACCAGAACTGCGGCAAGTCGTGGTGGACCGGAGCTGGTACTGGTCGCAACCCAGCGGCTCCTCCGGCGCACACTGCCGCGGCTCACACTGGTTGAGCTGCCCCAGCATCCAGGCGGTGGACAGGTCACACCATCACCTGCGGTTGTCAACGACGGCTGAAAACGGGGCTCTGGCGCACATGTTGGGAGTCGCGCTCGTCGGTCAGTTCGGGTTGGGTGCCCGGGTGGAAATCATTGTGGCGTTGCTGCCGCACCTAGCGTGCCTGCCGTTCCTCCCCACCCAAGCCATGGTCCAGCTACGTCTCGTCCAGCCGCCTGTCCCGGTATCGACCGGAAGCTCGACTCCGGCGGCGCTCGTCCGAGCCCACCTCGGCGTCGCGGCCGTCTACGAACGAACGGAGATCATCGACCATAACGACCGATCGGTGGGCATCCATCCGATGATCATGCCCCGCACCCACATGGTCCGCCATCCGAATTTGCCGCTGATCGTTCCTGCTCCCCGCTACGGTAGGTGTCGCTGTCATCTCAGCCCCGGTGGCCCCAGCCGCCCGGTCACGAACCCCGTGTCAGGGGAGCACGTGGGGAGCAACAGGGTGCGCTGAACGGCCTTTAACTGCACCGAACGGCACCCAACGGCGCGCAACTGCACCCACCCCTGCCTGCATCTTCTCGTTTTTACAGGTCAGAGTTGGTGCGGCGTCCTGCTTCACACCGAAGAGGTCACTGGTTCGATCCCAGTATCGCCCACCCAGGTAGAAGGCCACTTCCCATTGATGGGGGTGGCCTTTTTGCTGCCCGTACAGCAGCGAAGTGCAGCAACGGTCAGCCAGCGGGTGAGCAGCGGGCGACGAGGTGTCCGCCTGTGTTGTTACTTTGCCGGCCGTGAACGATCAGTTGACGTGGATCGACCGGATCATCGACGTGACCGGATGGCACCACCAGCCTGAGGGCGGTGCCGGCTGGGAGCAGGTGGAGGCGGAGCTCGGTGTCGCGCTGCCGAGCGACTTCAAGGAGTTGTGCCGGCGGTTCGTGCCAGGCCTGTTCATGGGCGTCCTTGACCTACCGCGACCGACCGACGATCACGATTCGACCTCGCTGCTCGGGTGGTGGAACTCCAGCCGGCGTTGGGTAAGTGAGCATGACGATCCCGCCGCGCGCTTGTACGCCCCGCACGATCTGTACGAGCCCGACAAGGGGTCCGGGCTGATCGAATGGGGTCACGACTCGTCCGGGGGTCAGTACTTCTGGCTGGCGGACCGCTCGGTGGAGTCTGATCGGTGGCCCGTGCTCGCTCGGCACGATCCGCCCCACCCGTGGCACCGGTTCGACATGTCCATGACGGAGTTCATCTACCGCATGCTCGCGGACCCGGAGCTGGAGTCGTTTTCGATGGTCACTCCGACGTGGCGACCGTTCCATCTGCCGTACTGGCAGCCGTTTCCCGGCACACCTGAGGAGTGGGACGCTCTCGGCGATCCGAACCGCGAGAACTGGACCAGTACCCGTCTCTGTCCGTGTAGGTCAGATGCCGAGGGAGTCGCCGAGGCGCTCTAGGGCGTCGCGTGTCGCCATTGATGAGACCGGGGTGTAGATCTCCATCGTTACGGAGAAGCGGGCGTGCCGGAGGACCTGCATGGCGACTCGCGGGTGGACGTCGAGGTCGGCCAGGAGCGTGGCGCAGGTCCGGCGGGCGTCGTGGACGGTGATCGGCTTGACGCCCGCTTTTCTCGCATCTCGTCTGCCAGGAGCGCTGGAAGTTGCGCGGCTCGATGGGTGTGCCATAGCGGGTGGTGAATACGAGGTGTGTTTCGTGCCATGCCTTGCCGGCGGCTGCTCGTGCCTCATCGCGCTGTTCCTGTCTGAGCTTGAGGGCGGTCAGGCAGATGTCGGGCAGGGGGAGAGTGGCGTCGGACGCTTGGGTCTTGGTGTCCCGGTGGAGGAGCTGTCCGCGTACGCGTTGCAGTTGGCGGCCGATGGTCAGCTCTCCGGCGTCGAGGTCGACGTCTGCCCAGGTGAGTCCGAGCGCTTCGTCCTTGCGCAATCCGGTGACGAGGACCAGGGCGTAGGCGGCGTAGAGGAAGTCCTCGTCTGCTCTGGCGGACTCCAGGAACTTCCGCGCCTCGTCGCTCGACCAGGACTTGCCCCGCCGGCGGCGGACGGTGGCGAGGGTGACCGGCACGGCGGGGTTCTTGGTGATGAGGTCTTCGGCCTGGGCGTGGGTGAGGGCGGCCCGCAGCGCGGCTCGGATGTCGCTGACCGTGCGCGTGGACGGGACGGCCCGGCAGCAGCGGCCGACAGCGCAGCAGCGCCGCTTGTGCTTCGGCCGGGTGGCGTCCTTGCCTTGGGCGCAGCACTGGCAGGTCCGGGCCACCGGCAGGTCAACGCCAAGTGACTAGGGCTTACTCGGTGGCGGGGGAGTGAGCCAGGCGAGGGGTTGTCCGCTGAGGGCGGCGTCGGCGAGGCGGTGGGCACTCGCGGTCTTGAGTGCCGCTCGTGAGCTGTCGATCCAGCGCTGGACGTTGTCGACGCCCTGGTGGCGGTACTCGACGGCTTGGACGAGGCATTCGAGCTTGTCGGCGTCGCGGGCGACGGTGGCTTCGAGGGTTTCGCCAGCTTCGTATTCGGCGACGGCGGCGGTGATGACGTCGGCGACGGCCGGTGGGCAGGCGGCGACCTGGTCGGCGGTGACGGCGGTGTTGGGTACGGCGGTGAGGTAGCGCTTGGCGATGTGCGGGATGTCGGTGATTCGGGTTTCCTGGGTGTCGTGCAGTACGCAGAGCATCGACACCCGGGCCGGGTCGGCACCTTCCATGGCGGCGAGCATCATCCCGATGAGCGCGGTCCGGAAGGAGTGTTCGGCGATGGACTCGGGGTGCTTGACGCCGGCGAACCACCAGCCGGTACGGGCGGCGCGTTTGAGGACGCCGGCTTCGAAGATGAAGCTCATTGCTCCGGCGGCGTCGTGGTCGTCGCTCATCTGCCCGTCCCTGTGCCGGTGAGTCCGTCCGCCCGCAGGCGGTAGACGATAAAGGTTAGTTCCTGCCGCGACTGCGCGGAGATCCGGTCACTGTCCAGGAGCGGGACACTGCGGTCGAGGAGTGACCGGGTCGCGGCGGGGCTGTCGAGGGCGAGGCCGCGTCGTGCGGCCAACAGAGCCCAGACGTTGTGGATGTTGAGGTCGACGAAGGGATGCGCTGGGTCCAGGCGCTGGACCAGGTGCCGAAGAAGGATCGAGCCATGCCAGTCCGCGAGCGTCCCGGGCATGAAGCAGTCGTCGCGGTGGCGGTACGGGATTTCGCCTACCCAGTAGGCCGAGTAGTTGAGGGCCGCTCGCTCGCAGGCGTCGTCCGGGTGTGCCCGGGCGATGAAATCCCGTAGCGGTTCCGGGTTGCCCTGGTTGGCGAGGGACGTGACGACGGAGCGGGCGTCGGGCCACAGAGGTGACCAGGTGTGGAAGGTGGTCGTCCGGCGGGCGCGGGCGGTGGTCTGGGTGAGCCAACCCGCCGCCGCCCTGGTGGGGTCCATGCCGGCGAGGAAGCAGGCTTGCCGGTGCAGGAGCACGTTCGGATCCCGTCCGGCGGCTGCGCGTTCGGCGAGCCCGGGAAGGTGAGCGAAGAACGTACGTTGCTCATCGATGGGCAGGGTCGGCCCGGACGCGACCGGACCTCGCCGCGGATGGGCGATGGGTAGCCCTCTTGCGAAGGTCGGTGTCTGCCCGAGGACGGCCCAGAGGATCAGATCTGTCAGGCGGTGGGTGAGTACGGACGAGCCGAGCGGTTGTTCGTCGATGTCGCAGCGGTCCACCTGATCGTCGAGGACTGCGGCGAGGATGAAGTCTGCCTCGGCAGCGTCGTCGAGTGCGGCGAGCAGGACTGCGTTCGCGCCGAGCCGTCTGAGCCGGTGCCGGACGGAGACCGCGTGCCCGAGCGGCACCGCGGTGAATGGCCGCCGCCCGGATTCCCAGCTCTGCACGGTCACGCGGTCGACGCCCAGGCCCACGGCGAGCTGCTCCTGCGTCAGCGGGATGGACTCCCGGATCAGCTTGAACAGGTAGCCGGTCACCCCGCCGCGCTGTAGTGCCGATCGTCCGCGACCTGCCATCCGTCATCCCTACATTGACCGGTGGTCGACGTTCCCGCCGTGAAACCAACACTGTGGAAGGGCATTTGGCCTGCTCACTCGTACTACGGGTGAGTCCAACCGCCGTCCCCGTGATCGTAGCGTCGCAGTTACCGAACGTTCCAGATCCGGTCCCGTGGTTCGGGGTCGGTCATGGAGGGCTGCCCGGCGGAGGGAGGCAGTGATGCGGGACAGAACACCACCGTGGCGACGAGTGTCCTACGACCAGTACCTGATCGCCGTCGCGATGACCCTGGCGCGGCGACACCGCCCGGCATGGTCGTGGCGCAAGTGGGCGTGGGTCTGTCGCTGTGGGGTCGACCTGCCCTGCCGTAACCGACACCGCATCCCGATTAACCGGAAGCACTGGCCCGCCCAGGAGGAGCAATGAGCATCGAGGCGGAGCGGATCCTGGTCGCGCATCTGCCAGGGACGGACGGCCTGTGCACCGGTTGCCGGGCATGGTGGTCGCGGCTCACGCCGTACCCGTGCTGGCAGGTGGAGTGGGCGACCAGCCGGCAGGCGCGGTCGCTGACGGCGGCGCTGCTCGGAGGCTGCGCATGACCACGCACGGACCGGTGCTGCCGATCTGGAGCTGCGGCGGCTGCGACGCGCCCTGGCCCTGCCGCACGCGGCAGCGAGAGCTACGCGCGGAGTTCGACGGCGCACCGATATCCCTGGCTCTCTACCTGGGCGCCCAACTGGTGCGCGCCTCCGAAGACCTGACCTGGGTGCCGGCGGGAGCGCTGCACCAACGCTTCCTCGGCTGGCTGCGGTGAGCATCCTGCGCCCCGGGGACGACAAGTTCCACTACAGCGACGGCTCCCACAAGTGGATCCCGCCGGACCCCGACTACGACCAGGATGCCTGGGACGAGCAGGTCCGCCAGCACAAGCAGGGCCACCTCCGGAACGAGCAGCCGAAGGTGCGCATTCAGCGCCTCCTCTAGTAGTGCTTTGTTAGGTCGGCGTGTCGTTGGGGCGCTGGGAGTGGTTCGGGTAGTTCGATGTTGGCGTGACCCCTGATGAGCTTTCCGTTGTGCGGCAACGGCTTGAGGCGTTCGCCGCGGATGTGTTCACCCCGCTGGCGCGGTCGGATCAGCGGGCCAAGGGTGAGACGTATTTGCGGGGGCTGCTGCTGGACGGGCGGCGTAAGTCGATGCAGCCGATGGCGGATCGGCTCGGGGTGGATCATCAGGGGTTGCAGCAGTTCGTGACGACCTCGACGTGGGACACCACGGCGGTGCGGATGCGGCTGGCCCGGCGGGCGGTTGAGGTGGTCGAGCCGGTGGCGTGGGTGGTCGACGACACCGGCTTTCCGAAGGACGGCAAGAGCTCGCCGGGCGTGGCCAGGCAGTACTCGGGGACGTTGGGCAAGGTGGCGAACTGTCAGATCGGGGTGAGCGTCCACGCCGTCACCGACACCGCATCGTGCCCTCTGGATTGGCGGTTGTTCGTGCCGACGTCGTGGGACGACCAAGCTGTTGACGAGGCTGAACGGCACGGGGTGGCCGCTCGCCGGGCTCGCTGCACGATTCCCGAGGACGAGCGCCATCGCCCGAAGTGGGCGCTGGTCGTGGAGATGCTCGACGAACTGGCCGAGCACGGCCTGCGCCCACCACTACTGGCAGCGGACGCCGGCTACGGCGACAACAGCCAGTTCCGCAGCGCCTTGGACGAGCGTGGGATCGGCTACATCATGCAGGTCAAAGGCGACGCTCTCGCCCACAAGCCAGACGTGCAACCGGTGCCGCGGGTGTGGTCCGGGCGTGGCCGCCCACCGACCCGCACGGAGCCGCGCTACCCGAAGACGGCTGTCAGCCTGGTCGAACACATCCGTGCCGCCGGCCGCCGGACTGCGGAGACGATCATCTGGCGGGAAGGCTCGAAAGGCACGATGAGCTCCCAGTTCATCTTCCTGCGCGTACGCCCGGCCGGGCATCGCGTCGCCAGTGACGCCGACGGCACCCTGCCCGAGCGGTGGCTGATCGCCCAGTGGCCGGACGACGAGGCCGAGCCGGTCAAGTACTGGCTGTCCAGCCTGCCCGCCACCACCAGCCGCACCGACCTGGTCCGCTACGGCAAGATCCGCTGGCGGATCGAACACGACTACCGCGAACTGAAGACCGGCCTCGGCCTGGACCACTTCGAGGGCCGCTCTTGGACCGGCTGGCACCGCCACGTCACCCTCGTCACCGCCGCTCACCTGTTCATCACCGAACTGCGCCTGGACCCAAAGCGGTTGCGCCGGCCTGACCCTCTACGCGGTCATCCGCGAGCTGCAACGACTCCTCGCGACCTGGACCGGCGCCTGCATCACCTGCCACCAACCCGTGAAACCGCTACACCGCAACAAACGCCACCGAACCTAACAAAGCACCACTAGCCCTTGACGCTCTCACCGACGAGCAGATGGCACAGCTCGGCGCCATCTCCCGTGCCATCATCGGCAAGCTGGTCACCGACTGAGCTGATTCCTGCGGTGCGGCCGGCGCAGTTCACCGCCCGCATTGCCGCCGGCAGACGCGCACTATCGCCGGACGCGGTGGGCGCCATCTCGACCGGGGCGGTTCAGTCAGGCCTGCGTCCCGATCCAGCCGATGTCGGTGAGGAATCCCCTGACCTCGGCGTTGGTCTCCGCCGGTGCTTCCAGATGGAAGAAGTGTCCCGCGTCGACGAAGACCAGGCGGCCATCCGGTACCTCGTCGCTGACCGTCTCGTACTCGGAGGGCTGCTGACCGGGATCGCGGGAGCCTTGGAGGAACAGCACCGGCATCGTCATGGCCGCGAAGAGCCGTGCCTTGCGCTCGGCGAGTTCGCGGTCGAAGCTGGCGCCGCGGAACGACGCGGACGCCCCTTCGGCTACGCCTGGGAAGGAGAATTCACGACGGAGCCGGGCCAGGGTCGTGTCGTCGAGCGGCCGGGCGACCAGCGGAGGTTGGCCGTCCGGGCGGGGAAGGGCGCCGTATGCCATGTCGATCAGCAGCCCGGACTTGAAGAGCTCGACGCCGGCGGGGCTAGCGAACAGCTCGTGTGGGGGACGGGGTTCGCTGTGGGGTTGGTTGCCGGACTGTTGCATGCGCACGTAGCCGACGATGCGATCGGCCATGGAGGGGACGGCGCACAGGTTGTCACTGATTACCGCGCCGCGGTCGTGGGCGACGAGGGCGAAGCGGTCGAGCCCGCAGACATCGATGAGGGCGGCGATGTTCGCGGCGACCGCTCCGTAGTGGTAGTCGAGGTCGAGCCGCTTGTCTGACTGGCCGTTGCCCAGGGTGTCCACGGCGACGCAGAAGGCGTCGGCGGCCAGGTCGGCGATCTGGGCGTGGAAGGCCCACCATGATTCCGGGAAACCGTGGAGAAAGACGAGGGGCGGCTTGTCCGGGTCTCCGGCGGTGACCACGTGCCAGGACGTGCCAGCGGCCTCCACATAGTGGTGCCGGGCCGGAACGCCGTTGACGTCCTCGACATGGCCGGGGGGGTCTTCACTGCCCGGGAACGGCACGGCAGCCGGCCAGATGTCGGGCGTGACGCTGTTCGAGACTGTCATCGTTCTCCGATCGCTCGGCCCGGGCCTCCGTGTAGGCGCCAGGGGATGCCGAGGTGAGTGGTGGGGTGGCGAATGTGCGCCATGTTCTGGCAAGGCGTGGTTGCGGAGCGCGACGGGAGTAACTGCGTGCGCTGACGTCCACCGGCCGTACGCCGTTGGGGTCAACGGCGAGGGAGGTTCCGGTTGCGGCCGGGCAGGATGGTGCGGAACTCGGGCAGCCGGCGGCCGGCACAGAGCACGGCGCCGTCTGGGCGAACGATCGCTATGTGGGCGCGGCCTCTCGCCAGCCATTGGTGTAGCTCGCTGCCCGGTCGGGCAGCGACGAGGACCATTCCGCGTCGATCGATGTCTGCTCGTTGGGTGGCGGGCGGCTCGGTGGTGGTGACGATCGCGAATCGGCCGGCGGCAATGTCGTCGAGGCGGCGGTCGCCGTCGACGAGGGTGTTCGGGCACAGTCGGCCCGCGAGGGTGCGGCGCAGGCGGGGCCGTATCACCAGCTCGGACCGGTGCAGCGGAGGTGTCTGGCTGTCCGTGGCGAGGTCCTTGAGACCGGGTACGAGGTGCAGGCGTGGCGCCACCGCGCGGCGGATGATGTCGCCCACTCTGCCGCCGGCCGTCATCGCGGTGCCGATGATCTTCGCCAGCTTGATCATGGCTTGCGCGTGGTGCTTGCGTTCGACTGCGTAGGTGTCGAGGACGGTCTCGGGCAGGGTTCCGTCGAGCACGCCGGCGAGTTTCCAGGCGAGGTTCATCGCGTCGCGCAGCCCGGCGCCCATGCCTTGGCCGATGAACGGTGGGGTGAGGTGGGCGGCGTCGCCGAGCAGGAACACGCGGCGGTCGCGCCACCGGTCGGCGACCTGCGCGCGGAAGGTGTACTCGGCGGCGCGGACGACCTCCAGGTCCGCGAGGGGGATGTTCCCCGTCCACGGCGCGATCAACGGATGGAGCCGGGGCATGTCGCGGAAGTCGTCGGCGGTCTCGCCGGGCGCCAGTAGGAATTCCCAGCGGTAGCGGGTCTTCCCGACGCGCATGTACGTGCCGGCGCGGGCCGGGTCGGAGAGCTGGTGCACGCCTTCCCACTGGCCGAGGTCGGCCTCGGTGACGACGTCGACGACGAGCCAGCGTTGTGTGAACCCGAGGTCCTGCATGGTGGAGCCGATCGCGCCCCGGGTCAGGCTGTTGGCGCCGTCGCAGCCCAGGACGTACCTCGCGTGGACGACGTCGTGCTCGCCGGTGGCCGTGTCGGTGACGTCGAGCCGTACGCCGTCGGCGTCCTGGGTCAGCGCGGTGACCTCGGTGTTGCCGCGCAGGGTGGCGCTGTTGTACTGCTTGAGGTTCTGGCGGAGGATCGCTTCCAGTTCCGGTTGGTCGAACATGCTCCCCTGGGGGTAGCCGTGCCGGCCCGGTGCCACGTCGCGCGGGAACTCGGCCAGCACCCGCATCCTGCGGTCGATGAGTCGAAGGCCCCGGTGTGGCCGGGAGATGGCGGCGAACTCGTCGCGGAGCCCGAGGCGGGCAAGGATGCGGTGGACCTCGTCGTCGAGGGCGACGGCCCGGGGCAGGGGGTAGACCGACTCCCACCGCTCGAGGATCAGGCACTCGACGCCGTACTGGGCGAGCAGTGTCGCGGCGGCGAGCCCGGTGGGGCCCGCACCGACGATCACCACCGGAACCACATTCATCGGGCGGCCAACACCTGGAGAACGAGGTAGGCAGCGACGAGGACTCCGCAGACGATGGCGGGAGCGTACCTGCGCGGGCCGTCCCCCTTGCGTAGGTGTACGACGAGGGCTCCGCCGAGCAGGAGTAGCAGCCCGGCACCGGCGAGGAGGCCGATCAGCGGCTGGAACAGGCCGATGAGCAGCCCGATCACCGCGGCGATCTCGAGCAGGCCGATGCGGCGATAGGCCGAAACGGAGAAGCCGGCGTGCGCCGCCAGCTCACGCATCGGTTGCAGGGCCAGGATCTTGGCCGTGCCCAGGGCGGAGAAGATCAGCGCGAGCAGCACCGCGAGGATGGTCGCAGCGAGCGTCATGACACAACCACCAATCGCCATTCGATGGCATACCGGCCCAGGACCGCCTTGACGGCCTCCTCCTGGGCAGAGGGATGAATGTTCACAGTGGCCACGATGGAGCTGCCCTCGATCGCGGCCTCGATGTCCTGCACTCCGGCGATCCGGTCGAGCGCGGCACGCAGTTCCGCGCGGACGGCGTCCTTCCGCAGGGCGAGCTTGTAGAGCTTGCCCACGGCGGTGACGGGTAGTTCGTCGAGGACCGTCACGGACTTGGGCGCGGCGGTGCGGTCGGGCACCCGGTCGCTTGCCCAGTTGCGCAGGTCGTCCCCCGTGACGGTGGCGCCGGGCGCGAGGGTGACGTAGGCGACCGGTACCTCGCCGGCATGGATGTCGGGGCGCCCGACTGCGCTGGCCGCGGTGACCTGCGGGTGGGCCAGCAGCGTGTCCTCGACGATCGCGGGGTCGATGTTGTGCCCGCCGCGGATGATGAGGTCCTTGGCCCGGCCGGCGAGGTAGACGAAGCCGTCCTCGTCGATGCGGGCGAGGTCGCCGGTGTCCAGCCAGCCGTCGACCAGCTTGCCCAGCCCGTCCAGTACGGGGCCGTTCTCGTCCCGGTCGACGACGTAGCCGGGGAAGACGGTCGGGCCGTTGACCGCCAGCAGGCCCGTCTCACCGGCGGGCCGGTCTTCCCACGTGCCGTCGGCGGCGATCACCCGCAGCCGCTGGTAGGGCAGGCGCTGCCCGACCGAGCCCGGCGGCGACGCGTCGGGGAAGCTGCGGGCGCTCGCGCAGGTCGCCTCGGTCAGCCCGTAGCCCTCGACCAGGGCTATCCCGGTGTGGGCATGGAAGGTGTCCCGGACCGCGGCGGGCAGCGGCGAGGCCCCCACCATCGGGAACCGCAGGCTGCTGATGTCGGCGTCGACCGGTACCTGCGCCAGCACGGCGTACACCGTCGGCACCGCGCTCATGGCGGCGATCCGGTAATGCTCGACGATCTTCCAGAACGAGCCGAACAATGCCGGGTCGCGGTAGCCGAGCGGACCGGCCCACACCACCTCCTGTCCCTTGAACAGGGGTGCGAGCAGGGTGACCACGAGGGCGTTCACGTGAAACAGCGGAAGCGCCGCGAAGACCACGCTCTCCTGGTCGAAGAGGGAGCTGGCGGCCAGCATCCACGCGTCGGTGACCTCGTTGGCGTGCGTGTGCGCGGCCAGTTTCGGGGCGCCGGTGGTGCCCCCGGTGTGGAACATCGCGGCCAGATCGGCGGATCGGGGCAGCTCACCGTCGAAGGTGGCCGGATCCATGGCCGCGGCAAGCTCGCCGAGGTAGCCGACGCGGACGCCGTCGATGGCCGGCAGCGGTTGCGGCGCGTCCGCCGCCCCGGTGAGCCGGAGTACGAGGATCGCGTCGAGCAGGCCGTCGCCGGCCAGTGCCTGCGCGCTGTCCCACGTGTCCGGCGCGAGGTCGGGCCCGGCCGTGACCAGCACCCGGGCACCGGAGCGCCGCAGGAGCTCGGCCAGGTGCTGCCGGGACAAACCGCCGCTCAGCGGCGCCGCGATCCCGGCGAGCTGCGCGGCCAGCGTCGCGGTGATCAGTTCGGCGCAGTTTGGCGACATGAGGGCGACCGCGTCACCCCGCCCGACGCCGAGGTCGTGGAACAGGTTCGCGTACCGGTGGACGTCGGCCAGGAGTTCGGCGAAGGTGGGGCGCAGCGGCTCCCGCCAGCGGGCAGCGTCCGGCAGGACGCTGACAGCCGTACGGTCCGGCCAGCGCGTTGCCGCCCACGACAGCAGCGCGTACGTCGATTCGGGCAGACCCCGCGCCTCCAGCGGCACGGCCTCGATTGCGGCGAGGTCGTCGGGCGTGGCGTAGCCCGGCCACAGCAGGGGCCCGGTCATCGGGCGTACCTCACGACGGTGCGCTGCCGGCCCAGGTCGATCGCGCCGTCGTCGGTGGCGATCGTGGCCTCGACGATGTCGCCGTCCTTGAGGTACTTGGGGTTGCGGGCCTGGCCCTTGAAGAACATCTTCCACTTGACGGCGGGCGGCAGCAGCGAGGCGATGATCTCGACCGGCTTGGGCGGCGCGCTCAGCGCCGTCCCGACGGGCGTGCCGGTCAGCAGCAGGTCGCCGGGGTCGACCCGCTGGAAGCGGGTCAGTGCCTGCAGTGCCTGGACCGGCCGGTAGATCATGTCGGCGGCGGTCATGTCCTGCCGGAGTTCGCCGTTGACCCACAGCTTCAGCCGCAGGTCGGTGAACCGCTTGAGCTCGTCGGCGTCGAGCAGCACCAGCACGGGGCCGACCGGGGTGAAGGTCGGGTAGGACTTGGCCTCGTAGAACTGCGTCTTGGGCAACTGGACGTCGCGTGCGGAGACGTCGTTGGTGACCACCAGGCCCGCGACGTAGTCGGCGAGGTTGTCGTCGGTGACCGTCGTGCCGACCGGCATCTCGCGACCGAAGACCAGCCCGATCTCGACTTCGTAGTCCAGCAGTTTCACGTGGGCGGGGCGGACCACGTCGGCGAACGGGCCGCTGATCGAGCCCGAGGTCTTGCGGAAGAACGTCAGGGGGACTGTCTCGGGATTCCCGTTGGTGTCCTTGACGTGCGAGGCGAAGTTCGTCATCTGGGCGACGACGCGGCAGGGCGCCGTGACCGGGGAGACCAGCGCAAGGTCGTCCACCGGAACGGTTTCGCCGCTCGTCGCGGCCGCGACGAGCGCCGGCCGGTCGGCCAGCAGGTCAGCGGTCGTGGTGGCGCTGGTGTTGACCTTGACGGCGCCGGTGGGGGTGAGCACCCACCAGGCGTCGGCGGTGCGCAGAACGGAGGTGCTCATGAGGTGAACGCTTTCATCAGGCCGCGCAGGCGGTGGAGGTCGAATTCGTTGTTCTCGCGCAGTGCGCCGATGACCGCGCGCAGCTCGCGAAGCGATTCCCGGCCGGGTTTCACGCCGAGGAAGTCCTTGGTGGCGGGCGGGCCCCACTGGGCGAGCCCGGAGGCGGTCATCGGTGCCCAGCCCGGTTCGAGCGTGCAGTCGAACAGGTCGCCGTCGGTGAAGTGCTCGACCAGGAAGCCGTCGGGGTCGCGCCAGTAGTCGAAGATCTGGCTGCCCTGGATGTGCCGGCCGATCCCCCAGGACCGCCGGTAGCCCAGGTCGAGCAGGTGCTCCCCACCGGCGGCCAGCGAGTCGAGGTCCGGGACCTGGTAGGCGGAGTGCACGTACCGGTTGGCCGGCCCGAGGGTCATCGCGAGCGTGTGGTGGTCGGTGGGCGTACTGCCGCGGTCGCAGCGGATGAAGCTCATCACCGGGCCGCGCTCGCGCTGCCCCTGCTGGTAGAGGAAGTCGCTGACGATCAGACCCAGGTGCTCCAGGTACCAGTTGAGCGTCTCCAGGTAGCGGGTGGTCTGCAGCACGACGTGGCCGAGCCGCTGGACCCGGGCCGGCTGCCGCGGCGGCCGCTGGGTGACGTTCACCCGGGTTACGTCGTGTCCGACATTGAACGTCAGCGGCTGCTGCGTGGGCAGCGGAGGGAGCTCGTGGGTGTCCGCGACCACGCGTACCCGCGTCCCGTTCGGGTCGACCAGGTCCACCGTCACCCCGCCCAGGCTCTCCGGCAGGGAACTCATCGTCCTCCCGGTCGCCTCCGCGAGCCGCAGTACGTCCTGCCCGTCGGCGGCCCGGAACGCGGGACCGATGAACCGCGACCGCGGGCCCCGGCGGATGAGTACGCAGGGCGAGCCAGGGTCGGTGCCCCGCAGGTGCAGCTCCTCGGCGGTACGCAGTGCCGTGGTGAAGCCGAAGGCCCGGGCGAACGCCTCGGCCCGCTCGAGATCAGGCTTCTGGAACTCCAGCCAGGCGAGGTCGTGCACCTTCACGATCGGGTTACGGGCCCTGCCGGGGTGTTCGCCCCGCAGGGCGCCCTGCTCGCTGTGCAGACCGGTGTGCGGGTCGTGGTGCTCGATCATCTCCCGCTCCCTCCAAGTTGACGAAATCGTCACTTACGAGAGTAGCGTCAGTCAAGGGCAGGTGACGATTTCGTCATCACTGAGTTCCGTCTGGGTTAAGGTGGTCGCAGACCGACCGGGAGAGGTGAGCACGCAGGCATGGCGCAGCAGACCAGGCAGGCACCCAACCGCCTGGAACGGCGGAAGGCGCACACCCGATCGGCGCTCGTGCGTGCCGCCCAGACCTTCATCGCGGCCGGCAAGCCGAACGTGCCGATCCTCGAGCTCACCCAGGCCGCCGACGTGGGGATGGGATCGTTCTACAACCACTTCGACAGCCGCGAGCAGCTCATCGAGGCCGCGGTCGAGGACGCCCTCGATCGCTACGGCGGCCTGCTTGACGAACTGACCGTGGGTTTGGAGGACCCGGCCCACGTCTTCGCGCAGAGCTTCCGGCTGACCGGCCGCCTCCACCGCCGCCAGCCCGAGCTGAGCAAGGTCCTGCTCAGCACCGGCCTGGTCCTGGCCGGCTCGGACAAGGGCCTCGCACCGCGAGCCCGGCGCGACATCGAGGACGGCGTCCGCGCCGGACGGTTCAGCGTGCGTGATCCGGAGTTGGCGATGGTGACCGTGGCCGGCGCCGCGCTGTGCCTCGGGCAACTGCTGCACGACCAACCCGAGCGTGACGACGCCACGGCCACCGACCAGGTCACCGAGGACGTGCTGCGCATGCTCGGCCTGCCGCCGGACCAGGCACACGAGATCTGCCAGCGGCCGCTGCCCGACATCGACGGCGACCGCCAGTAGAACAGGCGTCCATCCGCCCGAGGGGCCGCCGACCGCTAGGAAGCGGCTGCCTCGCGGACCATCCGGTTGGCCGTCTCCGGCTCGTACCCGGTCGCGCGGAGCAGGTCACTCGCCATCGTGCGCAGCTGGATGACGATGGCGTCCGAGAAGGGCTTGAGGTCTCTGTGGTACGCCCGGCCGGCCAAGCGCGCGCCGTCCAACACCGTGTTGCGGGTCTGGTCGAGCGGCCGGCCCGCTCGTGCCTCCCACCTCAGCGTGTGGATCGCCTCGGCGAGCCTGTCCACGGCGCCGGGGAGCTCCTCCGGCACCGGCTCGTCGTACTGCAGTGTGGTCGCGGCCCAGCGAGCAAGTGCCCGGCAATGCACACTCACCCGATCGATGTGCTCGATGCCGCGCCGGTAGGTCTCGACGTCGATCCGGCGTTTCCAGTGGCCAGAGGACGAACGTGCCGGCTCCGCACCTCCCTGAGCCTTGCTGGAGCCCTCGGCACGCGGTGGGTGCAAGCCCGCATCCCGAGGGCCCAGCCGTTCCGGTCACTCGTCGCGGAGCTTCCGCTTCAAGATCTTGCCGGTGGAGGTCATGGGCAGGTCGTCGCGGAACTCGACGATGCGGGGGTATTTGTAACTCGCCATCCGCTGCTTGCACCAGTTCACCAGCTCGCCCTCGGTGAGCTGGGATCCCGGGTTGCGGATCACGAAGGCCTTCACCTCTTCGCCGTGCGACTCGTGCGGCACGCCGACCACGGCCACCAGGCTCACGTCGGGGTGCGTCATCATGGTCTCCTCGATCTCCCGGGGGTACACGTTGAAGCCACCGCGGACGATCATGTCCTTGGCCCGGTCGACGATGAAGTAGTAGCCGTCCTCGTCGCGCCGCGCGACGTCACCGGTGCGGAACCACCCGTCCCGGAGCACCTCGGCGGTCGCGTCGGGGCGGCCGTGGTAGCCCTTCATGACGTTGTGCCCCCGGATCGCGATCTCGCCCGCCTCGCCCTCCGGCACCTCGTTCCAGTCCGCGTCGATGAGCCGCATCCGTACGCCCCAGACCGGCTGCCCGATCGAACCGGGCTTGGCTTCCCGGCCCGGGTGGTTGAACGAGGCGACCGGACTGGTCTCGGAGAGGCCGTAGCCCTCCCGGATCTTGACGCCGTAGACCTTCTCCACCTGCTCCAGGATCTCGACCGGAAGGGCGGCGCCGCCGGAGACCGCCATGCGCAGGTTGCCCGCGATCGCGGCGACATCGACCGTCTCCAGGCCGGCGGAGAGCAGGCCCCAGTACATCGTCGGCACTCCGGCGAAGAAGGTGACCCGCTCCCGCTGCATCAGCGCCAGTGCCGTGCCGGCGTCGAACCGCGGCAGAAGAACCAGGGTGGCGCCACTGTAGAAGCCGGCGTTCATCTGCACGGTCTGCCCGAACGAGTGGAAGAGCGGCAGCGTCACGAGGTGGACGTCGTCATCGGTGGCGCCGAAGAGGCGCCAGCACGTCACAGCGTTCATGACCATGTTGGCGTGGCTGAGTTCGGCGCCCTTGGGCTGTCCCGTCGTTCCGCTGGTGTAGAGGATCACCGCCGTGTCCGTGGCCTCGGTGACCGCGGTCTCGAACCGCGTGGCGCGGCCGGCGAGCGCCGATCCGAGCGTGGAGGCACCCACGATCGGGCTCGACGCGCGGGGGTCGGCTGTGATGAGGAAGAAGTGGTCGCACCCGTCGGCGCCGCCGAACCCCTGCCAGCCCTCGGCCCCCATGGGCAGCTCGGGAGTGCCCTCGAAGCAGAAGTACGCCCTGGCGCCCGAGTCCTGCAGGTGGTAGGCGATCTCACCGGCCTTGAGGAGAACGTTCAGCGGTACGACGACGGCGCCCGCCTTGAGGATGCCGTAGTAGACGACCGGGAAGTA
This sequence comes from Micromonospora sp. WMMC415, assembly GCF_009707425.1. GTDB lineage: Bacteria > Actinomycetota > Actinomycetes > Mycobacteriales > Micromonosporaceae > Micromonospora. The sequence continues at coordinate 5,301,420 of NZ_CP046104.1, read as the reverse complement.
CGGGAGGTTCGGGCACGACAGCGCGACCCGGTCGCCGGGCCGGATGCCGCTGTCGACGAGCAGGTTCGCGACCTGGTTCGCCGCGGCGTCGAGCTGGGCGTACGACAAGCGGGTGTCACCGAGCACGACGGCCTCCCGGCTGGGCAGCCGTTCGGCGGTGCCTTCGAGCATGAGCGCGAGGTTGAGCATGGCGGCTCTCCTTGGTGGTGGATGTCAGGGCGTCGTCGTGGCGGCGGGCGGAAGCGTCCGCTCGTCGACGGGCGGACGGGGGGCGGCGACGAAGGGCGGGCCAGCCAGATCGGCGTCACCGGCGGCGTAGACGACGGCATCGGGGCGTAGTGCGAGCACGGTGGCCCGGTGCCGGCGCATCCAGGGGATGAGGACGTCGTCGCTGTCCACGATCGTGCCGGGCGCGGGGGTCGAGCCGGCCGGTGTAACCTGCAGGCACGAAACGTTGCTGGCCGCCCAGGCCGACCACGTCCGGGCCGGGCCGGTGTGCAGCAGCGTCCACCGACCGGCGAGCACGTCGTCGAGACGGGCCCGGGCACCGCCGTCGGTCCGGACCCACGGCTGGGGGAGTTGCCTGCCGACCGCCCGGTTGCCGCCGCGGTGGTCCAGCAGGCCCTTCCGGTAGGCGTTGGCCGGGAACCATCCGGCCTCCTGCATGTAGGCGCGGAAGGCCGGGACCCGCATGAGGACCCGGAACGCGGCGTTGCGCCCGGCCGTCAGCCCGGGGCGCCGCTCGGTGATGATGCGCCCGAACCGCACCGCCTGCACGGTCATCTCCCGCACGTGTGGTTTGCGCTCGGCCTCGTAGCTGTCCAGCGCGTCGTCGGGTAGCTCGCCGCGCAGGACCGCGGCCAGCTTCCAGCACAGGTTGCCCGCGTCGCGTACGCCGGACGACATGCCCTCGCCGATCCACGGCGGCATGGCGTGCGCGGCGTCGCCGGCGAGGAAGATCCGGCCGATGCGCCAACGGGAGGCGAAGCGGACGTGGTGGCTGTAGATGACCGCGCGGAGGATCACGACCTCGTCGGGCCTCCGGCCGTAGCGGCGCAGCAGCCGCCAGATGTAGTCGTGGCTGACCAGATCCTCTTCGTCCTCGCCGGGCAGGACCGGGAACTCCCAGCGGTGGTGGCCCAACGGTGTCGGGCAGTCCACGGCGGGCCGGGCCGGGTCGCAGTGGAAGCGCAGCCGGTCGACGGTGTCCCAGCCCTGCTTGACCTTGGTGTCGATGACGACCCACCGGTCGTGGTAGGTGCGGCCGTCGAAGCCGACGCCCAGGCGGGTGCGGATCGGGCTGGAGCCGCCGTCGGCGGCGATCAGGTACGCCCCCCGCAGGGTACGCACAGTGTCGTCGGCCAGGTCGCGTGCGGTGACGGTGACACCGTCGCCGTCCTGCTCGACGGCCGCACAGTCGTGGCCGAGGAGGACCTCGACGTTCGGGTAGCGGGCCACACCGTCGCGGAGGACCTGCTCCATGGCCGGCTGGTAGATGAACAGCTGCGGCGGATGCCCGTTGCCCCGGGGAGCCGGCGCGAGGCTCAGGAACGATCGGCCGCAGGCGTCGACGAAGTCGATCGGGCGGCCGGCGAGCATGTCCTCCTTGAGTCGCTCCGCGAGGCCGATGCCCTGCCAGATCCGGATCGTCTCCTCGTCGGTGGAGATCGCCCGGGCGCGCGGGTAGATGGCGGCGTCGCGTTCGACGACGGCCACCCGTACGCCCATGCCGCCGAGCAGGTTGGCGGCGGTGACGCCGACCGGGCCGTATCCGACGATGATCACGTCGTGGTCGTGCTGTTCGGTGTTCATGCGGTGGCTCCGCTGAGTGCCGGGACGGTGATCTCCGCGCGGCGCAGCGAGGTCGCGCCGTGGCGGAACTGGTTGAGCTTGTCGATGACGGTCTGACCCTCGGGTGTGTGCCCCCAGATGCTGATCCCCTGGTGGGTGGTGGGTTCCCAGGTGGCCTCGTCCACGGTGATCGGATTCCAGCCGACCTCCCACTCGAAGCCGGACGGCGTCCGGACGTAGTAGGAGAGTTCCTTGTCGTTGGTGTGCTGCCCGATGCCCAGGGCCATCGTGAAGCCGAGCTGCTTGAGGCGCTGGTAGGAGGCGGTCATGTCGTCCACCGTGGCGACCTGGGTGTTCAGGTGCTGGATCGCGGTGCGGATCGGGTCGATGCGCAGGCCCTCGGTGTTGGCCACGGCGACGGAGTGGTGGCGGCCGTTGACCCGCAGGAACCGGATCCGGAAGCGCACCGCGCTGATCGTCTCGACGATGAAGTCGCTCAGCCGTGCGTCGAGCAGGTAGTCGTAGTAGCGGTGGATGGCGTCCGGGCGCCGCGAGGTGATGGCGATGTGGCCCATGCCGGCATCGCCGGTGACGAAGCCACTGGCCTCCATGCGCAGCGGCGCGGTGGTCGTGAGCGGAGTGGTGTAGAGCTCCTGGACCAGGCCCTTCGGGCCGGGGAAGCGCACCAACCGTTGCGCGCCCCGCAGCACGGCCTCCTCGTCGTGGCCCTGCTCGACGGTCACGCCCCGGGTGGTGATGCGGGCGACGATGTCGTCGAACGCCTCGTGGTCGTCGACGTGCCAGCCGACCGTGGTCACGTCCTCGGCCGGGCCCCGTTGCAGCAGCAGCCGGCACTCGTGGTCGTCCAGCCGGAACCGCAGGTGATCGTGGTCGAGTTGGTCGACGTGCAGGCCGACGCCGTCGGCGCCGAAGCGCTGCCAGTCACCGAACCGGCGAGTCTCGATGCACAGGTAGCCCAGGTGGACCTTGCCGAAGACGGTCATTTCGACTCCTCGGAGAGGAAGGCGGTGGTGAGGGTGTTGAACAGCTCCGGCCGCTCCCACTGCACCCAGTGGCCGGTCCTCGCGACCAGGTACAGGTCGCAGCGGGGCATCCGTCCGGCGAGCTGCCGCCCGCCGGACGGCCGGTTGACCCGGTCCTCGGCGCCCCAGAGCACGAGCGTCGGCGTGGCGGCCTGGGCCAGCCGCTTGTCCCGCAGCAGGTCCATCCGGAGCAGGGTGCGCAGCCCGGCGGGACGCCGTAGCGGCGGGTTGGCGACCACGTCCGGGTCGATGCTCGCCTGGTACCGGGTCTCGATCATCTCGTCGGGGACGGCCTCGCCGTCGTAGACCAGGTCGTCGCGGATGAACCGTTCGAGCTTCGCCCGGGTGGGGCCTTCGCCGGCGTAGTAGGCGAGCAGCCGCTTCAACCCGGGGGTCGGTGCGTGCCGGGTCGTGCCGATCCCGCCCGGGCCCATGAGGACCAGGCGCCGGACCCGGTCGGGCCGGTCCAGCGCCAGCCGCAGCGCGGCGGCTCCGCCGTAGGAGTTGCCGACCAGGTGGGCCCGGTCGATGTCGAGTGCGTCGAGCAGGCCACGTACGGCGGCCGCGAGGTCGCCGAACGGGTCGCTCTGGTCGACCATCTTGCTGGACCGGCCGTAGCCGGGGAGGTCCGGCACGACGACGCGGAAGCGCTGCGCGAGGGCCTCGACGTTGCGGGCGTAGTTCGACATTCCGGAGGCCCCCGGCCCGCCGCCGTGCAGCAGCACCACCGCCTCACAGGCTCCCCGCTCGGTGACCGCTATGTCCCGCGCGCCGACCCGCACCAGGCGCTGGTCCCCGGTGATTTCCTCGACGCTCACGTGCCCTCCCGCAGTTCGACGCGCTTAATGTAATGAGCGTTACAGTTGTAGTGGCCGCTACGGTAAGCTTCACTGCTGACATCGTCAAGACATCGGCCGGAAACATGGGAAGGGTGCGATGACGGAATCTCGCAGCGAACGCAAGCGCCGGGCCAACGGCGAGGAGTCCCGCCGCCGCATCCTCGACGCCGCCGCCGAGGTGGCCGGCGTGCGCGGCTACGACGGCACCAGCATCGCCCTGGTCAGCGAGAAGTGCGGCCTGCCCGCCAGCTCGATCTACTGGCACTTCAAGAACAAGGACGACCTCCTCGCCGCGGTCATCGAACGCAGCTTCGACATCTGGGCCGACGCGCTCACCCTGCCCGGCGACGACACCGACCCCGCACGGGAACGCGTCGCGGCGCTGGCGGGGCAGGTCGCCAAGACCCTGCTGGACTCGCCCGACTTCCTCCGCCTCGGGCTCATGCTCACTCTCGAGCGCCGCCCGGAGGAGCCCAGCGCCCGCCGCATGTTCCTGCAGGTCCGGAACACCGCCCGGGCGCGGCTCGCCGCCGTGCTCGCCACCCTCGCCCCGGACGCCGACCGCGACGCGATCGACCTGGTCACCACGTACGCCATCGCCGGCGCCGACGGGCTCTTCATCGCCAAGGAGATCGGCGGCGACAGCATCGATCTCATGCCGCTGTTCGACCTGCACGCCCGCGCCCTCTACGACGCCGTCACCCGCCTGACCGGCCGCAGCGCGGCCACGGAGATCCCATGACCAACGGCGCCACCGATCCCGTCGCCGCCGCCTACCGCCGGTTGCGCACCGCCGCGCAGAACCGCACCCCCTGCCCGCCGCTCCGCGACCTGATCGGCCCCGACGACGAGACCCTCGCCTACGCCGTCCAGCATCGGCTGACCGAGGCCCGGATCCGGGACGGCGGGCGGACGGTCGGGCGCAAGGTCGGGCTCACCTCGCCGGCCGTGCAGCGGCAACTCGGCGTCGACCGGCCCGACTTCGGCATGCTCTTCGACGACATGGCCTGTGCGGAGTCGGCGCCGATCAGCCTCGACCGGCTGCTGCAACCCCGCGTCGAGGCCGAGATCGCCTTCGTTCTCGCCGACGACGTCACCGACCCCGGCGTCACCGCCGTCACCGTGCGGCAGCGGGTCGCCTACGCCCTGGCCGCACTGGAGATCGTCGACAGCCGCATCGCCGGCTGGGACATCAGCTTCGCCGACACCGTCGCCGACAACGGCTCCAGCGGACTGTTCGTCCTCGGCGCCGACCGGGTGCCCCTCGACGCCGTCGAACCGGTGGCGGTCCGGATGACCATGACCGTCAACGGTGTCCCCGCCTCGACCGGTTCCGGCGCGGCGTGCCTCGGCGACCCGCTGGAGGCCCTCGCCTGGCTCGCGCAGACGGCCCTGGCCCACGGCGACCCGCTGCGCGCCGGCGAGGTCGTGCTGTCCGGCGCGCTCGGGCCGATGGTTCCGGTCACCCCCGGCATGCAGGTCCACGCTCACCTCACCGGCCTCGGCAGCGTCGAGGCCACGTTCACCACCCCCGTCACGGAAGGCGGCAGTTGATGTCGCGTACGAAGGTCGCCGTCATCGGATCCGGCAACATCGGCACCGACCTGATGATCAAAGTTCTGCGCCTGTCGGACACGCTGGAGATGGCCGCGATGGTCGGCATCGACCCGGCCTCCGACGGCCTCGCCCGGGCCCGCCGCCTCCGCGTGCCGACCACCGCCGACGGCGTCGCGGGCCTCATCGCGATGCCTGACTTCGCCGACATCGCCGTGGTCTTCGACGCCACGTCGGCGAGCGCGCACCGGGCGAACGCCGCTGCCCTCGCCCCGTACGGCAAGACGCTCGTCGATCTGACCCCGGCGGCGGTCGGCCCGTACGTCGTACCCGCCGTCAACCTCGACGCGCACCTCGGCGCCGGCAACCTCAACATGGTCACCTGCGGGGGACAGGCCACCATCCCGGTCGTCGCGGCCGTGTCCCGGGTGACACCCGTGCCGTACGCCGAGATCGTCGCCTCCATCGCCTCCCGGTCCGCCGGTTCCGGCACCCGCGCCAACATCGACGAGTTCACCGAGACCACGGCCGCCGCCATCGAACAGGTCGGCGGCGCCCGGCGCGGCAAGGCCATCATCATCCTCAACCCCGCCGAGCCGCCGATGATCATGCGCGACACCGTGCAGTGCCTCATCGGCCCCGCCGACCACGAGACCGTCCGCGCCAGCATCGAACAGATGATCAAAGAGGTCGCCGCGTACGTTCCCGGCTACCGGCTCAAGCAGCCCGTGCAGTTCACCCCACTGGCACCGGACGAACCGGTCCACACTCTGCTGCCCGACGACACGACACCGGTCACCACCAAGGTGAGCGTCCTGCTCGAGGTCGAGGGCGCCGCCCACTACCTTCCCGCGTACGCCGGCAACCTGGACATCATGACCTCCGCGGCACTCCGGGTCGCCGAGCGCCTCGCCGCAGCACAAGGAGCGAACCGATGAACACCACCGCGCCCCAGCGTCGTCTGTTCATCCTGGACGTCACCCTCCGCGACGGCATGCACGCCACCCGGCACCGCATCACCCCGGCCGACGTCGCCCGGATCGTCACCGCCCTCGACGCTGCCGGCGTGGACGGCATCGAGGTCGCTCACGGCGACGGGCTCGCCGGCGGCAGCCTCACCTACGGCCCCGCCAGCCACACCGACCGGCAGTGGATCGAAGCCGCCGCGGCCGCAGTCACCCGCGCCCGCCTCACCACCCTGCTGCTGCCCGGCATCGGCACCATCCACGACCTCAGACAAGCCCACGCGCTCGGCGTACGGTCGGTCCGCGTTGCCACCCACTGCACCGAGGCCGACATCGCCGCCCAGCACATCGCCACCGCCCGCGAACTGGGCATGGACGTTGCCGGCTTCCTCATGATGAGCCACCTCGCGGAACCCGGACAGCTCGCCGCTCAGGCCAAGCTGATGGAGTCCTACGGCGCCCACTGCGTGTACGTCACCGACTCCGGCGGGCGGCTGACCATGGACGGCGTCCGCGACCGGGTCCGCGCCTACCGGGACGTCCTCGACCCGGGCACCGAGATCGGCGTCCACGCCCACGAGAACCTGTCCCTCTCGGTGGCCAACAGTGTCGTCGCCGTCGAGGCGGGCGCCACCCGCGTCGACGCGTCCCTCGCCGGCCACGGGGCCGGCGCCGGCAACTGCCCCATCGAACGGTTCGTCGCCGTAGCCACCGTGCAAGGCTGGCAACACGGCTGCGACCTGTTCGCTCTTCAGGACGCCGCCGACGACCTCGTCCGCCCGATGCAGGACCGGCCTGTCCGCGTCGACCGCGAGACCCTCACCCTCGGCTACGCCGGCGTCTACTCCAGCTTCCTCCGCCACGCAGAGACCGCCGCACGGCAGCACGGTCTCGACACCCGGGACATCCTGCTGGAAGTCGGCCGACGCAAGCTGATCGGCGGTCAGGAAGACATGATCGTGGACATCGCTCTCGACCTTGCCCGAGGACGATTGATCGGATGAGGTGACCCGACGACACCTGGGCCTCGTCATTCGTGGGCTGGGGATGGGGGAGCGGGTACTCGTCGTTGATTGAGGGCCCGCGCCCGCGGTCCCGAGTCGGCTGTTTCATTCGCGCCCTCCCGGGAAGCCGCCACGCATGTCTTCTGACCCTGGCGCGTCAGCGCGGCGCAACCTGGAGCGCGCGCGACGGTCGGTCCAACAGATCCACAAGGCTGCCGTCCGGCACCGCGACCCGGTCCTGCACGACCTGGCGGGTGAGATCAGCGAAATCGCCATGATGTTGGGCCACGACGCCGGCCCGGTCCAGGACTGGCGGCCGTGCCCGGTCTGCGGGGCGCAGCCAGGGTCGCACTGCATCAACACGCCGGGGCGCCAGATGGTCAACGACATGCACCCCGAGCGGACCAGGCTCTAGCGAGCGCAGAGACGGCATCACGCGGCCCCTGATCAGCGCCGGGTGGGTGCCACTCTTGGCGTGGCGAAGCCACGTCGGCGGGCGTCAGGGAAGGCGCGCTTCGAGGCCCGCGATGAGGGTCTGCACCGCGAACTGGAAGCTGTCGGCCCCGTCCATGTCCGCGTTTGATGGAGCGCCCGACCCGGGGGCACTGGGTTGCATGGCGGCGAGGCGACCAAGGGTTCCGTTGCTCTCGGCGAGGAGGAAGCCCGAAAAGAGGCTGGAGAGGACTGCTCCGATCGGGGCAACCTGGGTGGGCGGCAGGCCTGCGCGGCTGAGGATGTCAATCAGTCCCGTCCAGAAGGGGTCTTCGGGCTCGATGAAGTCTGGGCTGGCCAGACTGTGCACGATGAGGTTGGGGTGTCGGTGCGCCAACGCCCGGAAGTCCTTCGCAAACCGGTGCAGTTGTTCCTGCCAGCTCCCGCCGTCGACGGGCGGCTGGAACTGTGCGGCGACGAGATTCTTGACGCCCCGTAGCAGCGCGGCCTTGTTCGGCACGTGGTGGTAGAGCGACATGGGATTCACCCCGAGCAGTGCGGCCAGCTTTCGCATGCTCAGCGCACCGATCCCGTCGGCGTCGATCAGCCGGAGAGCGGCGTTGTAGATGCCCTGCTCGGTGAGACGTGCGTCTCCTCGGCCGCCTACGGCCTGTCCAGTGGTAGCCATACACCGTATGGTAGCAGCAGCCATACGGTGTATGGCTGGCGTCCTGACACCGGATCCACTGGCTGGCGCCGCCGGCAGTGCTCAGGAAAGGAGTCCACGTGTCGAGCAACCTCACGTCCATCCCCGCCCCGCGAGGGGTTCCGATCGTCGGCAACGCGCTGCAGATCCCGTCCGACGGGCCGGCCGCCTTCTTCGAGGAGACGGCCGGTCGGTTCCCCGAAGGGATCTACCGGCTCGCGCTGCCCGGTCGCGAACTCGTCCTTGTGTCCGACCCGGACCTGGTGGCGGAGCTGTGCGACGAGTCGCGCTTCTACAAGCCGATCGACAAGCCGCACAGTGACGTGCGGGCGATCGCCGGCGACGGCCTGTTCACCGCGAGGCGGGACGAGCCCAACTGGGGTAAGGCCCACCGGATCCTGATGCCGGCGTTCAGCCAGCGGTCGATGAAGTCGTACTTCCCCGAGATGCTCGAGGTTGCCGACGCGCTGGTCGACAAGTGGCGGCGCAACGAGGGCAAGGACCTCGACGTCGTGGGCGACATGACCCGCCTGACCCTCGACACGATCGGCCTGACCGGCTTCGACTACCGCTTCAACTCCTTCAGCAGCGAAGAGGTCCACCCGTTCCTGCAGGCTTTGGCCGACTCGCTGAACGAGGCCATGGGGCGGTTGAAGCAACCACCCTTCGTCACCGCGATGCGGCGCAAGCAGATTCGGACCTTCGAGGAGAACGTTCGCGTCATGCAGTCCATCGTCGAGGAGGTCATCCGCGAGCGCCGCGCGGGTGGCGGCGATGACCGCCGCGACCTGCTCAGCCTCATGCTCAGCGCGGTCGACCCCGAGACCGGCGAGCCGCTGTCCGACGAGAACATCCGCAACAACGTGGTGACGTTCCTCATCGCCGGCCACGAGACCACCAGCGGTCTGCTCTCCTACGCCCTGTACCAGCTGCTGCGCAACCCGCACGTGCTGGCCCAGGCGTACGCGGAGGTCGACCGGCTGCTGCCCGGTGACACGGTGCCCAGCTACGAGACGATCATGAAGCTGAACGTGATCCCGCGAATCCTGGACGAGACCCTGCGCCTGTGGGGGCCCATCCCCGCGATCGCCCTGGCACCGTACGAGGACACGGTGATCGGCGGCAGGTACGCACTGCCGAAGGGCCAGCAGGTGATGGTCGTGATCCCGGCGCTGCACAAGCACCCCAAGGCATGGGACCGGCCGACCGAGTTCGACATCGACCGGTGGCTGCCGGAGAACATCGCCCAGCACCACCCGCACGCCTACAAGCCTTTCGGCAACGGCGAGCGGGCCTGCATCGGCCGGCAGTTCGCCCTCACCGAGGCCCGGCTCGCGCTGGCCCTGGTCCTGCAGCAGTTCGCGATCACCGACCCGAACGACTACCAGATCAAGGTCAAGGAGACGCTCACCCGCAAGCCGGACAACTTCCTGCTGCGGGTTCGCTCCCGCCAGCCGTACGAGCGATTCGGCACCGAGGTGCGGGCGGCGCAGGAGCCGCAGGCGCCAGCGGCCGCGGTGAACGCCGTCGGCGTCACGCTGCGCGTCGCGTACGGCTCGAACCTGGGCTCGTCGGAGGATCTGGCCCGCCAGCTGGCCGGCCGGGCTGAGCAGTCCGGCTTCGACACCACTCTGCTCACCTTGGACGAGCTGGCCGACAACCCGCCCAGCGACGGGATCCTGGTCGTGGTCACGCCCAGCTACAACGGCAAGGCCCCGGACAACGCCCAGCGCTTCGACGCCCTCGCCGCCGCCGGCGGACTGACGGCCGGATCGATGTCGCAGGTGCGGTTCGCGGTGCTGGGCAACGGCAACACGCACTGGTTGACCTACCAGGCCTTCCCCAAGCGGGTGGAGGCGGCGCTGCTGGCGGCCGGCGCCACGCCGATCGTGCCGCGCGGCGAGGTCGACGCAAACGGCGACTTCGACGGCATGGCAACCACGTGGTTGGCCGGACTGTGGACGGCTCTGGCCGAGCAGTACGGCGCGGACACCACCGCCACCGGAACACAGCTGTCGCTGGACGTCCTCAGCGAGGCGGAGGTACGCCCGGCGGTGGTCTCCGAGAAGGCATACCCGATCACGGTGGTGGCCAGCGAGGAGCTGGTCGGCGATCCGACCGGGCTGTGGGACTTCAGCGTGGAGGCGCCTCGGCCGCAGGCGCTGTCAATCACCGTGGAACTGCCCGAGGGGGTCGGCTACGAGACCGGCAACCACCTGGCCGTCTTCGGCAAGAACAATCCGGAACTGGTGGCTCGGGCGCTGCGGCTGCTGCGGGTGCCCCGTGACCAGGTGGTCCGGCTGCGCCGCGAGGACGGCGGCACCGGGACCCACCTGCCGATCGGCCAGCCGGTGACCGCGGAGCTGCTGCTGACAGAGTTTGTCGAGCTGCAGGAAGTAGCCACTCGTGCGCACCTGCGGGCGCTGGCCGAGCACACCCAGTGCCCGTGGACCGCCACCCAGCTTCAGGGGTATCTCGACGACACTGACGAGGCGAGCCGGCGCTACCAGGAGGAGATCCTCGGCAAGCGGGTCTCCGTGCTCACCCTGCTGGAGCGGTTCCCCGCCGTCGAGTTGCCGCTGGCCGTCTTCCTAGAGGTGGCCGGGCCGATCCGGCCGCGCTTCTACTCGATCTCGTCGGCTGCGATGGTGGAGCCGAACCGGCCGCGACTGACCGTTGGCCTGGTGGAGGGCCCGGCGCTCTCCGGCGACGGCGAGTACCGGGGGCTGGCCTCCCAGTACCTGGCCCGGCTGCGGCCCGGGGACGTGTTCTTCGGTTACGTACGCGTCCCGTCCCCGCCGTTCCACCCGCCGGCCGACCCGGCCACGCCGATGATCCTGGTCGGCCCCGGCACCGGCTTCGCTCCGCTGCGCGGCTTCCTTCAGGAGCGCGCCGCCCAGCAGGCGGGCGGTGTCCAGGTCGGCCTGTCGAAGGTGTTCTACGGCTGCCGGCACCCGGAGCACGACTGGTTCTACCGCGACGAGATGCGGGCCTGGGAGCAGGCCGGCGTCGCCGAGGTGCACCTGGCGTTCTCCACTGTGCCGGACCACCCGTACCGGTTCGTCCAGGACGCCATCACCGCCGACGGCGACGGCATCTGGGACGCACTGCAGAACGGTGCCCACGTCTACGTCTGCGGTGACGGCCGGCGGATGGCCCCGTCGGTACGCCAGGCGCTGGCCGACATCTACCGCAGCCACGCCGGTGGCAGCGGCGACGACGCTGAGAAGTGGCTCGACCAACTCGAGGCCGACGGGCGCTACCAGCAGGATGTCTTCGCCTGACCGCCCCGACGGCGCGGCGCGGGTCGCCGCATCCGACACACCCAAGCCCCGCGCGGTGGGGCCACCGCACGCACCGCGAGACAAGGAGAATGGCATGTCCACCATGCTCGCCGGCCGACTCGACTACAAGACGGGCGACTTCGCGATGGAGGAGGTACCCGTCCCGCAGCCGGGGCCGGGCCAGGTGCGGATCAGGGTCGCCGCGGCCGGCATCTGCCTGTCCGACGTTCACCTCATCGACGGGAGCCTGCGGCTGGAGACAGGGGTCGACAAGGTGACCCTGGGGCACGAGGTCGCCGGTGTCATCGACGCCGTCGGGGCGCAGGTGCCCGCCGAATGGCAGGTCGGGCGGCGCGTGCTGTTGCAGGCCGGCCAGCCCTGCGGCGCTTGCCCGCCCTGCCTCCTCGGGCGGGTCGCGCAGTGCCAGCACCCGTTGACCCGCGGGGTCGACTACGACGGCGGCTGGGCCGAGTACGCCATCGCCGACCACTTCACCCTTGTCGGCGTGCCCGACGACCTTCCCCTCGAGCAGGCCGCGATCATCCCCGACGCCGTCTCCACCCCGTGGGCGGCGATCGTCGGCACCGCCGACGTGCGTCCCACCCAGGCCGTCGGCGTGTGGGGTCTGGGCGGACTGGGCGCCCACGCCGTCCAGTTGCTGCGTCTCGTCGGGGCCGCTCCGATCGTCGCCGTGGACCCGATCCCGGATGCCCGGGCCCGGGCTCTCGCCCTGGGCGCCGACCACGTCCTCGACCCCGGCGCCGCCGACTTCGCCGACGAGGTACGCCGGATCACCGGCGGACGCGGCCTCGATTTCGCCTTCGACCTGGCTGGTGTCCCGCCGGTCTGGACCCAGGCCCAGCAGGTGCTCGCCATCGAGGGCCGGCTGGTTCTGGTCGGACTGTCACCCCAGCCGCTGACGATCCACCAGAGCACCCTGTTCAGCTACCTCAGGCAACAGGTCCGCGGCCACTACGGCAGCGTGCCCGAGCACGTCGAGCAGTTGGTCTCGCTGGTGGGCCACCACCGTCTCGATCTCTCCGGGTCGATCACCGATGTGTTTCCGCTGTCCGAGGCACCCCGTGGGGTCGAACGGCTGGTGAAGAAGGAGGGCAGCCCCATCCGGCTGATCCTCAAGCCCTGATACGTGCTGCGGTCACTGGCTGTGCCGGCAGGGGGCACCTGCCGGCACAGCCTGGACAAGGAAAGCGTTGTGGCCTGAGACAGACCGGCTTGACGCCCGTCCGATGTCCTTGATCTCGCTGATACCGGCGCCGTCAGCTAGCCGTCGACCAGCCTGGTCATCGTTGGCCCATAGCGCGCCGTCGAACCGCCGAAACGGCTACTGCAGGCCCATGAGCTGCTGAATCATGGTTCGGATTCTGCCAAGTATGGTCCACGCAGGTCAAAGGCCACTTTCCGGGCTTCGGGGGTGGCCTTTTTGCTGCCCGTACAGCAGCCCGGTCGCACTCATTGGCACGGTGGCGCGCACCCGCATCCAAGGGCGAGCTACCCTTCAGCGCTGTCATGAGCGCCACGACATGACCCTGCGGTCTACCGTCGTGACACTCATCAACCAAGCCGGAGAGGCCATCACGATGAGCAAACCCATCGATTACGACGCACCGCGCCGACCCGCCGTTGAGGTTGAAGAGGACAGCTTGGAGGAACTCAAGGCGCGCGGCGCGGCGGCGCAGTCAGCGACAGTCGACCTCGATGAGGCTGAGGCTGCCGAGAACTTCGAGTTGCCCGGCGCGGACCTGTCCGGCGAGGAACTGACCGTGGCGGTCGTGCCGGTGCAAGCGGACGAGTTTCGATGCGCGCGCTGCTTCCTGGTGCACCACCGCAGTCAGCTCGCCGCGCAGCCCGACGGCCGGGAGGTCTGCCAGGAGTGCTTCTGACGTCCACTGTCAGGGCGCCAGTTCCCGCCACTCCGGGCGACCACCCAGCCATGCGTCGGCGAGGATCTGCGCCGCCACCCGACTCGGACAGGGGTGTAGCTTCGACCTGCCTGCGACGCCGCCGGTCTGCGCCTCTACTTCCCATCGCTGGCCGTCGGTGCGGATGTAGACGTCGCGACGCCCCCGCAGACTCCGGTCCCCGTTCCACCAGTGACGCTCGATTCTCACCCGCTGACCGTATAGCACTGCCTGCGGAAAGACGACCGATGGCGATCTTGGGCAGAGGGCCGGCGTGATGGGGAAAATCGCGGATCGTGGGACGAGAGTCAGCGGCCCGCTGACCGGGCCGGCGCAGAACGCATCCGCACGGAGCGCCTCGTCCGCCGAGCCAGGGCCGCAGTGGCAGTCAGGACCGACAGGTCCTGAAGGAGCCGGACCAGCCTCAGCAACGCGAACGAGGTTCCGGTGCTCTGGCATGACCTGCAACACCTGGCCGGGATCTTCCGGCTGCTGGCCTACCTCGACCTGCCTGACGTTCGAGCCGACAGAGGCTGAACTCGCGCTGACGACGTGGGCGTTCCTGCCTGCCTCGATCGCCGAGGTGCATCATCCGTCGAGAGAGTCACCGAGCCGCTTCCGGACACGCTCGGGCGATTCGTCGATCCGGATCTGCAAACCGCCAGAGGTAGATCTGCGTACCGGACCCGTTCGTCGTAACCGTTGGCGGGCAGTCTGAGCGTCAGGCCGTCACGATGAACACCGATGTTCGTGCCAGGGCGGCCGGTCACAGCCGGCGGTGAACGCCTCGTTCAGAAGTCCATCCCGGGAACCTGAGCCCCGGGTAATCCGCTTCGGCGATCCGTCGGACAACCGCCAGGTGCGGCAACCACACGGACCGGCGGCTGATCTTCAGTGTCGGATGACAGGTGACAGTTCGCCGTCTGACAGGGCCTAGACGTCACACCGCGTCACCGGATACCGGGTTGCCTGCCCGCCACGCCTGCGGAACGCTCTCCGCATGATCAATACCCGTGTGCTCGGCGAGGGCGATTGGAAGATGTGGCGGGAACTGCGGCTCGCTGCGCTGGCGGAGGCCGGGTACGCCTTCGGCGCCCAGCTGGCGGACTGGCAGGGTGACGGCGACCGGGAAGAACGCTGGCGCGGGCGACTGGTTATCCCCGGCTCGTACAACATCTTGGCCATGCTCGACGGGCAAGCCGTCGGGATGGCCAGCGGGGTGCCCACCGACCACGACGGGGTCGTGGAGCTGATCTCGATGTACGTGGCACCCGCGGGACGCGGCCAGGGCGTGGGCGACCACCTCGTGCGGGCGGTCGAGCAGTGGGCCCGGCTGGTGGGCGCGCGGACGCTGCGGCTGGCCGTTGTAGAGGGCAACACGAACGCCTGGGCCCTCTACCAGCGAAACGGCTTCCGTGACACGGGTGAACCCGGCGACCTCATGCCCGACGGCGTGCGCCGCGAGCACATCATGGCCAAGAGCCTCGTCGGTTAGCGGTCGGCCATCGGTCGAGGGGCTCCGACCGGAGGCCGCACAGCCGGTAGCCAGCGGACGGGACATCGTGTAACCCATCAAGCGGAGCTACCGCGTAGGGAAATCTGCCCACAAGATCGCTCGCTTGCGGAGGCCGGAAGCGCGCCGCCAGCCAGCTCTGCACCGCTGAGGCTGGCGGCCATGGTGGGGAGGGCTGTACCGGCGCTTCGGCCGCGCCGCCAGCACCAGCCTGACATGGCTCCAATCCCTGCTGCCAACCCGCCCGACGGCCAGCGGCTGCACAGTCGCAGGGCTGAACCCTTCCCGAGGCGCGATGCCCGAGCCGTTGCCCACCGGGCCTATGCTGCCGGCCATGCAGCCACCGCGTGGTCTTCGGTGGGTGAACCCGCTGGGCACGGCGTATCTGGCGGCATTCACCGTCGCCGGGGCGGTCGGCGCCCTGGCGGGAACAACCTGGATCCGAGCCGACATCGTGGTCCTGCCTGGCACGCTACTGTGGTGCGGCGCCCTGATGGGGGCCGTGCTGGTGAGCGCGCCACCTCCCCGCATGGGCCTGCTGGTCATGGCCTGGCTGGTCAGTGCCTTCCTCATGTTCATGGCTGCTACGGGACTGTGGTCGGCGGTGCTCGCGCATCGTGGCGAAAAGGTCGACGCCACCGTCGTCGCCCTGCGGGACGGTGGGGAGAAGGGTCGCCACATTTATTACACCCTTGCGGATCCGGGCGGACGCCGTATCCCCGGCGAATTGGGGCAATGGCCAGGGAGCAGCATTGGCGCCTCGGACAACCCGGAAGGCTCAGTGGGGCAACGTGTCACGGTGGTGCAGGATCCCGAGGGCCTGGTCGACCCGCGCCTGCCTGAGGAGCTCACCGACAGCGAGGGCGTGTGGATTCTCGGGATGGTCGTCTTCGTCGTTGTCGCCGTGCTCTGCATGCTGGCCGGTCGACCCGAAGCCAACCATGACGCGCGAACAACACCCTCAGGTTCACCCCGGCGGCCAGCTGAACGCTCCGCTACCAAGACTGGCGGCCCCGCCGGGCGCAAGCGCGCCCGGCGGAGTAAGAACCAACACCGCTGATGCAGCCGAGCCGACCGACGACGACCGGCGATGACGACCTCTCCGTCGGACAGAGCAGCGAGGAGGCAGGTGCTTCCGGCTGGTTCCAACTGGTTGCGAGCGTGCCGCCGCTGCCACGGGCCGCTCCAGTTCCAACGATCCTCTTCCGGCCAGCGATAGCGGACGTAGCTCGGCGCATCGCCGTTGTGGTGCCCGCCTGGCCTGCCTGTCGCGCTGGACTGCGAGGCTCTCCGGCCGGGCAACCCAGCCGGCCCGACACCAGCCGGGCCCAGGGGTTCGCGGTCAGTCCGCCTTCTGCAGCTCTTCGGCGAACATCACGAGAATGCCGCTGGGACCGCGGAGATAGGTGAGTTTGTAGACGTCCTCGTACGTGGCGACGCCGCGGAGCGGGTGACAGCCGTGCCTGGCGGCGACCTCGAGGGCGGCGTCGATGTCGTCCACGGCTAAGCAGACGCGATGCATGCCGATGGTGTTCGGTTGGACGGGCTCGGCCTCGATCGCGTCCGGGTGCACGTACTGAAACATCTCGATGCGACCGCGGCCGTCGGGCGTCTGGAGCACGGCGATATCGGCGGTGTTGCCGTCCAGACCCACGGCGGTGTCAGCCCACTCGCCGCTGATCCGGGCGCGTCCGAGCACCGTCAGGCCGAGGTCGGTGAAGAAGGCGATGGCGGCTTCCAGGTCGCGGACGGCGATGCCGACGTTGTCGAGTCTGATGGACATGGATGCTCTCCTATGTCAAGGCACGGCCGGCACGAGGTTCCGGCCGTGATCGAAGGATGGGGTTTCGACGGTGTTGAAGACGGTACGGGTGCGGTTGTCAGTCCGTCGCCGACGACCCCGGGGACCGGTCAGGACGGTGGGAACGAACTCCAAGAGCTGGAGCCTGCCGTCGAAGGTGCGCGAGTCGACCATCCGCAGCGCCACGTCCGGCCATCCGTCGTAGATCCGGTCCCTGCCGGTCACGCCGTTGACGACGGGGAACACCACCACCCGGTGGCCCCCGGGCCCCACAGGCCCGGCCAGCCCTCGGCCGCACCGTACCCGTCGAGGGAGGTGATGTGGTCAACCATCAGTGTCGGCATGTCAGTGCCTTCCGTGTCGTGCCTGCGGGTTCCTCAACAGGATTGACCTGTCAACGCCGCGCGACTCATCGCGCCACGCCATCCAGGGCACCTCACGCCGGTCATGCGGGCCCCACCGGCCCGGGCGACCGTCGTGCTGTTAGCCCGTGTCATAAGGCTCGGAGGCAGGCCTGCTGCCGCGAGGTGGCTCGAATGTCGGTGTGCGGTTCTATGCTCCCGCCCGTGTTGATGACTATCGCGCAGCCGACTGAGCGGTTCGGCGGCCTGGTCCGGCCGACTGAGCTCGTCCGGCTGGTCGCGCTGGTGGGCGGATGATGTCGTCACCGTTGTCCAGGCATCGGGAGCAGGCACGTGACCTCATCCAGGGCGTGCGCTTCGACGATAACGAGGTGGTAGCCCGCCTGCGTCGGCACGTCCTGCCGACGCTTGACGACGAACGAGCCCTGTCGCTCTATGTTGTCCTGGTCGATCGGGCATCGGCGTTCCGGGGCTGGAGCTGGGGCGGCGCGCGGCTCTTTCTGGACCTGAACCGGCGTCTGCTGCCCTGGACGGCCGGCGACGTCCGGCTTCTCTTCGCGTTGACCATTGACGCGGCGTACCCGACCGACATCACTGTGCTCAAGGCTGCGGCTGCCGCGGCCGAGCAGCTCGACCCTGCCGAACGGACGCATTGCGTGGACAGCTTCCAGCAGGCATTGCGGCAAGTGGACGCGGGCTGGTACGGCTCAGGTGATCGGGCTCGTCTGCGGCTGCGGCTGAGGGCGCTGATCGAGTCCGCTTCCCCGTCTACTCCTGGCAAGGTCCAGACCGGTGTCATCCACGTCGAGGACGGCTGGAGCCGGGTGGCCGTCGAGCGGCTGTCGGCGGTGACCGCGGACGTGGACGTCGTCTCCAACCTGCTGGCACACGCCGGGACGATTCCCTCGGGTCCGCGGCCGAGCAAGACATGGCTCAAGCGGACCGGCGAACTGCTGGCCGACCGGCCTCGCGTGGTCGCCCTGGTACGTGAGCTGCTTGAACTGGCGCACACCTGCGAGCCCGCCGAAGTGGAGTCGTGGGGGTTCCAGTTCCCGCAGCGGATCGGTCCGAACAATGCGGACCTCGCCCGGGGGCTGCTGTGGGCTGCGGCCGCCAGCGGTGAGCCATGGCTGACGCCGCTGGTGCTGGCCCTACACGCCTCCGGACCCGAACCCAAGGTGCTCAACACCTGCATCGCGGTACTCGGCCGACGCGGCGACGCCGCGGCGATCGCCGGGCTGGTCCAGTTGCAGCGCACGACCCGCGACCGAGGAGAGCTCACCCAGATCGCGACCGCCCTCGACGAGGCGGCCGCCACCGCCGGTATCAGCCGCTCGGAGCTGACCGAACAGACCATCTCCGACGCCGGTCTCGACCGGCAGGGAAAGCGCCGGATCGTCCACGGTGATGTGACCGCCGTCCTCGCCATCGACGAATCCGCGAAGGTGACTCTGGTCTGGGAGCACGATGGTCGAAGGAGCGTCCGACCTCCCGCTCACGTCGACCCGGATCTGGTCCGCGCGCTCAAGCGCGACACCGCCGAGTTGAGAAAGCTGATCGCCGGTGAGCGTGACCGGCTTGAGGACCTGCTCGTCGAGGACCGCGAGTGGCCGCTGGACACGTGGCGGCAGCGCTACGCCAATCATCCGGTGACCGGCAGCCTCGCCAACCGGCTCCTGTGGCTCGTCACCGATGCCGGCCGGAGCGTGGCGGCGTTTCCCGCTGCGGACGGCCGGTTCACGCTCGCCAACGGCGACGTGATTGACCCGAGCGACCACGCACGGGTCAGGGTCTGGCACCCCGCCACCGCCGACCCCGACGAGGTCCGTGCCTGGCGCGCCCACATCCTGGCCCGGGAGCTGACCCAGCCGTTCAAGCAGGCATTCCGTGAGGTCTACCTGCTGACCCCCGCCGAGGAGGGGACCCGCATCTACTCCAACCGGTTCGCGGCGCACGTGCTGCGTTACCAGCAGACGTACGCGCTGATGAAACAGCGCCGCTGGGCTACCAACTACCTCGGGGGCTGGGACGGCGGCTACGACGGCGAAGCGAGACGGGACTTCGCGTCCCACGGGCTGCGTGCCGTGTTCTTCCACCAGCCGGCCGGCGACGAGGACGGCCACACGGTCCAGTACTGCACCACAGACCAGGTGCGGTTCCAGCGACTCCGCGGGCAGGACCGGGAACCGGTTCCACTGGCCGACGTCCCGCCGGTGGTCTTCTCCGAGGCCATGCGCGACGTCGACCTGTTCATCGGGGTTGCCTCGATCGCGACCGACCCGACCTGGTTCGACCGCGGCGCGGACCGCCACTTCGCCTACTGGCAGAGCGTCGCCTTCGGTGACCTCAGCGCCAACGGACAGATCCGCCGGCACGTCATCGAACACCTGCTACCCAAGCTGAAAATCAGGGACCGGGCGAGGCTCGATGGCAACTACCTGGTGGTCAACGGCCAGAAGCGCACGTATCGAATCCATGTGGGCAGCGGCAACATCCTGATGTCGCCGAACGACCAGTACCTCTGCATCGTTCCAGCGCGAGCGACGAAACCGACCGGAGTCCGCTTCTTGCCGTTCGAGGGCGACGACATGTTGGCCGTTGTGCTGTCCAAAGCACTCCTACTGGCCGACGACCACCGCATCACCGACCCGTCGATCGTGCATCAGATCCGCTGAGCGCGGATCGGCACGCTTCCGAACCGCCTCAGCCTCGCCCTTGGCGTAGGCGTAGGCGTAGGCGCACTCGGCGCACCGGGCGGACAGCTCCAGAAGCTTCGTCATCGGGCTGCCATGCTCGGATGGTTGGCACGGCATGACATGACCGTTCATCTCCGTCACCAGCGCCGGCCACTGGGGCCGACAGCGGCAGGTAGATTTCCTGGTCCTGAACAGCTTGATCACGTACGCTCCCGCACTCTGACGTTGAGGCGAGGAGCCTAGCGGGCGGTTGGACCATCGGACTCCGCCCCGAACCCCGGCCTCGGAACTCGGCGGACGGGGGCTGGGGGGATCTCCTCGGTCAGGCACCACGAGGGCTACCCGAGAACCCCGGCCACCCCAGGCCATCCATGGGCCAATATCGGGGCACGTAGCCGTTACATGCGGGCCGAGCCGCGCCCGGGCCATGCGGTGGTCAGCTCATCGCTACCCTGCCGGGATGGATGTCGACGAGCGCCTGCGGCGGACCCGTGGCTGGCTGTGGGTCGTGGTGGTGGGGCTGTTCCTGAGCGGGGTGACCGCGTTCCCGCTCGAGATCGAGGTGCGCTGGCTGCTGCGGGCGGCCGAACCGCTCGCCGATGAGGTGCCGGCGTTGGTCGGCTGGGTCGAGCGGGTCCACGTCGGGCTGGTGGAAACCGGAGACCGGTACCCGTTCATGCGGTACGGGACGGACTGGCTCGCGTTCGCTCATCTGGTGCTCGCGGTGGCGTTCTGGGGGCCGCTGCGCGACCCGGTGCGCAACGTGTGGGTGGTCCAGGTCGGCATGATCGCCTGCGCCGGGATCGTGCCGCTGGCGCTGATCTGTGGACCGGTCCGGGAGATCCCATGGTTCTGGACGGTGGTGGACCTGTCCTTCGCTGTCGGGGCGTTCCCACCGCTGTGGTTCGCCTACCGGCACATTCGGGTGGTCGAGGCGCAGCAGGCCTGGCAAACGGATGTGGCCGGCTCGTCGACGTCCGAGGCCTTCGGGCCGGCAGGTCCGTAGCGGCCGACGGCCGCCGGCGACACACGCACCGAAGCCCCTCCGCAACCTCGGACACGCACTCACCCGTACGGTCCGTGCTCCAGACGCCCGGCGGCCGCGGTCGCATCGAGATGGTCCAGTACGTGCATCCGGACGCGATCGAGGCCGAGCCCCGGTCCAACCGAACCGCACCCGTCGCCCGCCGGCCTGCTCATCGAGCGGGCGCCGGCTTGACCTAAAGCAAGGTTCATGTTCGAAGATCGAGCCATGGTCGACGTCGGGAAGTCAGCACCCAGGATCGCAGTCATTGGCACAGGGGCCATCGGTGGTGCGGTGGTACATCGACTGCTAGGAGATGGGCGCCACGTCACGGTGTGGAACCGTACCGAAGGCCGGGCGAGGGACCTGGTGGTCGCGGGGGCGCTGCCAGCGCGATCCGTCCGGGAGGCGGTGTCATCAAGCACCCTGGTCTTCCTGACCCTCAAGGACTACGCGGCGGTTGAGCAGTGCCTTGGCCAGCTCGACATGGACCTGTCGGGGCAGACCATCGTCGGGATGTACACGGGTAGCGCCAGCGAAGCCCGGCTGGCTGCCCAGCGGGTCGCTGGCCTAGGCGCGCAATACATCGACGCGGGGATCCAAGCCTCGCCCGAGGTGATCGGCACCGATGCCGCAACCATCCTGTACAGCGGATCCCCCGAAGCATTCGAGCAACACAGGGCGACCCTCGAGCTGCTGAGCAAGCCACGCTTCGTCGGTGAAGCGCCGGAAGCGGCCGCGGTCTGGGACCTCGCCCTCTTCGGAGTGTGGTACGACGCCCAGCTCGGCCTGCTACGAGCCCTTGAAACGGCACGCGCGGCTGGCATCAATGTGCTGGAGTTTTCTCGCACGGCGAGTACGCAGCTCGGCCACGTCGTTGCGGCGGTTCCCGCCACCGTCTCGGAGATGCAACAGGGCATCTACCCTGCGGGCCCCGCAGACCTCACGGAACATCTGACAGTCGTTCGCCACCTCATCGAACTGCGGGCGGGCCGACGGCTCAGCGATGGGGGGCTACCAGAGGTGGCAGCGAAAATCGAAGCGCTCATCGCCGACGGCCGCGGAGGCGAGGGCTTGACCGCGACGGCCGGGTAGCGTTCGGCCCACCGACACCCGCTGCTCCACATAGGCGCACCTGACCGGGCCGTAAGCAGTCACTTGGCCGACGAGCGGACGCTCTGAATCGGAGCCGGTCGAGGTGACACGTACCATCGTGGTGTGCGATCTGCCGAGCCGGTCCGCGTCGGTTTGCCTGCTTGGGATATCGCGGTCCCATCACGACCGGGCCGGCTGGCAGGGGCCACTATGGCGGGGTTCAGCGATCGGGCTGACACCCTTGTCGAGGTTGAGGTTGTGCCGCACCCCGCGCTTATGGTGATCTTCGACCTCGGCGACCAACCGCTTGTCGTCGACGACGGCAGTGGACAGCAACAGCGAGGCTGCGTCACCGCCGGACTCGCGCCTCCCCATGGTGCTCGAGGACGAGGCCAGGCCGGAAGCTTCGCGTGCCTTCAGGTGCGGCTGTCACCCGTGATCGCGCACGCGGTCCTGGGCGCCGCGCCGGAGCTGAGCGGGGCCGTGACAGCCCTCGACGACCTCTGGGGGCGCGACGCGGCGCGAATCCAGGAGCGGCTGCGCGCCGCGCGATCCTGGGACGACCGGTTCGCGATCGCCGAGGTGGCGCTGGCCCGACGTCACGACGCGGGCCGCGCGGTCGATGCGGAAGTCGCCTACTGCTGGCGGCGGATGGTGACCGGCCGGGGGCAGGTGCGGGTCGAGCGGCTGGCAGCCGAGGTCGGATGGAGCCGCAAGCGGCTGTGGGCCCGGTTCCGGTCCCAGATCGGTCTCACCCCCAAGCGTGCCGCCCAACTCATCCGGTTCGATCATGCGGCCCATCGCCTCGCCGCGGGTCACAGCGCGGCAGCGGTGGCGGCAGACAGCGGTTACGCCGACCAGTCCCACCTGCACCGCGACGTCATGACCTTCACCGGGGCGACGCCCGCGACCGTGGCAAGCGCGCCGTTCCTCGCCGTCGACGATGTCGCTTGGCCTGCCCGGCCCTGACGTCAGACCGTGTGAAGTCCGCGCCTGACATTCGTCCAATCCACCGGCAAGCACCGACTGTGACAGTGAGCTCATAGCGTCTGCATCCCGGAGGACACCATGAGAGGCAAGGCTCCACTGGGCACCCGGATCCTCAAGGACACCCAGGACTGGGAGGCTCTGACCAACGATCAGGTGATCGCCGCGCGCGAGAAGACCAACCGCGCGGCATCGTCTCGTGCCGCACGAATGATCACCGGCCTGCCGGACCGCCGCGCGCGCATCGAGGAAACCTCGATCGATCTTCCAGGCCGCCGCCTGATGCTGCGGGTACACCGCCCGAAGGACGCCCGCCGGAGCCTGCCGTTGATCGTCTCATTCCACGGCGGAGGTTTCTTCGCGGGCACCGCAGCTCAGAACGACTGGCTCAACAGCCACCTCGCGGCCCAGTGCCCGGCGGTGGTCGTCTCGGTGGAGTATCGCCTCGCCCCGGAGCACCCGCTGCCCCAGCCGATCGACGACGGCTACGACACCGTCGTCCGGCTCGTCGACGACGCCACCCGTTGGGGCATCGATCCCGCAGCCGTCGCGGTCATGGGCGAGAGCGCGGGTGGCACGATCGCCGCACTAATCGCCCTGCGTGCCCGCAAGGACGGCCCGCCGCTGCGCGCACAGGCGCTGATCTACCCGGGCACGGACTGGACCGAGAGCATGACCGAGTACTCCTCGATCACGGAGAATGCCGACAACCCCACCCTGTCGGTGTCCCGGCTACGCGCAACCCGCAAGTTGAGCGTGCCACCCACCCTCGACCCGCGCAGTGTGTCACCCGTCAAGTTCGACAACCTCGCCGGACTGCCATCGACACTGGTCATCACAGCCGCACTGGATCCGCTGGCCGATCAGGGACGCCGCTACGCCGACCGGCTTCGTGAGGACGGCACCGACGTTCGCCTGACCTGCTACCCGAGGGCCACCCACACATTCCTGAGCACTCCAGGCCTGGTACCGGCCGCCCGGCCGGCGCGCCGCGAGATAGTCGCCTTCCTGCGCAGCCATGTCCATCGGGCTACGCGAAGCTGACCGACGAGCAGGACAGAGTCCGCTCATGCCGCTGGCCGCGTGTCGACCTGTCCGGGCCCGGCTGAACGGTGCCGGGACAGATGTGGGCATCCCGGCGGATGCAGCCCCGCCACGCTTCGGCCTTCGCTGGGCCATCCGCCTTGATTCCGCGCCTTAGCGTGGCAGGGTGGCAGCACCCCGCAGAGAACCGTCGGAGGCGATGAGCTGCCGGCTGACGTTCCTGTTCGCGGTGGCGGCGGGAGCTGCCATCGGCAACCTGTACTGGGCGCAGCCGCTGCTCGGCTTCATCGCAGGCGATCTACGCGCCGCGACCGCGACGGCCGGCTGGCTCGTCACCGCGACGCAGGTCGGGTACGCCGTCGGCGTGCTGCTGCTCGTGCCCCTCGGCGACGTCCTGGACCGCCGTCGGTTCGTCCCGGTGATGCTGCTGACCTCGGCCGCCGCACTGCTGCTGTGCGCGCTGGCGCCGTCGATCGGCGTACTCCTTCTCGCACTGGGCGTGCTCGGCGTGACGACGATTTCCGGGCAGCTCCTCACACCGCGCGCCGGGGACCTGGCCGGCGACGCTCACCGCGGTCGGATCGTCGGCGCCGTCGGGTCCGGGACCCTCACCGGTATCCTGGCCTCCCGCACGATCAGCGGTTTCGTCGCCGGCGCCGCCGGATGGCGTACGGTCTTCGCCCTCGCCGCGGTCGTCGCCGTCCTGCTCGCGGTCCTGCTCTACCGCGAGATTCCACCGCTGGCACCGCGGACACGCATGCCATACCCGCAGCTCATCGCCTCGGTCGGCGAGGTGGTCATGCGCGAGCGGGCGGCCCGATGGACGCTGGCCCTGGCCGCCACCGGGTTCGCCGTGTTCTCGCTGTTCTGGACGGCGCTGACATTCCTGCTCAGCGGCCCACCGTTCCGGTACCCGGTAGCGGTGATCGGGATGTTCGGGTTGGCTGGCCTCGCTGGTGTCCTTTCCGGCCTGCACGGCGGTCGTCTGCACGACCGCGGTTGGTCGCTTCCGGCCACCGGCGCGGCCTGGGTCGTGGCCCTCGGCGCCTTCGTCGTCGCGGCGTTCGCCGGCCGGTCCGTCGTACTGATCATCATTGCGATCGTCATGATCGATGTCGCCCTCCAGACGCAGGCCCTTCTCAACCGGGCGCGGCTGTTCGCCCTCTCCCACGAGGCCCGCAGCCGGCTCAACACGGCGCTAGCCACCGGCAACTTCATCGGCGCTGCTATCGGCTCCGCCGCCGCGACCACGCTCTGGTCCGCGGGCGGCTGGACAGCGGTCACGATCACCGGGACGGCGCTCTGTTGCCTCGGGCTCACCGTGTGGGCGCTGGGACGTCGTGGTCCACTCGTGATCCGCCTCGCCGTGACGGACGGCGTTGTAGCGGACCCCGGGATCTCAGCAGGTCCACTCACAGCCGGGCAGGGACGGGTCGAAGCCGTGCTCGACCAGCCAGCGGGCCGCCACCAGGCTCCGCCACGATCACCACGCGCGGATCACGTCGAGGTCGACGTCGGTGCCGTAGACGTCGGCGCGGCCGACTACCAGTAGTTGGGCTCATCCAGCGGGCCGCGCTCCGGTGCGGCGCTGTGAACAATGTAACCGACACTGGGCTAGACGCCGGTGAATCTTGTTAGGATTCCACAATTTCTTCATGCCGCCACCATTGAAGAAGGGATCCGTCCAATGAATATCGTGGACACCGTGCGCTATCCACTGGCCGACCCGGGAAGCGACGCATGGGAACGCGTCGTTTCGCAAACCCGCGCCGAACTGCGCGAACTCGGGTGCAGCGTGCTGCCGGAGTTCATTCTGCCGACGAGCTGGGAGGCGCTGCGGCGGGAGGGTGCCGGGGTCGCCCCGCTGGCGTACTACGACGTTGAGGAGACCAACGTCTACAACATCGCGTTCGACGACGACCTGCCGGCGCTGCACCCGGGCCGCATCGTCATGCGGCGCGGCAACGCGTTCGTCCCGCGCGACCGGATCCCCACCGACAGTGTCATCCACCGGCTCTACACCGACCCGTCGTTCGTGCGCTTCGTCGCCGCCTGCTTCGAACTCCCGGAGCTGCACGAACTCGCCGACCCGCTGTCCGGACTGGTGCTCAACGTCGTGCAGCCCGGCATGGAGCACCCGTGGCACTTCGACACCAACGAGTTCACCGTCAGCATGCTGACCCAGGAGCCGGAGGAGGGCGGCGTCTTCGAGTACTGCCCGAACATCCGTTCGGCGGGCGCGGAGAACTTCGACGCCGTCCGTTCGGTGCTCACCGGCGCCGACCGCTCACCGGTGCGGGCCCTGACCCTGCGCCCCGGTGACCTCCAGCTGTTCAAGGGCCGGTACGCGCTGCACCGGGTGAGCGCGGTGCGCGGCGCCACCGCCCGGCACTCAGCGATCTTCGCCTACTCCCAGCGCCCCGGCGTGATGGGCAGCGTCGCCCGTACGCGGCAGCTGTTCGGCCGGGTCCTGCCGGCGCACCGCGACGCCGAGCGCAATGCCGTGCGAGTCGACCAGTTGCTGGACTAGTAATCGCGAGGAGCCGCCCCCGTGCGTTTCGACCGGACCGGAAAAGTTTCCCTCGACGGCATCTACACGCAACCCGATCCCCGCGCCTATTTCACCACCCTGCGTGAGCTCGACTATTACATTCCCCAACTCGCCAAGCCCTATTTCCAGCACATCATCGGGCAGTACCGCCAATCGCGGCAGGTGGCCGTCCCGACCGTCGTCGACGTCGGCTGCTCCTACGGCGTCAACGCGGCCCTGCTGCGCTGCGACGCCACCATGGACGACCTGTACGACCGCTACACCGGCGCCGAGTGCACCCGGCAGGCGCTGCTGGAGCGCGATCGTGACCTGGTCCGGGCGCACCGGTCCCCGGCCCGGTTCGTCGGGCTGGACGTGTCCCGACCGGCGCTGAGGTACGCGTCGGCGGCCGGGTTCCTCGACGACGCCGTGCAGGCCGACCTGGAGGCGCGCGAACCCACGGCACGGCAGCGCGCCCTGTTCGCCGGTGCCGACCTCGTGATCTCCACCGGATGCCTCGGCTACGTCACCGGCAGGACCCTCATGCGCGTGGTGGACTCCCACCGGGACCGGCTGCCGTGGATGGCGCATTTCGCGCTGCGGATGTTCCCGTTCGAACCGATCGCCGACAGCCTCGCGGCCCTCGGTTACGACACGGTGCGGGTGGACCGGACGTTCCGGCAGCGCCGTTTCGCATCCGACCGGGAACAGCGGCAGGTGCTGGCGACGATGTCCGCCGCCGGCGTCGATTCGGAGGGCCTGGAGAACGACGGCTGGTTGTACGCTCAGCTCTACGTTTCCCGGCCCGTCGGCAGTCCCGACCCGTTGACCTTCGACGATGACCAGTCACTGATCCAGAAGGCCGCCCGATGAGCAGCGAATCCCAGGAGACCGAGTGAGCACTTTCAAAAACGAGGACGCGCTGCCGCGGGTGCCGTTGCCCGCACTGGAGGACACCTGCGCCCGGTTCCTCGAATGGTCTGCGCCGCTGCTGACGGAGGAAGAGTTCGCCGACACCGAGGCCGCCGTGCGGGAGTTCGGGCGGGCCGACGGTCCGGGGCCGAAGCTGCACGCCGACCTGGTGCGGTACAACGCGGACCCGGCCACGCACAGCTGGTTGGACGCGTTCTGGCCGGCACGCTATCTAGGTCGCCGGGACCGGATCGCGTTGAACGCCAACTTCATCTTCCTGTTCCGCGACACGCCGTTGCGCGGGTTCGCCGAGCCGCAGGTGGAGCGCGCGGCGAGGCTCATCGCCGCCGCCGTGAACTACAAGACCCAGCTCGACGACGAGCGCATCCCGCCGATCGTGACGCGCGGGCAGCCGTTGTCGATGGAGCAGAACAAGTTCCTGTTCTCGACCACCCGCATCCCCGGGCCGGTGCAGGACACCGTCCGAGCGCCGTACAGCGAGGAGATGCCGGGCCCGTCGACGGCGCGGCACATCGTGGTGTTCCAGCGCGGCAACGCGTACCGGATGGACGTGATCGGTCCGGACGGGCGCCCGTACTCCCTCGACGACCTGGTGGCCGGCCTGCGTGAGGTGCGGAAGGTCGGTGCCGCGCGGGCCGCGACGGCCACCGCGGCCGGCCATCTCACCACCATGGCCCGGGCCGAGTGGGCGGCGGCCAGGGACCGGCTGGCGGCACTGGATCCCGGTAACGCCGCGGCGCTGGACACCATCGAGACGGCGCTGTTCTGCGTGTGCCTGGAGGACCTGACGCCGGCCGACGACCTGGCGGCCTGCGACCAGTTGCTGCACGGCGACAGCGGCAACCGGTGGTTCGACAAGGCGGTGTCGCTCATCGTCTTCGCCGACGGCACGGCCGGCATCAACGTCGAGCACTGCGGGCTGGACGGCACCACCATCCTCAGCTTCGTCGATACGATGCTCGCCGCGTCGCCCGAGGAGCACGCCGCGCAGTCGGGTGCGGCGGCGCAGGGGGTGCCGGCGATCGAGCCGGTCACGTTCGTGCTCGACGACGCGCTGCGGGCCGACATCGCCGCCGCGGCACGCTCGTTCGCCCAGTACGGCGCGGACACCGCCACCGTGACCCTGTCCTTCGACGAGTTCGGGGTGGACGAGGTCAAGCGGCTGCGGATGTCGCCGGACGCGTTCGTGCAGATGGCTTACCAGCTCGCGCACAAGCGGGCCAAGGGCTTCATCGGCGCCACGTACGAGTCCATCGCCACCCGCCAGTACCTGCGGGGGCGGACCGAGGCGATGCGCGTCGTCACGCCCGAGGTGCTGCGGTTCGCAGCCACGATGGACGACCCCGCCGCGTCACCCGACGAGCGGCGGGCGGCGTTGCGGGCCGCGGCCGACAAGCATGTCGAACGGGCGAAGCAGTGCCAGGCCGGTGCGGCACCGGAGCAGCACCTGTGGGAGCTGCAGCTGATCCAGAAGCGGCGTGGCGCGGTGCTCGGCGTGCCCGAGTCGCCCCGGCTGTACGAGACGCCGGGGTGGCTCACGATGCGCGACGACTACCTGAGCACCAGCTCGGCGCCGTCGACCAGCATCCGCTACTTCGGGTTCGGCGCCACCAGCAGTCGCTGCATCGGGATCGCGTACGTGCTGCTGCCGGACCGATTCAACCTGTACCTCAGCACCCCGCGCCCGGTCGCCGACATGATGTACACCTTTGCCGACCGGCTCCGCGAAGCGTTGCGTGAGCTGCGCGACCTGCTCGACGAGCGGTAGCCCGGGTCACGCGTCCGCCGCCGGCCGCGGTGTCCTTGGACCGGATCCCGCCCGTCGCCCGGCGTGCCGGCAGCCCGTCGAGTCGGGTTAGCCTGCCGTCATGGCGAGCGCCGAACTGGATGAGTTGATCGTCGCGGACGCCGAGGCGCTGCGCGCGTGGTTGTCGGCCAACCACGCCACATCGCCCGGCGTCTGGCTCGCTCTGACCAGGAAGGGCGGCACCGCCACCACCTTGACCTGGCAGCAGGCGGTCGACGAGGCACTGTGCTTCGGCTGGATCGACGGGCAGGCCCGCAAACGGGATCAGGAGACCTCCTGGATCCGGTTCACCCCGCGCAGGCCCCGCAGTTCCTGGTCACAACGAAATGTCGCCCACGTGGCCCGGCTGGAGGCGCAGGGGCGAATGATGCCCCCGGGCCGCGCCGCGGTGGAAGCCGCGAAGGCGGACGGGCGGTGGGCGAGCGCCTACGCCCCGCCGTCGGAAGCCGAGGTGCCGGCCGACCTCCTCGCCGCCATCGCCGCCGAGCCCGCCGCCCAGGCCATGTTCGACGTACTCACCAGGACCAACCGGTTCGCCCTCATCCACCGCCTCAATGCCGTCAAACGGGCGCAGACCCGCGAGCGGAAGATCGGCGAGTTCGTCGCCATGCTGGCCCGTCACGAGACGATCTACCCGCAGAAGGCCAAGCCTCCGACCTCGCCGTAATCAACATTCCGGCTCGGGCAAGCCGGACCGGACGATCGGCTCGCGCATCATGCGGCGTGGGCAGGTCCTCACCATCGTCCGGTCTGTTCGGTCGCGTGCACCGAGGCGGCGAGGAGGGCGGCGTCGCCGGTGATGGCGTACGCGTCGAGCGCGGCGTCGGCGAACTTGATGGCGTGCGGGCCGGCCGAGTCCACCGCGAGCCGCATGACCTCGACGGGATCCAGGTCGGGTACGGCCGGCGGGGCGGAACGTCCGGTCGCCGGGGCGTACGCGGCGGTGACGGCCGCCGTGGCGGCCCAAGCGGCGGCGAGGCTGGCCGCCCAGAGGGCCCCGGGCAAGGCGGGTAGCGTGCGCAGGACCGCGTTCGGTGCGGTGGCGGCGTGCACCAGCATGACCGGACTGGCGTGCCCGTGGGTGCCGTGCCGGACGACCGCCGCGTGCACGATGCCCGCCAGGCGGGCCGACACGGCGTCCCCATCGACGGCCGTCTCGCCGCCGCCCGGCACCGCGCCGGCCACCGCCGCCCAGCTGGGAAGGTCGGCGAGTTGGGCGAGGCGGGCCCGGATGCCGTGTCGCTGGTCGGGTACGCGCGGCACCGCGTCGAGCGCGGCCCGTGGATCAGTGGCCAGGTACGGCCCGGCACCGGGCGATGCGAGGGGCTGCCAGCGGGCTGCCCAGTAGGCCAGCCCTTGGCCGAGTTCGGTGACGCGCGGCGCGGTCTCCTGGTCCAGCAGTGCGCGCACCGCGTGGCCGACCCGGATCACGCCGTGGGTGGCGCCGGCGGCGATGCCGGGAAGCAGGCGGGGCCACCATCGGGCGAGCACCTGCCGCCAGGGCTCATCGGCCAGTTCGCGCTCGAAGTAGTCGAGCCAGTCACCGGTACGCACCGGGTCGCCGAGCGGATCCCGCCACTCGTCGACGGCGATGGGCGCGATTCCCCGCGGTCGATCCTCCAACCGGTCGGCGTACCCGTCCAACCATCGGTGCACGGCCTCACCGTGGCCGTGTCGGGCCAGTGCCTCGACCGCCATGGGCGCGTGGTTGGACAACCACCCGTCCCGTTCCGGACCGGAATGCCGTACCCGCTGGTAAGCCTCGTCGAGTTCGCTCATGCAGGGGACGGTAGGAGTTGAAGTGCGGTTGAGGTCAACCGTGGGGGGTCTCACAGACCGGCTGCTGGGGCTCGTCGTTGTGCACGATGATGTCGACGTGATCGGTCGGGCGGACCGTAGCGAGGTAGAGCTGTTGGGAGGGGATGTAACGCTCCCGCCAGCGCCGTTCGACCTGGGCCCGAGATGACACCTGGCGCTCTCGGATCACCGCACGATGCACGGTCTTCTCGAACGCGGTCGACACGAAGATGCGCAGGTCCCACCGATCAATCAGTTCCGGGCGCATGAGGAAGACGCCGTCGAAGACCAGCACCGCGTCGGACGGCGCAGTCATGACCGGCGGGGACAGCGCGGTATCCGCGGTGCGGTCGTAGACCGCGTACTGGAAGCGTCGATCTCCGCCCGGGCCGAGCGGATCGAGCAGAACTCGGTTCAGCGCGTGGCAGTCGTGGGTGTCGAAGTAGCAGCCTTCAGCCGAGTACTCGCCGCGCGGATAGCGTTGCGCCCGGGGGAAGAGGAAATCGTCGATCGTCGCGCGGATGACGTCGCGGCCCTGTTCCCGCAGAACAACGGCCAGTTCGTCGGCGAGCGTGGTCTTGCCTGCGGCGGGCGGTCCGTCGATGGCAACCCGCGTCGGATGGGCGACTGCGACGGACCCAACTGCCTCAGCCAGGCGGCCAATCACGTCGTCCCGGGTGCCTTGATCCATGTCCCCGCCCCGTCCTGGTCTGGCGAAGGCCGCCGTGCGAGCCGACCATATGCGCCAGCGTTTCGCGCCCGCCACTCCCCGAATGAGCGAGATCGACCGGTTGCGATGGGGGCCGTCGTCACGTCGAACGCGGCAGCGGTGCCCAGAACCAGCACCGGCGAGACGACCGGGGACCCGGCCTGGCTACAATCGTCGGAGCTCTGGCCGTGGATGGGGCGTTTCGGCGCCGCGCACCCTCAAGACCTGGTTCGCGCTGTCCCTCTTGGACATTCACAGCCAGGCCGAGTCTCGCCGAAGGGGCACCCGTGCGTGATGTGGTGATCAACCTTCTCGCCAGTGCCATTGCCGCCGCTGCCGGCTGGACCAGCCAGTACGTCGTCCGCTACCGGCGGATTCTGCGTAAGCGGTCGTTCTTCGGTGTCAATCCCGGTGCCCAGGTGATGCTCTTCGTGGCGAAGCATTTCTCGTCGCAGCGCCCGCAGAGCGTGCACCGCAACGACGTTGCCACGCTGGTGGAGCTGGCGACGACCATCCGCGAGTCCGGTGGGCTGCCCGCCCTCGTCACAAGCGAGGAGGGACGCAGGGAGGCCGGCCGGGTCACCGAGTACTGCGTCGGCGGCCCGTCGGCGAATCCGCGCACCGCGGCCCACGTGCGCATCGCGCTGCCCGGCGTACGGTTCACCGCAGCCGAGCCCGACTCGTCGCTGCCGTTCGTGGTTGGCGGACGCGCGTTTCGCCGCCGTCCCGGCGAAGAGCAGTTCGCGCTGCTCGCCCGGGTGCGCCCGGCCGCATCGGCGGCGCCCGTGTTCATCCTCGCCGGCCAGACCGCGCTGGACAATCTCGGTGCCGCGCGCTACCTGCTGGCCAACTGGAGACGGCTGCGGAAGACGTACGGGAAGCGGAACTTCTGCCTGGTGCTCGGGCTGCGGGAGCCGTCGACGTTCGGCGCCGATCACGTCCATCTGGTCGCCGACGTGTCCGCATCGGCATTCACCGCCATCGCCGGGGCACCCGGGCCTGACCACGAGCGCCGCGACGAGCCGGAGACTGCTGGCGCAGCCCTGGACTCCTCGCACCACGACTGATGCCCGGCCCCGCGAGATCATGGGCGGCTGCGGCGCATGCGTGCCTCGGTCATCGTGTCTGCCGCGGTCCGCGGCGGGCGTACTTGGCGCGGAACTTCTCCACCCGGCCCTCGGTGTCGAGCAGGCGCTGCCTGCCGGTCCAGAAGGGGTGGCTGGCGGAGGAGATCTGGACGTCGATGACGGGGTAGGTGTTGCCGTCGGTCCACTCGATGGTCTGGTCGCTGGTGGCGGTGGAGCGGGTGAGGAAGGCGAAGTCGGCGGCGCGGTCGCGGTAGACGACGGGCCGGTACTCGGGGTGGACTCCGGACTTCATGCGGGCTCTCCTTCGGTGGGGTCGGGGCCGGCGAGCGGGAAGCAGCCGGCGAACGGGTCGTCGTAGCGGCGCCAGGTGTCCTCGCCGTCGGCGAGTTCGGCGTCGGTGAGCAGGCAGCCGGTGAGGGTGCGGTGCAGGCCGGCGGGATCGAGGTCCAGGCCGACGAAGACCAGGTGCTGGTGTCGGTCCCCGTAGTACGGGTCCCAGTCGAGGGCGGCGGCGAGCCGCCGGTGGTCGGACACCTCGTCCCAGTACGGGTCGGGCAGGCCGGTCAGCCAGCGGCCCAGGGAGCCGAGGGCGAGGCCGCCGCCGGCGAAGTCCCAGGCGATGACCAGGTCGGGTTGGCTCGCGAGCCACAGGTGCCCCCGGGAGCGGACGACCTCGGCGTTGACGTCCTCGAGGACGTCGTGCAGCCGGCGGGGATGGAACGGTCGTCGGGCGCGGAAGACCACCGAGACGACGCCGCAGTCGGGGTACGGCTCGTGCACGCCGAGGACGTGGCCCTCCAAGCCCCGGGTCAGGACGCCGGGGGTCTCGGGGCGGTGCCGGAGCGTGCCGCGCAGCTGCCGGGTCAGCGCGCCGGCGTCGACGAGGTCACCGTCGACGCGGACCTGCGTCGCCCACGGCGCCATCCGGTCGAGCAGCACCGACAGGCGGCTGGTGTCGTACGCACCCTCCCGGGACTGGCCCCACAGCACGAGGGTGTCGGCGTACTCGATCTGCCGGACGACGACGTCGGCGAGCGCCCGGTCGTCGTTGTCGGCGGCGGCGATGCCGAGGGTTTTCAGGTCGTCGGTGCTGGCCAGGCCGTCGAGCAGGTGCTCGGCGTCGACCACGGTCAGGTAGGAGTCGACCCGGACCAGGTCGGTCAGCGGCGTCCCGTCGACGAGGCAGTGCGCGCAGACGGCGGCGACCGCCTCGGGCTCGACCACCTCGGGCAGCATCAACAGCAGGTCGCGGTCCGGTTGGGTGCGGGCGAGCCGGGCGAGGGCGGGCAGCACGTCCTCGCGCAGCGTGCAGGAGACGCAGCCGTGCGCCAGGGTGATCCGCTCGTCCTCGAGCACGCCCGCACCGTCGCGCACGATCCGGTGCACGGTGCCGGCGGCCAGGTCGGTGAGATCGTGCCGGACCAGCAGCAGCGAGGGGTCCGCCGCCAGCAGCGTGCGGGCGACGGCGTACGTCGCGGCCGGCCAGAAGCCGCTGAGCACGGTCAACGACGGGCGGGCGTCGGCCGCCGGGGTCCCGGTTTCGGCGGGTGCGAGCGGGGACGTCGACATCACAATCCTCTCGACACTTGTTGAAAACGGTTGTCATTATAAGCACGCGGCCGGCGGCGAGCGGCGTGCCGGGGTCCCCGAGCGGGGGGCCGCGATGGTCGGCCTGTGCCGACCCGGCGACACGGTGCGGTCGACGTGGCGGCGCGACCCCGCGTGAAGGCTGGCCGATCGGCCGATGTAAAAACGAAAACCGTTGTCGTTAGCGTCTAGCTGAACCTGAGGAGTGAATCGTGTCCCGACGTTGTGACGTCACCGACGCCAAGCCGAGCTTCGGCAACGCCGTGTCCCACTCGCACCGGCGCACCCGTCGCCGGTGGAACCCGAACCTGCAGAACCACCGCTACTGGCTGCCGTCGGAGCGCCGCTGGGTGCGGTTGACCCTGACCGCGAAGGCGCTGAAGACGGTGGACCGCAAGGGCATCGAGGCGGTCGTCGCGGAGCTGCGCGCCCGGGGAGTGAAGCTCTGATGGCCCGGCAGACCGACGTCCGTCCGATCGTGCGGCTGCGCAGCACCGCCGGCACCGGTTACACGTACGTCACCCGCAAGAACCGCCGCAACGACCCGGACCGCCTGGTGCTGCGCAAGTACGACCCGATCGTGCGGCGGCACGTCGAGTTCCGCGAGGCACGCTGATGGCCCGCAAGAGCCTGGGAAACCGGCAGGCCCGCCGGGAGGACCTGGTCGCCCGGCATGCCGACCGCCGGGCGGAGCTGAAGCGGCTGATCGCCCACCCGGACACCGACCCGGCCGTACGCGACGACGCCGTGCGCCAGTTGGCCCGGCTGCCCCGCGACTCGAGCCGGGTGCGGCTGCGCAGCCGGGATGTGATCGACGGCCGCCCGCGCGGTGTGCTGACCCGCTTCGGGTTGTCCCGGGTCCGGTTCCGGGAGATGGCGCTGCGTGGTGAGTTGCCGGGCATCCGCAAGGCGTCCTGGTGACGGTTGCCGGCACCGGTTCGGCGCGGGCCACCCGCTCCGCGCCGACCGCCGCCCGCCCGGCGAAGGCGTTGCCCACCGGCAGGCCTCCGGGGCGCAGGTACCACCGCGCGCAGACGCGCGCGGCGTGGAAAGGGGAGGTATGAAGGCGACACTGAGGGCTCGCGGTCTCGCGGCCCTGGTCACCGGGGCGGTGGTGGCCGCTGGCACGGTGCTGGCTCCCACCGCCGCGTCGGCGGCCGAGAAGGTGGTGCTGTCCAAAGGGCACACCGACGCGGTCGACGTGCACTACACCGACGGCGAACTGTCCCTGAAGGTGAGGGACGACACGGGTAGCCCGATGGTCATCCGGGATCCGGCGGACGTCACGTTCCAGGTGCTGCCGCGGGCGGCGATGGAGGTCCCGGACGACCCGCGGTTCGCGTTCCTGGGACCGGCCGGTTCGCAGATCTGGCTGCTGCCGATGACGCAGGACCCGGACCTGCTCTGGCCGGGCTGGAACACCACCGAGCTCAACTCGGGGGTGTTCGCAGGGAACAAGGTTCGGCTGAGCCTGGTCGGCGTTGAGGGCCCTGGCAACGTCACCCTGTTCACGCAGGACTCGTTCGGTGGCCCGATCATCAAGTTCCGCAGCGAGGACGGACTCCCGGACGCGATCGACGTCCCGGTGCACACCCACGCGCATTCGAACTGGGCGTTCAGCGCGCTGGGCAACTACACCTTGAAGTTCCAGGCCGACGCGACGCTGAGCAACGGCACCACGCTCAGCACCGGGCCGGTCGACTACTCGTTCGTCGTCGGCGAGCTGACCGGCGGCGGCCCGGAGGTCAGCCTGGCGATCAGCGGGATGGCCGACGAGTACCAGCCCAACGACACGGTCACGCTCACCGCGGCGCAGACGCCGCAGACCGAACTGGACCACTACCACTGGTTCAGCAGGTGCCCGGGCGCGGCCGACTGGAGCATCATCCCGGGTGAGGGGGGCGCGAGCTACTCGTTCACCGCGACCCGGGAGCTGAACGCCTGCGAGTACGTGGCCAAGCTCTACGACGACGACCACGCGGTCGTCGCGACCAGCGAGCCGGTGACCCTGTGGGTGGCGTTCCCGCCACAGGAGCCGGGCGCCTCGCAGACGATCACCGCGTCGATCGACGAGACGCAGGGCTCGCTGGTGATCAGCGTCAACCCGGACGACCGGGCCGTGGTGCTGCCGCCCGCACAGCTCAACGCCGCCGGTGACCGGTGGGAGAGCACCGGCGACCTCCGCCCGGTCACGGTGACCGACACCCGCGCCGGTCAACCGGGGTGGAGCGCGTCCGGGCAGATCCCGGCGGACTTCGCCGGGCCGGACGGGGCCACGTTCAGCGCCGGCTACCTCGGCTGGACCCCGCGGGTCCTGACCCAGGGCGCCGGACAGGGCGTGGTCGCCGGTCCGGAGGTGGCACCGTACGTCGTCGGAGTCGGCGGCGGTCTCGGCACCAGCGCGGTGCTGGGCTCGGCACCGGACGGCGCCGGACGGGGTACCGCGCAGCTGGGCGCGGGCCTGCGGCTGAGCCTGCCCACCGAGACGGCGGCGGGGACCTACACCGCGACCCTGACCCTCACCGCCATCTGATCGCACCAACCCGTCCGGTGGTCGGGCCGTGAGCCTGGCCACCGGACGACCGCGCGGGGTGGGTGTGTCGTTGCCGCGACCCGCCCACCCCGCACCTCCCCTCGCACCCCCAGGAACGGACCGTCCCCGCAATGCGCCTGCTCGCCACCATCGCCGTCGGGATCGCCCTGCTCGGCGTGGTCCCCGCACCACCTGCCTCCGCGCTGGCCGCACCCGCCCCCGCCAGCCCGCCGGCAACGCAAGGGACGTCGCCGTCGCCGGCACCGCCGCCCGCCGCCGCGACCTGGGGCGTGGCACCGTCGAGCGCGCGCGGGCCGAACGGCCGGCCGGCGTTCAGCTACAAGCTCGACCCGGGCGCCACCCTGACCGACTACGTCGGCGTCACGAACCACTCCAACCGCCCGCTCACCCTGAACCTCTACGCCAGCGACGCGGTCACCACCACGCAGGGCGGGTTCGATCTGCTGGCCGCCGACCGGAAGCCCACCGACGTGGGCTCCTGGGTCCGCCTGCCGAGCCGAACCCTGACCATCCCGTCGACGTCCCGGCTGGACGTACCGTTCACGCTCGCCGTCCCGCCCAACGCCACGCCCGGTGATCACGCCGGAGGGATCGTCGCCTCGCTGGCCGGCACAGCCGTCGACGCGCAGGGTAACCAGGTCGCCGTCGACCACCGGGTCGGCGCCCGCATCTACCTGCGGGTCACCGGTGAGCTGCGGCCGACGCTGACCGTCGAAGACCTGCGAGTGCGGCACACCGGCCCGGTCAACCCGCTGGCCGGGGGCACGGTCACCGCCACGTTCACCGTCCGCAACACCGGCAACGTACGGCTCGCCGGGCAGCCCGTGCTCGGCGTGTCCGGACCGTTCGGCCTGGCCCGGCGGTCCGTGGACGGTACCGCCCTGCCGGAGATCCTGCCCGGCGGCGAGCTGACCACCACCGTACGCATGTCGGGTGTTCCGCCGCTGTTCCGGCTGACCGCGAACGCGACCGTCACGCCGGCAGCCGTGGGGGACCAGGTCCTCGACCCGCCACCGCGGGCGGGCTCGGCGCGGGCCGCCGTCTGGGCGGTGCCCTGGCCGCAGCTGGCCCTGCTCGCCCTGCTCATCCTCGCCGGCTGGGCACTGATCGCGGCCCGGCGCCGCCGGGCGGAGCAGCTCGCGCGAGCGGTGGCCGCCGCCCGGGAGGAGGGCCGCGCGCAGGCCGGCCGGGAGGAAGGCCGCGCGCAGGCCGGCCGGGAGGAAGGCCGCGCGCAGGCCGGCCGGGCACCGGACGGCCAGGACGCCCCAGTGGCCGCCGGTGACGGCGGATCAGCACCCGACGACCGTCCGATGCCGGACGTCGAACGTCCCGGTCCGGGCCACGACAACCGGCATCCCACCATCGACCACACGGGGAAGGACGAGAAGTGACTCGGCTACGCCTGGGGAGCGACCAATGAGGATGAGAAGCATGCGCGCCGGCGCCGCGAGCCTTGCCGCCGTCGTGCTGGCACTGGCCCCCGCGGCAACGCCGGCCGCCGCGGAACCGGCCGCCGTCGCCTCGGCCGGCGCCGACCTGGTCTCCGTCGCGCTCGACGGTGACACGATGTCGCTGCGCTTCCGGGACGCCGCGCAGGCGGCCGACGGTGCGGCCGGGCGCGACCCGGGCGAGGTGGTGCTCGGCCCGGACGGCGGCCTCGCCGGTCGGGTCCCGGCCGGCCAGGCCTTGGCCTTCCTCGGGAAGCCGGGCCACGGCGTGTGGGCACTCTCCGCCGGTGACACCGGGTTCCCGGCCCTGGACACCACCGGGGTACGCCCCGGCGTCGTCGCCGACGACCGGGTGACCCTGACGCTGGGCTCGGTCGAGGGGCCGGGGACGTTCACCGCGTACACCCTGTCCGGTCTCGGCGCGGCGACCCCGCTGTTCGGCAGCGGTGCCGGCGTACGGCGGTCGACGCAGCTGCCGGCGGGCACGCGTACCGGTGGCGTGGTCTGGGCCTTCGACACGGCCGGCGAGTACCGGCTCACCCTGACCGGCTCGGCCGCCCTGCGCTCGGGTGGGACGGTGCGCGCCGAGGCGACGTACCGGGTCCGCGTTCCGGCGATCCGGCCTGCGGAGCCGGCGTTGCCCGCTCCGCAGGCGCAGGCGGCGCGACCGCGCGCCGAGGCACTCGCCGCACCGGCTGCCGCGCCGAAGCCCGCTGCCGCGCCGGAGGCGGCGAAAGTCGCTGCCGGTGCTCGTCAGGTGATCAGTGACGGGCACGTCGACATGGGCCCGAACCTGTCCGGGGACAGCTGGACGATTCGGATCAAGGACGACCGGACCAGCCCTCCGGTCTGGCGGGAGACCGCCGACGTGGTCCTGCACGCGAAGGACAAGGCGAAGATCACGGTGCCCGCCGGGGCGGACTTCCTCGGCAAGCCGGGCGACACCGTGTGGGTGCTGCCGCAGACCCAGCAGGCGGGTCTTGTCTGGCCGGGCTGGAACACCCAGCACGCGTCCGTCGTGTCGGGCGTCAAGGGCAGCGTCACGTGGACGCTGAAGGGGGTCAACGGGCCTGGCCGGTTCGCCCTCTTCCTGACCGGCTCGTTCGGCAAGGCCGACGTGCTGTTCGACTCCGCCAAGCCGTTCCCGCAGAAGCTGGACATCCCGCTCAACACCCACACGCACGGCAACTGGGCGTTCAGCAAGCCCGGTCTGTACCGCCTCGCGGTGCAGATGAGCGGCACCACCACCGCCGGCAAGGCGGTCACCGACACGAAGACGCTCACCATCGCCGTCGGCGACAGCGCGGATCCGAACGCCGGCTTCGGCCCCGGCGGCGGTGCCGGCGACGGCGACGGCGGCGACGGGCGCCGGGACGGGCCGCTGCCGCGCACGGGCGCCGGCTGGGTGCTGACGGCGGCAGCGCTCGGCGTCGTCCTGGTAGCGGTCGGTGCCCTGCTGTTGCTGCTGGCCCGCCGCCGCGCCGCCCTCCGGACCGGGTGACGGCGGTGCCAAGAACGGCTATCCACCGGGTCGGCCCGCGGCGGCTGGTCGTGCTGCCGCTGCTGGCCGCGTTGCTCGCCGGCGGCTGCCGGTCGGAGGTGGCGTTGAGTTCGCACGACGAGCGGGTCCAGGTCCTGACGACCACCGGGATCCTGCGGGATCTGGCCCGCAACGTGGGCGGCGACCGGGTGACCGTCACCTCGATGGTGCCGGACGGGGCCGATCCGCACAGCTACGAGCCGTCGCTGCGGGACATCCGCGACGTCGTCTACGCCGACGTGGCGTTCAGCAACTACCTGCTCCTCGAGGAGCAGGCCGTCATCAAGGCGCTGGACGCCAACCTGCGTGACGGCGTACCGAACATCTCGCTGGCCGAGGGGGCGGTGAAGTACGCGGCGGAGATCATCCCGCTGGTCGAGGACGTGTCGCTGGACACGATCTGGCTGGGCATGCGGGTGCGCGGCACCGGTGCGGCGCAGGGCGCGAACCGGTCCTCGGAGGTGTTCCTCAGCGCGACCGGCGCGGACGGGCCGGGTCGGATGTACGCGTACCTGACCGAGTCGTTCGGCAACCCGTCGTTCTACGTCGACTCCGGCGACGGGTTCGACCCCGCCAACGGCTACCGGGACGACACCGCGACGCTCCCACCGGACGCGCACACCCACATGAGCTGGGCGTTCACCGAGCCGGGAATCTACCGGCTGACCATGCGGGCACGGCTGGCCGTCGACCCGCAGACGGCACCCGTCCCCATGGGCGAGCAGGTGTTCACCTTCGCCGTCGGGGTGGACCCGCACTCGGTGCCGGGCCTGACCGGCGCGCCCGTACTGAACGCCGGGCACGCCGACGTCACCGTCGACCTCGACCAGCGGCGGCTCTACCTGCTCGCCGACCCCGAGGGTGGCGGCGAGGCGACCCAACGGGTGTACGACCCGGCGCGCACCGTCATCGAGGTGCCGAACAAGGCGCTGCTGGAGGTGCCCGGCGACCGGCGGTTCCGGTTCCTCGGCCGGCCCGGCACCCAGGTCTACCAGCTGCCGCAGGCCGTCCTCGGCAAGCACGTGCACGGCGAGATCGACCCGCACCTGTGGCAGAACGTCCACAACGCCATCTCCTACGTGCAACTGATCCGGGACACCCTGATCGGGGTGGACCCCGAGGGCGCCGCCGAATACCGGGCGAACGCCTCGGCCTACATCCGGCAGCTGGAAGAGCTCGACTCGTACGTCCGGGACACCATCGCGCAGATCCCACCCTCGCGGCGCCACCTCGTCACCACACACGACGCGTTCGGCTACCTGGGCCAGGCGTACGGGGTGCAGATCTCCGGTTTCGTCACCCCCAACCCGGCTGTCGAGCCGAGTCTCGCCGACCGCCGCCGGCTCACCGAGACGATCCGCAACCTGCGGATTCCCGCCGTGTTCCTGGAGCCGAACCTGGCGGCCCGGTCCGCCACGCTGACCGAGGTGGCGCGGGAAGAGGACCTTCGGGTGTGCCCGATCTACGGCGACGCGTTCGACCGCGACGTCACCACCTACGCGGAGATGATGCGGTTCAACGCCGAATCGCTGCGCGACTGCCTGACCACGGAGAAGTGATGGAGGAACCAGTGACGGCAGGACGGGCGCACCGCCGCAGCCGCGCGACCACAGTCATCCTGCGAGGCGCCCTCGCGACGTTGCTCGTGCTGGCGACGGCACAGGCCCCGGCGCGGGCGGCGGAGCCGACGCCGAATCTCAGCCAGTCGATCGCGGCCGACCAGCCCCTCGCCACCGGACGGACGACGCTCACCACCGGGCACGTCGACCTCGGTCCCCGATACGTCGACGACCGGTGGACGCTGCTGATCCACGACGGTACGCAGGCGCAACCGGTGTGGCGTGATCCCGACGACACGCTGCTGCGGGTGTCCGACGCCGCGCTGCAGACCGTTCCGGACGACCCGGCGTACGCCTTCCTCGGCATCGAGGCCGGCAAGCGGGTGTACGTGGTGCCGCAGGTTCAGGACCAGGATGTGGTCTGGCTGGGCTGGAACACCCAGGATCCCCGGGTGATGCGGACCATCGACCGGGGCGTCACCCTGACCCTGCTCGGGGTGCGTGGTCCGGGGACGCTCACGACCTACCTCCAGTCGGGCAACTTCTCCGCACCGCAGCCGCTGTGGCGGTCGGCCGAGTCGAAGGCGCAGCCCTTCTGGGTCGAGGTCAACACCCACACCCACGCGAACTGGGTCTTCTCCGCACCGGGTGTCTACCTCGTCGCGGTACAGGTGTCGGCCGACCTGGTCAACGGGGAGAAGGTGTCGGCGACCCGTACGCTGCGCTTCGCGGTGGGGGACGCCACCAGCGCCGACGAGGCCTTCGCCGCGACGGCGGACATCCCCGTACCGGCTGGCCAGGAGCCGCCCGGCGAGGCTCCGGCCGGAGCCGACGATCGGGCCGACGGTTCCCGGACGCTGCTGATCACGGCGCTGGCCGGGACGGCCGTCGTGCTCGCTCTCGGCCTGGTCGTCCTCCTGCTGCGTGGGCGCGGCGCCAGACGGCGGGCCGAGCAGGAACGCGTCATCGCGTCGTCCGGGGGCCAGCGGTGAGAGCACTGGAGATCGACGGGCTGGACGTGGATCTCGGTGGCCGGCCGGTCCTGCGGGACGTACGGCTGCACCTCGATCGCGGCGAGCTGGTCGGGCTGCTGGGCCCGAACGGCGCCGGCAAGACCACCCTGCTGCGCGCCATCCTGGCGCTGATCCGCAGCCGCGGCGGCCGGGTGCTGGTGGAGGGCAGGCCGACGCGACCCGGACGGTCCGGGATCGGCTACGTCCCCCAGCGTCACGAGTTCAGCTGGGACTTCCCGATCTCCGTCGAGCAGGCCGTGATGTCCGGCCGCACCGGCCGGATGGGCCTGCTCCGCCGCCCGGGCGTGGCCGACTGGCGGGCGGTCGGCGACGCGCTGGACCGGGTACAGCTGACCGGACTGCGCCGCCGGCCGGTCGGCGAGCTGTCCGGTGGCCAACGCCAACGCGTCCTGGTCGCGCGGGCACTCGCGCTCGCGCCGAGCATCCTGCTGCTCGACGAGCCGTTCACCGGGCTCGACATGCCCACCCAGGAACTGCTGGGCGACCTGTTCACCAGCCTGGCCCAGGAGGACCGCGCGGTGCTGATGACCACCCACGACCTGGTAGCCGCGGTGGACTCCTGTACCCGGCTGGTCCTGCTCAACGGCCGGATCATCGCCGACGGCCGCCCGGCGGACCTGCAGGACGCCGACCTGTGGACGCAGACCTTCGGCGTCAGCGCGACGTCTGCGCTGCTGAAGCTCGTGAGGGCGGCCTGATGTCGATCACCGAGTTCCTCACCGACCTGCTCAACCCCGACCTCGCGTTCCTGCCCAAGGCGCTGGCGATCGCGGTCATGTCCAGCATCGTCTGCGGCGTCGTCGGCTGCTACGTCGTCCTCCGGGGGATGGCCTTCATCGGAGACGCCGTGGCCCACGCGGTCTTCCCGGGCATCGCGGTCGCCTTCGTCCTGCAGGGCAGCCTGGTCCTCGGCGGTGCCGTCGCCGGTATCGCCACCGCGCTGCTGATCGCGATCTTCTCGCAGAACCGGCGCGTCAAGGAGGACTCGCTGATTGGTGTCTTCCTGGTCGGCGCGTTCGCTCTCGGCATCGTGATCATCTCGCAGGCGCCCGGCTACGCCGGTTCGCTGCAGCAGTTCCTGTTCGGCTCGATCACCGGGATCCCGGACCGGGACCTCTACGTCGTCGGCGGCACCGGCCTGGTCATCCTCGGCTTGGTGTTGGCATTGCACAAGGAGTTCGTCGCGGTCTGCCTCGACCGCGAGATGTCCCGTGCGATGGGGCTGCCGGTCTTCTGGCTCGACATCGCGCTCTACGTCCTGGTCACCCTCGCCGTCGTGATCTCGTTGCAGACCATCGGCAACATCCTCGTCCTGGCCCTGCTGATCACCCCCGCCGCGGCGGCCCGCCTGCTCACCGACCGGCTCGGCGTGATGATGCTGCTCGCCCCGGTGATCGGCGGCACGTCGGCGCTCGTCGGGCTGTACCTGTCCTGGAGCTACGACACCCCGGTCGGCGGCACCATCGTCCTGGTCGCCACCGCCGCCTTCCTCGCCGCCTGGCTGATCGCGCCCCGACACGGCGTGCTGACCCGGCGGTGGAAGCGTCCGGTCGAGCAGCCTTCCCCACGCTAAGCAAAACGACTATCGTTTTCGATAACGTGGTCCATTGGGGACCGCGCGGAAGGAGTTCCTTCGTGCGTAAGCCCATCCGCCTGCTGCTCGCCTCCGGGGCGGTGACCGCGGCGCTGCTCGCGGCAGCGCCGCCGGCGCAGGCCGCCGTGGTGACCTTCAACTCCGGGCACCTCGACCTGGTCGACATCGCGTACGAGGCCGGCGAGCTGGAGCTCGGCGTCCACGACGAGGACAACGACGTCGAGTACGCCGCCGACGACGTCAAGATCGTCGTCAAGCGGCAGGCCAAGGTCACCGTCCCGAACGACCCCGCCTTCGGCTTCCTCGGCACTCCCGGGGTGTCGAAGGTGTGGATCCTGCCCGAGATCCAGAACACCGACCTCGTCTGGCCCGGCATCGCCGCCGAAGAGGTCGAGCCCGGTACCTTCACCGCCGACGCGCTCACCCTCAGCGTGCAGTCGGTCAGCGGGCCCGGGCAGCTCGCCATCTACACCGAGAACGCCGTCGGGCAGCCCACCATCCTCGCCGACAGCGGCGACGGCCTGCCCGACACCATCGCCCTGACCGCCGGCGACCACCTGCACGCCAA
Source organism: Micromonospora sp. WMMC415 (assembly GCF_009707425.1). Classification (GTDB taxonomy): domain Bacteria; phylum Actinomycetota; class Actinomycetes; order Mycobacteriales; family Micromonosporaceae; genus Micromonospora. The sequence continues at coordinate 5,256,613 of NZ_CP046104.1, read as the reverse complement.
CTGGGCCTTCGACCGCGCCGGCACCTACTGCGTCACCTTCCGGGCCACCGGCACCCTCGCCGCCACCGGCGAGCAGGTCACCAGCGAACCGGCCACCCTGCGCGTCGTGGTCAGGGCGTGAGCACCATGCGTACCCGCAGCCGTTTCCTCGCCGGCCTCGTCCTGACCGCCGCGCTGCTCGCCGGCACCGCCACCCCCGCGGCCGCGGCGCCGATCGTGCTCTCCAGCGGCCACGTCGACGTCATCGACGTCGACTACGCCGGCGGCGCACTGACCGTCAACCTGCTCGACGACACCGTCAGTCCGTCGGTGGAGCGCAACCCCGCCGACGTCGTCCTGCGCGTTCCCAACACCGCCAAGCTCACCGTGCCCGGCGGCAGTGCCTGGTCGTTCCTCGGCACCGGCGGCCAGGCCTGGGTGCTGCCCCAGGCCAGCACCGCCGGGCTGCTCTGGGCCGGCTGGAACACCACCGAGGTGCCCAGTGGTGTGCTCCAGAACAACCGGGTCACCTTCAAGCTGACCAACGTCACCGGGCCGGCCGGATTCAGCGTCTACACCGTCTCCGGCGGCACCCCGACGGTGCTGTTCGACAGCGGCAACGGTCTGCCCGACAGCCTCAACGTCAACCGCAACACCCACGCCCACGTCAACTGGGGCTTCGACGCCGCCGGCACCTACACCGTCACCTTCGAAGTCACCGCGAAGCTCGCCTCCACCGGCGCCACCATCAGCTCCGGCGCCAAGACCTGGACCTTCGACGTCCTTCCCTGACCACCACCGTCACAAGCAGCCGAACACAGACGTCCGCCGAGGTAGGGGGTACCGGCAAGCGGCGGACTCCGGCCGGCGCGAGCCCACCGCCCACCCGGGCCTCGCGCCGGCCGGCCCCCATGGCGTCAGCGGCCATTGACGCCACGCACGGTGCGTGGTGTGCTCGTGACGCGACGCTAACGACAATTGTGATCGTTATCGTGTGAGGAGGAGCATGTCTCTCACCGTGCCACCCAACCTGTTGCAGGCCGCCGAATCGGGGCCCGTCGCCGACGAGGAGTTCGTGGCCTGTGTCCGCGACTCACTGCCGTACGCCTGGCAGACCGTCAGTCGGGTAGTGGCGGAGCTGGAGTCGTCCGACGGCGAGTTCGCCGACAACGTCATCCCGCCGCCGAGCGAGGCCGAGCGGGGCCAACTCCTGCGCGCCCTGGCCAGCGACGCCATCCGGTCCAGTCTCGAGCGCCACTTCGGCGTCAAACTGGCCTTCCAGAACTGCCACCGCATTGCGGCGTTCCGCCTGGCCGCCGTCGGCTCGGACACCTACCGCCGCTTCGTCTCCACCCGCGGCCAGTTGCTCAACCAGTCACCCGAGCTGCGTGACTGCTGACCCGGTTGCCGCCCGGCGAGCAGGCAGGGACGTCGACGTCCACCTGTTCCTGCTCGCCGGGCACCGCCCGGGCGGCACTCACGCCACGGCTCTGGCCGACGCCCATCAGTACGGCCGTGCCGCCGAGGCCGTCGGATACGCCGGGGTCTGGATCGCCGAACACCACTTCATCTCCTACGGCGTGTGTCCCTCGGCGACCACCTTCGCCGCGCACCTGCTCGGCTCCACCGCACGCATCGCCGTCGGCACCGCGGCCTGCATCCTGTCGAACCGTCACCCGGTCGCTCTGGGCGAGGAGGCGGTGCTGCTCGACGAGTTGTCCGGCGGCCGGTTCCGGCTCGGGGTCGGCCGGGGCGGCCCGTGGGTCGACTTGGAGGTGTTCGGCACCGGCCTGGACCGCTTCCACACCGGCTTTCACGACGCACTGGAACTGCTGGACCGGTGGCTGTCCGGCGTGGCGACCGTGGCCGGCAACGACCGATTCCCCTTTCGGCCGGTGCCGGTCGTGCCGCGTCCCGCACGGCGGATACCGGTATGGGTCGCGGCGACGTCACCGCAGACGGTGGACCTCGCCGCGCGGCACGGCATGCCGCTGCTGCTCGGGCTGCACGCCGACCTCGCCGAGAAGGCGGACATGCTCGACCGTTACGCCGGGGTGGCGGCCGCGCACGGCCACGACGGGCACCCCGTCGGCCACGCCAGCGCCCACCTGGCACACGTCGGGGACAGCGACGCGCAGGCCGCCGACGATGTCCGCGCCGGGCTCCCGGCGCTGCTCGCCGGCACCCGGGAGTACGTCCGCCTCGACAGCACCCCCGCGAGCCACCGGGATCTGGACGCCTACGTGGAACGCCTCATCACCATCCACCCGGTCGGCTCGCCCCGCCGCTGCGGGGAGATCCTGGACCAGGCCGCCACCCTGCCCGGCGTGCGGCACCTGCTGCTCATGGTGGAGGGCGCCGGCGGACGCGACCGTACGCTCGACACGATCCACCGCATCGCGGTCGACGTGCTGGGCCTGTCGGCCGAGGCGCCCCCGCGGCGAGCGTGACATCGCGCCGACGCCGACCGGCACCTCTGACCGCTCACCACGGACGGTCGCCTGCCGATCGGTGGACACATTGGCGGGTCGCCGTCCGGACCACCGCGCGACCGGTTACAGTGCCGTACATGCAAACGATTACCGTTAGCGTTGCGGGGGTCGTGCGATGAAGGTCGCGTTCGTCGGCAAGGGCGGCAGCGGGAAGACCACCCTGGCCGCGCTGTTCGCCCGCCACCTCGCGGCGCAGGGTCGGCCGGTGCTGGCCATCGACGCCGACATCAACCAACACCTCGCAGTGGCCCTCGGCGGACCGGAGGGCGCCACCGCGACGATGACCCCGCTCGGCGAACACCTGCCCGTGATCAAGGAACACCTCCGTGGCGACAATCCCCGCATCGGCTCCGCCGATGAGATGGTGAAGACCACGCCGCCGGGGACCGGCTCGCGCCTGCTGGGCGTGGTCGAAGACAACCCGATCTACGAGTCGTGCGTCCGGCCGGTAGGTGGGGTGCGGCTCGCGGTGACCGGTGAGTTCACCGCCGAGGACCTCGGCGTCGCCTGCTACCACTCCAAGGTCGGCGCGGTCGAACTGCTGCTCAACCACATGGTCGACGGGCCCGGCGAGTACGTGGTGGTGGACATGACCGCCGGCGCCGACTCGTTCGCCTCAGGGCTGTTCACCCGCTTCGACCGCACCTTCCTGGTCTGCGAGCCGACGGTACGCAGCGTCAGCGTCTACCGCCAGTACGCCGGCTACGCCCGCGACTACGGAGTCGCGCTGTCCGTCGTCGGCAACAAGGTCGAGGACGCGTCGGATGTCGAGTTCCTCCGCGAGCACGTCGGCCAGGACCTCCTCACCTGGGTGAGCCGCTCGGCGTACGTGCGCCGGGCCGAACGCGGCACGGTGGGGCCGCTGGACGAGCTGGAAGCCGCTAACCGGGCCGTGCTGGGACAGCTGACCGAGGCCGTCGACCGCAGCGTCCAGGACTGGACCGCCTTCACCCGGTGGGCCCACGAGTTCCATCGGCGCAACGCGGCAGCCTGGGCCAACGAACGCGCGGGCATGGATCTCAGCACGCAGATCGACGTCGACTTCCGCATGGGGCCGCAAGCCCGCAACGTGCCGACCGCGATCACGGCATGACGGCGGTGGGACATCTGGTGGCTTCGGCGCGGTGTCCGGCTGCTGTCGCTGCGGTGTCAGAGCACCGAGCTGTCGCGTGTGTGCGTGGGTGAGGATGCCGGGTGCCGGCGAGGACGGGCGAGGGCGGTCGCCGTCGCGGCGGCGACGACGAACAGGGCCAGTGCGCCGAGTGCCTGTGGCAGGGTGGCGGCACCGCCGGTGCCCGGTGCCGGGGCGGTAGCGGCCCGCGTGGCCGCGGGGATCGGGGCCAGGATCGCACCGGTCGCGATCAGGCTGGGCGCGGGGTGTTCGTCGCCGGGTTGCGGGTCGGTCCATTCGTACGCCGCACCGTTGGCGCAGCGCTGCACAGTGGGGAAGCGCAGTGGCTGTCCGATCGTGCCGGTCAGGCGGGTGGTGAGGGAGAACGCGGCTTCGGCGCCGGCCTTGAGCCCGGGTCCGGCCCAGGTGACCCGGCTGGGCGCGGTACTCGCCGTCCATCCGGCGGGTTGTTCGGTGCGGCTGGCTGGGGTGGCGCCAGCCGGAAGGGAGACGATCAGTTCGGTGGTGGGTGATTCGCCGCAGCCGTGGTCGAAGGTGAAGGTGAGGGTGGTACTGCCGTCGCCGTTGGGTTGTGCCTTGGCGAGCAGGACGTGCGCGGTGGCGGGCGAGCCGGTGAGCAGGAGGACCGCCGCCGCGGCGGCCAGGGCCGCGACGACGCGGCCGACCGGGCGTTTCATGGAATCTCCACGGGTATGCGGGCGACCGGGTTCTCGTACTTGGAGGTGCGGACGCTGACCTCGACGATCCATTGGCCGGGCAGGGGGAACTCGGCGACGGCCTCGTAGCGCCCGGGTGCGGTGCGGGAGACGGAGCGTTCGAGCGGACCGACGTTCTGGGCGGGCAGGCTGAAGCGCAGTTCCGGCGCGGTGACCGGCTCGACCAGTCGGCGCTCGCCGTCGAGGATGGTCAGTTGCAGCGCGTTGACGCCGGTGGCGCCCGGGGTCAGCACGATGGCGGCGCGGTGGTTGCCGAGCTGCGCGGTGAGCTCCACGGACGCGGGGCGTTCGGGGGGCGCGGACGGGTCGCCGTCCTCGACGGGGCTCCGGGTCACCAGCACGCCGGTGGTGGCGATGACGACGGCGAGCAGCCCGGCTTCGGCTCGTACGGTGCGGCGCAGCGCCGACCACGCCGGGCCCGTGCCGTCCGCGGCGGTGATCCGGGGAACCAGCCGGTAGCGGTTCCAGGCCGCGATCCCCACGATGACGGCGACGCATGCGCCCTTGACGAGCAGGGCGGTGCCGTACGCGGTGCCGAACAGCGCGGACCAGGTCTGGACGATGCGCCAGCCGAGCAGGACACCGGTGATGGTGAGGGCGGCGACCAGCCATGCGGCCGCCCGGGAGAACGCGGTGATGGCGGTCGCCGCCGCCGTTGGTGTCGCCTGGGAGGAGGGCAGCAGCAGGAGGGTGAGTCCGATGAGCCCGCCGAGCCAGAGGGCGGCGTTGGCCACGTGCAGCAGGTCGGCGGTGAGGACGAGCACGGCGGGGCCGAACGTACGGGTGTGCCCGGTCAGGGCCAGCGATCCCACGGCGAGCGCGGCGCCGGCCAGGCCGGCCGTTGCCGCGTACCGCCGGGTCTGTGACCGGGTGGTGTGAGCGGCGAAAAGCGCCACGGCCAGGCCCGCGACGGCGAGCAGCGCGGCGAGCGCGGTGTCGGTGCCCAGCGCCGTCCGCCACGTCGACGCTCGGGCCAGTGCGGCAAGGTCGGCACCGTCCTGCCAGGCGACGACGACGGGCAAGGCGACGAGCACCGTGACCGCGGTGACCGGAACCGACCAGCGCAGCAGGGCGTAGATCCGGCGCCGGACCACGGCGCCGGCGGCGGCGGGCAGCAGCAGGAACGCGAAGGCGGCCAGGCCTGCGCCGCCGAGCACGCCGGTGTAGCCGAGCGCTTCGGTGAGCTGGCGGGTCAGCCGCACGCCGCGGCTGGGCTCCGGGACGGTCGCGGCGTCGATCGCGCCGGCGGTGGGGGCACCGATGGCGAACGTGAACCCGCCGGCGACCGGGTGACTGTCGGCGGAGATGACCCGCCAGGTGACCACGTAGCTGCCGTCGCTCAAGCCGGGCGGCACGTCGAGCACGACCCGGGTGTCCACGGTACGCACGGCCGCCGGCTGCTCGGCCCCGGTGGCGTCGAGCAGCCGGACGGCTCCGGCGCGGACCTGGACCGGTTCGTTGAAGGTCAGGGTGACCGTGGCCGGTGTGCTCGGCAGCACGGCACCGTCGGCGGGGTCGGTGCCGAGCAGCGTGGCGTGCGCGTGGGCCGGTGCCGCCGGCCCGAGCGCCAGCAGGAGCCCGCAGAGCAGGGCACCGGCGAGGCCCGCCAGCCGGGCTGGCGGGCGTCGGACCGGGATCGGCATGTCAGGCGTCGGTGCCGCGGGACCGGGCGATGGACGGGCGCAGGACGGCGAATCCGCCGAGCAGCAGGCCGAGGATGCCGGCCGCGAGCGCGATCCAGCTCACCGTGCTGGTCCCGCCGCTCTGCTCATCGGCGGCGTCGCTCTCCGCGCCGGCCAGCGCCACATCGGCCGCGGGGCTGGGATCGGCGGCGCCTTCCTTCGCGGCCTCGGTCACTGTGAAACCGGGAGCCGGGTGTTCGAGGTCGTCCGGGTTCTGCCCGTCGGCGGGCACCTGCACCCAGGCCGTCTCGCCCTTCTCGCAGGTCTGCACGGACGGGAAGACCAGCGTCTTGCCCGGCGTGTCCGGCAGCTTCAGCGACAGCTGGAAGGTGTCCCGCAGGTCATCGGGCAGCGGTGCCTTGGCGGTGTAGACGACCTCGGAGACGCGCTGGGTGATCTCGTTGCCGTGGCTGTCCTTGACTGGTGGGTTCAGGTCGGTCATCACCTTCGACACGGTCCAGTTGGCGTTGACGGTCGGCGTCACCGAGATGATCTCTTCTGGGATCTTGACGGCGACCTTGGTGGTGCCGGCGCCGTCGCAGCCGTGCGGCACCGAGACCGTGAGGACGGTGTAGGAATTGGCCGCCGTCACGGTCGGGGTGACGGTGACGTGCGCGGCGGCCGGCGCGGCGGTCAGCAGCACGGCACCGGCGGCCAGCAGGGTGGCAGCGCCGGCCTGGGCCGTACGCCGCAAGGCGGTCCTCATGACGTGGATCCCTTCGACAAGACGGCTCCGCGCGGAGCCGCAGTGGGCGGATGGGGCGGTGTGGCTCAGCAAGTAGTCGGCACCGGGCCGGGAAAAGTTCCCGACGACGTTTCAGCGGGTCGCCGCTGGACCGTCAGCCGTGGCGGCCGCGATCCCTCGGTGGGCGGAGGCCCTCAAGCCGAGGAGCCTGGTGGGTCACCTGCCGGCCGGAGCCGGGGAGACCGGTACGGCGGGGCGGCGTCGGCGGGCGATCGCGCCGAGGATGACGTCGACGATGAGGAAACCGAGCAGGGTGACGCCGAACCAGGGCAACGCCCAGCCGACGGCCACGGTGACCGGCACGCCGGCCAGCAGCACCCACCACCGCAGTCCACGGGCTCCGCCCCGGGCGGGTGGTGCGCCGAGCGGGGCGCGGCGGTCGGCGCGGGTGGGACGGCGCTGCCACCACATCCGGTAGCCCCAGACGATGACGCAGAGCAGGCCCAGGGCGAGCGCGGCGAGCAGGATCTGGTTGAGCGGGCCGAACAGCAGACCCATGTGGGCCTGGATGCCGAGGCTGCTGAGCTGGGCGAGCAGCGGCCAGTCGGCGAAGTCGCTGCGCGCGGTCACCAGACCGGCGGCCGGGTCGACGGCGATCCGGTCCTTCGCGACGGGCCAGGTGTTGTCGACCTGGGTGACCGTCCACGCGGTGCCGGGTTCCCCGGCGGGGCTGATCTCCACCGGTCCGGAGAGGCCGGCGTCGCGCGCGGTGGCCAGCACCTTGTCGTAGGTGGCCGGGTTGTCCGCGGCGCCGCTGGTCGGTCCGCCGTGCTGGTGCTCACCGCCGCCGGTGGTCGGGGGCGTTCCGTCGACGGCGGTGGAGATCTCCGGGGTGCCGGCGCGCAGGGCGTCCAGGCCGGTGCCGAAGTTCGCGCCGGCGTACCGGGACCAGGTCAGTCCGGTGGCGGACAGGAACAGCAGGCCGACAGCCAGCCAGACGCCGGTGGTGGCGTGCCAGCCACGCGTGCGGCGGACTCCCTTGCGGACGGACAGGTCCGGCACGAGCAGGTGTCTCGCCCGGGCGCGCGTGGCGCTGCGTCGACGCCACCACAGGATGACGCCACCGAGGACGAGGACCCACAGCCAGCTGGCGGCGATCTCCGAGTAGTGCCGGCCGAGGTCGCCCAGGTGCAGGTTGCGGTGCAGGTCGTCCAGCCAGGTGGTGGCCGGGGTGGACCCGAACCAGGTGGTGAGCTGGCCCTTGACCTCGCCGGTGTACGGGTCCACGTACACCGTGTGTTGCTTCTCGCCGAGTTCCTCCAACGAGAACACCACCTGGGTGGTCTTGTCGCCGGTGCCGGGTGACACGGCGGCGAGGGTGCCGTCGGGATGCGCGGTCCGGGCGGCGGTGACCTGCTCGGCGAGGGGCCTGGGCTGGTCGCCGACGACGGCGACGGTGAGCTGGTTGCCGTAGAGCGCCTGGTCCAGTTGCGGGGTGATCGTGTACGCGAGGCCGGTCACGGCTGCGATCAGCAGGAACGGGGCGACCAGGATGCCGGCGTAGAAATGCAGCCGGGTCAGCATCGCCGCGAACGGCGTGAGCCGGCGCGCGGGTCGTGCGGTGTCCGGCGCGGCGGCGGACTCCGCCGGGCGGTCGCCGGGCAGTTCGGTGACGGACATGAACTACTCCGATCAGGCTCATAGGTCAGGGGTCTGGTAGCTCGTGCCCATCGAGCCAAGGGCTGCCCGGTCTCCGTCTCCCGGTCCAGTAGTCGGGCGGAGGCCCCGGAAAGTTCCCGGCTCCGCTCCGGTCAGCTCGCGTCGAACCGGCGGGGGGAGCGGGCGGCGGCGAGGAAGGCGTTGTAACGGGCGAGGTCGTCGTCCTCGCCGGTGGCTTCGGCGCGGTCGGCGGCGCGGTCGAGGCGGGCCTGCTCGCGATGGTCCGCGCGGACCCACTGCCGGACCAGCAGGATCATGACGACGGCGGCCGGAATCTCCCCGAACGCCCAGGCGATGCCCGCGCCGAGTTTCTGGTCCGCCAGCAGCGCGGACGCCCATTCGGGGTGGACGGCGAGGTACCAGTCGGGGGCGATGACGGTGGTGGTCTGCATGAGCACCAGGCCGAAGAAGCCGTGCGCCATCATCGCCGCCAGGTGGACGAGCACCAGGATCGGGTGCGGCACCCGGGGGCGGCCCGGGTCGACGCCGATGAGCACCCAGAACAGCAGGTACCCGGCGAGCACGAAGTGGCCGAGCATCGCGAGGTGGCCGAGGTGGGAGCGCATGAGCGTGCCGAGCAGGTCGCTGAAGTACAGGCCGAAGAGGCTGCCGGCGTAGATTCCCAGCGCTACGAGGGGGTGGGTGAGCAGCTTCGCGGGCCGGCTGTGCAGCGCGAGCAGCAGCCACTCCCGGGCACCGCGCAGCTGCGGGTCGGCGGGGCGGCGGAGCGCCCGCAGGGCGAGGGTGATCGGGGCGCCGCCGACGAGCAGGATCGGCACCAGCATGGACAGCACCATGTGCTGCACCATGTGCACGCTGAACAGCACGTACGCGTACCGGGCCACGCCGAGGCCGGTGATCGCGCCGAGTACGGCCAGGCCGGCGAGCCAGCTCGCGGTCCGGACGACGGGCCAGCGGTGCCCGGCCCGGTGCAGCCGCCGCACCCCGGCCAGGTAGCCGGCGGCGCCCAGGACGACGACGGTCAACACGAACAGGTCGGGCAGCGGCTGGCCCAGCAGGCGTCCGGCGGTGGGTGCAGCGGGCATCGGGAAGCCGAGCACCTCGGTGACCGGGTCCGCCGCCACGGGGTCCTCGGTGACCGGGGTGGGGCTGCGGGAGAGCGCCACCGCCAGCCCGAGGGTTGCCGCGAACACGACGACCTCACCGGCCGCCAGCCGGGTGAACGAACCCCGACGGCCGGCCCGCAGGGCGGGCAGCGCCCGGGCCCGGTGTGCGGCGCCGAGTACGCCCAGCACGGCGAGCGCGGCCAGTTTGCCCAGCACGAGCCAGCCGTACCGGGACCGCCACAGTTCCTCCAGGCCACCGAGGCGGACAGCGGCGTTGACGGTGCCGCTGACCGCGACCGCGACGAAGCAGCCCAGCGCCAGGCGGCTGTAGCGGCCGGCGGCGTCGGCGAGGTGCCGGCCGCGACGGACCATCAGCAGGGCCACCAGGCAGCCGACCCAGAGGGCGGCGGCCATGACGTGCAGGACGAGGCTGGAGACCGCGATCTGATGGTCACCAGCCCCGGCGGCGTGCCCGGTGAACGCCGGTGGCACCACGGCGACCAGCGCCACCAGCGCCCCGGCGGCCGCGAGCCCCCGGGACACGCCCACCCGGGCGAGCACCGCCACGGCCGACGCCAGGCCGGCCTGCAGCAGCAGCGCCTGCCCCTGCGAGATCGAGGTGGCGAAGCTGACCACGGTCGCCGCACCCAGCCGGTCGACCGGCACGCCGAGCAGGTCCGACACGGTCAGCACGACCATGACCAGGGCGGCAGCCGCCCAACCAGCCGCCGCCAGGCCCGCGCGGCGCAGCAGCAGCCACCCGTACGCCGACAGGCTCGGCCCGTCGCCGGGCAGCAGGAACGCCGCCGTGAACGCCAGCCCCACCGTCACCGTGCCGAGCCCGTCGGCGAGCAGCCGGACTACCGGCAGCGCCCAGGTCGTCACCGGCCCCGGGTCCGGCAGGCCGGGGATCGCTGCCACCAGCGCGCCGCCGGCCCGCAACCCGGTCAGGAGTACGCCCAACGCCCCCACCAGCGCCGCGACGGCCAGCAGCGTTGCGTCGGCGGCGGAGCGGTCCGGCTCGGCCGGGCGGCTGGTCCGCTCGACCCGCGACACCGGCGGAAGGTGCCGGGGCGGCTGGGCCGGGGAGGAAACGGTGTCGGGCACGTGGTTGACCTTGGTTTCGATGAGTCGGCGAGGGCCGGGTTCGTGTCGGCGGCAGCGACTGGGCACGGCGAGACGGGCTGCCAGCAGCGGGACGCCGGGCCCCGGTATCGGCGGGTGCCGGCGGACGGTGCCGCCGGTGCGGGTCAGGACGATCGGGACCGTCGGCGTACCAGGGCGACGGCTCCCGCGACGACCACCGCCGCCAGGAGGATCCCGCCGACCAGGACCACGGCTCCGGGGCCGTTGTCGGAGTCTCGGGAGGCGGCGGCCGGGCTGGCCGACGGGGCGGTCGAGGCGGCGGCCGGGGCGGAGGTGGCCGGGGTGGGCGGTGCGGTCGCCGCGGGGCCGGCGGTGGGGTCGGCGACGGTGAACCGGTACGAGCCCTGCACCGGGTGCCCGTCGGCGGAGACGACGCGGTAGGCGACGGTGTAGGCGCCGTTGGTCAGAGCCTGGTCGATGGTGATGGTGCCCTTGGTGCCGGTGACGGCTGGTTCGCTGGTCGGCACCTTCTGCTGAGCGGCGTCGGACAGGGTGATGGTGGTGAACGACGGGTTCAGCTTCTGCATGAACTCGAGCGTGATCTGCGTCGGCGGCTCGGTGAGCCGGGCGTCCTTGGCCGGGGTGGCGGCCTTCAGGGTGTTGTGTGCGGCGGCCGGCGCGGCCGGTACGAGCAGCAGTGCCGCCACGGTCAGCGCGGCGGCGAGGCCGGCGACTGTCGGGCGGCGAACCTTGGTGCGCATGTCTCTCCTGATGGGTGTGGTCAGCCGAGCAGTTGCTGGCCGATCCAGCCGCCGTCGGGGCAGCCGGGCGGGACGGCGAAGACGGCGGAGCCGATCGGGGTGGTCCACTCGTTGAGCAGGTCCCGTTCGGCGAGGCGCCGCTGGATGGGCAGGAACTGTTCCGCGATGTCCGTCTGGTAGGAGGCGAAGATCAGTCCGCTGTCGGCGGTGCCGTCGGCGGCGGGTAGGCCGTCGTAGTTGTAGGGGCGGCGGAGGATCTTGAGCCGGTCGTCGGTGACGTGGGCCCGGGTGAGGTGGGAGAAGTCCGGGATGACGGTGAGTCCGTCGGGGCCGAGGGCGGCGAAGTCGGGTTCGTCGTGTTCGGCGGTGCCGGTGAGCGGGGCGCCGGTGTCGAGGCGGCGGCCGACGGCCAGTTCCCGGTCGGTGCGGCCGAGCAGGTCCCAGGTTTCCAGGTTCATCGAGATGCGGCGGACGACGAGGGTGGTGCCGTCGCGTAGCCAGTCGGGGCCGTCGGTCACCCAGACGGCGCTCTCCAGGGGGCCGCCGGGTTTCGGGTTGGCGGTGCCGTCGAGTTGGCCGAACAGGTTGCGTTGCGTGTGGCCGGGTTCGGCGCCGGCGGCGCGGCGGAAGCCCTGTTGCACCCAGCGGACGGTGGCGAACGGCCGGCTGTCCTTGACCAGCACCCGTTGGGCGTGGGCGACGGTGAGCGGGTCGTCGGCGCAGATCTGCAGCAGCAGGTCCCCGCCGGACCAGCGGGGCTGGAGCCGGTCGATGCGGAAGGACGGCAGGTCGGCCACCGACGGCGGTCGGCGGTCCTCGAGGCCGGCGGCGCGGTAGAGGCCGGGCCCGAAGCCGAAGGTGACGGTCAGCCGGGCCGGCAGTAGCCCGAGTTCGGGTTCGGTGTCGGCGAGGGCGGGGCGGCCCTGGGTGAGGCGGGCGGCGTCGTCGGAGAGCAGCCGCAGCATCCGCCCCAGCGTTGCCCGGTCGGTGCCTGGTTTCAGGGTGAACGCGACGAACGCCGCGTGCGCCTGGGGTTCGGTGGCGATCCCGGCCTGTCGGGTGCCGTGGAACGGCTCGACCGTGGTGCCGACCGCCGCCACCGGGACCGGGTCGGCGGTACGCACGACGGGAGTGTCGGAACGGGCGGCGGTGACGGCGGCGGCGCCGGCGAGCGTGCCGCCGGCGGCCAGCGCCCCACCGGTGAGCAGGCCACGCCGGCTCACCCGGTGGGGCGTCGGCGTGCCGGTCACGGCGCCGGGCTGGGGCTGGCCGAGCCGCCCGGCATCGGCTGGCCGTGACCGGGGGCGTAGCTCTCCTGCGCGCCGGTGAACGGCTTCGCCACCGCCGTGAACGTCTGGGTCCGGCCGTCGGCGAAGGTCAGCGTGAAGGTCAGCTCGTCACCGGCCTTCACCGGCTGCTTGAGGTCCATCAGCATCAGGTGGTCGCCGCCGGGCTGCAGCACGTGCTCGCTCTTGGCCTTGATCACTACGCCACTCTGCTTGGCCTGCATGACCATCTTCCCGTCCTTCATGGTCATCTCGTGCAGCTCCATCGGTGACACCTCGGTCGCGGCGGCGGTGATCGTCACGTCGCTGTCCCCGTCGTTGACGAGGGTGCCGAACGCGGCGGTCATGCCCGTGTCGGCGGCCTTCACCCACGGATCGCGGATGCCGAGCACACCCGCCGCCGTGCTCGCCGACGCCGCGGCCGTCGGCGACGCGGTGGGCGTGGCGGACGACGAGTCGTCCGACGACCCGCAACCGGCGACGGAGGTGACCAGGACGGCGGCGGCGAGCAGGACGGCCGGGCGCAGCCGACGGCCGGTGGTGATGGTGGGCATGGAGGATCCCCTCAGAGGTCGGGTGTCTTCGAGTGGTCGGATCCGCGCGAGCGGGAGTTCCCGTCGGCGCGGTAACTTTCGTCACATATCCCGCAGGTCACGCTGCCGTGTCCTGGCGGTGGTGGGCGGAGCCCGGGAATGGCGGTTGCAGCAGCCGCAGGCTGGGGGCGGGGGTCTCGTCCTCCGTCAGCCGCCACCGGCTCTCGTCCCGGCGGGCACGGCCGGAGGGGGCACCCGGCCCTGTCCGGGTACGGGACATGGCCACGACGACGACGTACCCGGCGAGCAGGAAGGCGTGGCTGACCAGCCGGGTGGGATCCACCCGGCCGGTGGCGAGATCGTTGACCGACAGCAGCACCAGGGTGCCGACGAATGCGGACAGCATCGGCACCAGTCCGGTCGGTGGGGTACGCCGGGCCGCCACGAACAGGAAACCGGCGCCGACCGCGATGTTCCACGCCGCCGACTCGTGCCACAGATGCCCGGAGGACAGCGGACCGCCGGCGTGGACGTGCGTGCTGGCGGCACTGCGGCCCACCTGTGCGAGGCCGAGCACGAGCTGCAGCACACCGATCAGGCCCAGCGCGGCTCGCAGGCCCACCGTGATCCGGTGCGAACGGCGCCACCACGGCGTCGGAGCGGGCAGGGCGGCCAGCACCACGTCGGTGAGGTCGACACCGTCGGCGCTGAGCGAAAGCCGGGCACGCCGGGTCACCGCGGCGGCCCGGTCGTACCACGCCCGGCAGCCCCCGCACCCGGCCAGGTGGTCCTCGGCCGCCAGCCGCTCGGCCGGGCTCTCCTCGCCGTCGAGCTGGGCCGACAACACCTCACGCCACTGCGCACACCCCATGTACCAGTAGTCGGCCGACGCGCCTCGTTGGTTCCCGCGTCTCGGCGCGGGCGGGCAGGTCAGGGATGCTCACCCGGCGGCGTCGTCCCGCCTGCGCCACAGTTCGGCGGGCTGCGCGGCCACGGCGGCGATCAGGTCCTCGCGGGCCCGGGCCACCCGGGAGCGGATCGTCCCGACCGGGCAGTCGCACACTTCGGCCGCCTCGGCGTACGACAGCCCGAGCACCTGGGTGACGACGAACGCCTCGCGCCGGTCGTCGGGTAGCGCGGCGATGAGCTGCTCCAGCGCCACCTGCCGGTCGAAGCCGCTGCGATTCGGGTCAGCCGTGTCGTGGGAGTCCGACAGGGGGACCGTGCGGGGACGTGACATCGCCATCCGCACCTGGTCCACCGCGACCCGACGGGCGATGCCGAGCAGCCAGGTCCGCGCCGAGGACCGGCCCGCGAACGACGGCATCGCCCGCATCGCCCGCAGGTACGTCTCCTGCGCCAGATCGTCGGCCTCTTCAGCGGCGACGAGGTTGAACAGCCAGCGCCGCTGGTTGTCGACGGCGAGGAACGCGCCGTTCACCGCTGCGGGGCAGTCCCGGACTCACACCGGGTTCCCCTCTTGCGACGCCCGGACCCGTCACGGCCCGCGCGTACCAGCACCGCCTCGCATCCTGGGCCTCCTCGCGCGGCGGGCCTATGGCCCGGGCCACCGGCTGGCGTGATCGTGCTCCCGATTCCGGGCCGGTACCGGACTTACCTCCGCCCCGATCCGCGTCGAGCAGAGGTAGGAGCCGGGAAGGACCAACAGCTCCTTCCCGGCTCCGGCGCGCGCCGACCGCGGTTAGGGCCCGTCCTGGCCGATGGAGACGTCGGGCTTGCGATTCGGGCCGAGGTGCCGGGCGTAAGCCCCGGTGGTGAAGAACGCCGGCAGGTCCTCGCCGAACGCGGTGTCCTCGACGATCCGTGCGGCCTGCTCGGCGCGGTCCCGCTCGGCGCCCTCGCGTCCCGTCGTCAGGGCGGTGAGTTCCTCGGCGAGGATCGACCGGACGAGTTCGTCCGTCACGCAACCGCCGTCGGCCAGGGGAGTGCCGTGGTGCAGCCACTGCCAGGTCTGGCAGCGGGCGATCTCGGCGGTGGCCGCGTCCTCCATCAGGTTCCGGAGCGCTACCGCGCCGGTGCCGCCGAGCCAGGCGTCGATGTAGCGTAGCGCGACCGCGATGTTGGACCGCAGCCCAGCGGCGGTGACCTGGCCCGGGGTCTTGTCGACGGCGAGCAGGTCTGCGGCGGTGACGCTGACGTCGTCGCGGAGTCGGTCGAGCTGGTTCGGGCGGTCGCCCAGCACCGCGTCGAACTCCTCCCGGCACGTGTCGACCAGGCCCGGGTGGGCGACCCACGACCCGTCGAACCCGTCGCCGGCCTCCCGCCGCTTGTCCGACCGCACCCGGGCGAGGGCCACCTCGTTGACCTCCGGGTCCCGGCTCGGGATGAACGCGGCCATCCCGCCGATGGCGTGCGCGCCCCGCCGGTGACAGGTGCTCACCAGCAGTTCGGTGTACGCCCGCATGAACGGCACCGTCATCGTGACCTCGGACCGGTCCGGCAGGACGAAGTCCGGCCACTGCCCGAAGTTCTTGATCACACTGAAGATGTAGTCCCACCGCCCGGCGTTCAGTCCCGCCGAGTGCTCGCGCAGCTCGTACAGGATCTCCTCCATCTCGAACGCGGCGGTGATCGTCTCGATCAGCGTGGTGGCCCGGATGGTGCCCTGCGGAAGGCCCAGGTACTGCTGGGCGAAGACGAAGATGTCGTTCCACAGCCGCGCCTCGCGGTGGCTCTCCAGCTTCGGGAGGTAGAAGTACGGCCCGGCGCCGGCGTCGAGCTGCCGCCGGGCACAGTGGAAGAGGTAGAGCCCGAAGTCGACCAGGCTGGCCGAGATCGGCCGCCCGTCCACCGCGATCCCCTTCTCCACGAGGTGCCAACCGCGCGGCCGGACCACGATCGTGGCCAGCTCGTCGCCGAGGGCGTACCGCTTGCCGCGCGGGTCGGTGAAGTCGATCCGCCGATCCAGGGCGTCGATCAGGTTGAGCTGGCCGTTGATGACGTTGTGCCAGGTCGGGGCAGTGGCGTCCTCGAAGTCGGCGAGCCACACCTTCGCCCCGGAGTTGAGCGCGTTGACGGTCATCTTGCGGTCGGTCGGTCCGGTGATCTCGACCCGGCGGTCGACGAGGCCGGGTGCGGGTGGGGCCACCCGCCAGGTGGGATCGGCGCGGATCGTGGCCGTCTCGGGGAGGAAGTCGGGCAGCTGACCGGTGGCGTACCGGTCCCGGCGCGCCCGCCGGGTGTCCAGCAGCGCCACCCGTCGGGCGGCGAACTCGCTGTCCAGCGCGACCAGGAAGTCCAGCGCCTCGGCGGTGAGGACCTGGTCGAACCGGTCGGCCATCGGGCCGATGACCTCGTACCTCATGCGAACTGCTCCTCCTCGGTGGAGCCGCGCAGGGCGGTGGTCTCGGCGGCCGGGTTGAGCACGGTGCTGATCAGGTCGAAGTAGCCGGTGCCCACCTCGCGCTGGTGCTTGACGGCGGTGTAGCCGGTCGGCTCGGCCGCGAACTCCCGCTCCTGCAGCGCCACGTACGCGGACATGCCGTCGGTGGCGTAGCCGCGGGCGAGGTCGAACATCGAGTAGTTGAGGGCGTGGAAACCGGCGAGGGTGATGAACTGGAACTTGTATCCCATGTGGCCGAGCTCGCGCTGGAACTTGGCGATGGTCGCGTCGTCGAGGTGCTTGCGCCAGTTGAACGACGGCGAGCAGTTGTAGGCCAGGAGCTGGTCCGGGTACTGGTCCTTGATCGCCTCGGCGAAGCGACGGGCGACCTCCAGGTCCGGGGTGCTGGTCTCCATCCAGAGCAGGTCGGCGTGCGGGGCGTACGCCAGGCCGCGGGCGATGCACGGCTCGACCCCGTTCCGGACCCGGTAGAAGCCCTCGGCGGTCCGCTCGCCGGTGACGAACGGCCGGTCGCGCTCGTCCACGTCGGTGGTGAGCAACGTGGCGGCCTGGGCGTCGGTGCGGGCGATGACCACCGACGGCACCCCGGCGACGTCGGCGGCGAGCCGGGCCGCCTCCAGCGTGCGGATGTGCTGGCCGGTGGGGATGAGCACCTTGCCGCCGAGGTGTCCGCACTTCTTCTCGGAGGCGAGCTGGTCCTCCCAGTGCACGCCGGCGGCGCCGGCCGCGATCATCGCGGTCATCAGCTCGTACGCGTTGAGCGGACCGCCGAAACCGGCCTCGGCGTCGGCCACGATCGGCGCCAGCCAGTCGGCTCCCGTGGTGTCGCCCTCGGCGGTGGTGATCTGGGCGGCGCGCAGGAGGGCGTTGTTGATCCGGCGGACCACCGCCGGCACCGAGTTGGCCGGGTAGAGACTCTGGTCGGGGTAGGTCTGCCCGGCGAGGTTGGCGTCCGCTGCCACCTGCCAGCCGGAGAGGTAGATGGCCTTCAGGCCGGCCCGGACCATCTGCACGGCCTGGTTGCCGGTGAGCGCGCCCAGCGCGTGGATGTAGTCCTCACTGTGCAGCAGTTGCCACAGCCGCTCCGCCCCGTGCCGGGCCAGGGTGTGTTCCTCCTGGATCGCCCCGCGCAGGCGCACCACGTCCTCCGCGCGGTAGCTGCGCCGCACGCCCTGCCAACGGGGATCGGTCTCCCACTCGGTGCGCAACTGCTCAACGGCGTTCTGCATGATGTCATCTCCTCGGAGTTCGATGGCGCCGGCGCTCGGCACCTGCCGTGCGTTGCGGTGGACCTCGATGCCGGCCCCGGGGTGTCGCCAACGCTCACACGCCCTGGACAGCGGGTCGAGGGACGGAACGAGCCAATTTCTGGAAATTTTCCGCCGCATTTTGCGAAGTTGCGAAGCGGTATATTTGCAGCCTGCCAATTGCTGTCGGACCGGCGTACGAGCAGCGGGGAGGTGCGGGCGATGACCAAGACCTTCGCGGGCGCCCGGCTGCGCCGGCTGCGCGAGGACCGCGCTCTGAGCCAGTCGCACCTGGCCCGCCTGCTGAACATCTCGCCCAGCTATCTCAACCAGATCGAACACGATTCACGGCCGCTGACCGTCCCGGTGCTCATGCGCATCACCGAGGTGTTCGGCGTCGATCCGACCGTCTTCGCGCCGCGGGACACGCCGAGGCTCGTGGCCGGGCTGCGCGAGGCGCTCCCTGGCCGGGCAGGTGTCGCCGACCTCACCGAACTCGCCACCCGGCTGCCCGAGGTCGCCGAGGCCGTCATCGACCTGCACCGGCGGTACCGGCAGGCGGACGAGCAACTCGCCGAGCTGCTGGGCGACCGCGAGACGATCGGGCGCAGTCCGCACGACCAGGTGACCGAGTTCTTCTACCGGCGGCAGAACTACGTACCGGATCTGGACGAGGCGGCGGAGCGTCTGGCCACGAGCATCGGACTTCGCCGAGGCGAGGTGCGACCCGCGCTTCAGGACCGGCTCGCACAGCGACACGGCGTGCACGTCCGCCGCGACGACGCCGCCTCGCTCGGCGACGAACTGCACCGCTACCGCCCGCAGACGCGCACCCTGCACCTGTCGGCGTCGCTGCGGGCCGGACAGGAGGCCATGCGGATGGCGGCGCAGATCGCGCTGCTGGAGTTCGCCGACGTGATCGACGAGATCGTGGAGGAGGAGCGGTTCGACGACGTCCAGACGCAGATCCTCGCCCGGGTCGGACTGGCGAACTACTTCGCCGCCGCGCTGATCCTGCCCTACGAGCGGTTCCTGGCGGCGGCGGAGCAGCGCCGGTACGACATCGACCTCCTCACCCAGCACTTCGCGATGGGCTGGGAGACGGTGTGCCACCGGCTCAGCACCCTGCAACGCCCCCGCGCACGTGGGGTGCCGTTCTCATTCGTCCGGGTCGACCGGGCCGGCAACATGTCCAAGCGACAGTCCGCCACCGGCTTCCCGTTCTCCCACACCGGCGGCACCTGCCCGCTGTGGAACGTCTACGAGGCGTTCAGCTCGCCCGGGCGGGTGGTCGTCCAGGTCGCCGCGATGCCCGACGGGCAACGCTACCTGTGGATCGCCCGTACCATCACCCGTCACCACGGCGGCTACAACCAGCCGGGAAAGGTCTACGCGATCGGCCTGGGCTGCGAGACGCGGCATGCCGACCGGTTGGTCTACTCCGCCGGGATGGACCTGCACGCGGCGGAGGCGGCCACGCCGATCGGCCCGGGCTGCAAGACCTGCGAGCGGATGACCTGCCCGCAGCGGGCCGCCGCGCCGATCAGCCGCCGGCTCGACCTGGACGAGAACCGGAGCACCTTCGTCCCGTACCCGCTGAAGGACTGAACCGAGACCGGTCGCGGGCGGGCCGGGCGGGACGCGTCGTCCCGCCCGGCCCGGCGGGTCAGGTGCCGCGAAGCTCGGCGGCGGCGGTGACCAGGTGTTCCAGGGATTCCTCGACCTCGGGGTAGCCGCGGGTCTTGAGTCCGCAGTCCGGGTTCACCCACAGCCGCTCGGCTGGTACCACCGCCACGGCCCGGCGTAGCGCGTCGACGACCTCGGCACGTGGCGGCACCCGGGGCGAGTGGATCTCCCAGACGCCGGGCCCGACGCCGCGGCGGTAGCCGATCGCGGCGAGGTCGTCGAGGACCTCCATCCTCGAGCGTGACGCCTCGATGCTGGTGACGTCGGCGTCGAGGGCGTCGATGGCGGTGATGACCTCGCCGAACTCGGAGTAGCACAGGTGGGTGTGGATCTGGGTGTCGTCGGCGACGCCGGAGGTGGCCAGGCGGAACGCGCCGACCGCCCAGTCCAGGTACGCCTTCTGGTCGGATCCGCGCAGGGGCAGCGTCTCGCGCAGCGCCGGCTCGTCGACCTGGATCACCCGGATGCCGGCCGCCTCGAGGTCGCGGCATTCGTCGCGCAGGGCGAGTGCCACCTGGTCGGCGGTGTCGGCGAGCGGCTGGTCGGTGCGGACGAACGACCAGGCCAGAATCGTCACCGGGCCGGTGAGCATGCCCTTGACCGGCCGGTCGGTCAGCGACTGCGCGTAGGTCGACCAGCTGACTGTCATCGATGCCCTGCGGGCCACGTCGCCGTAGATGATGGGCGGACGGACGCAGCGGGAGCCGTAGGACTGCACCCAACCGTGCTCGGTGGCGGCGAACCCGTCCAGCTGCTCGCCGAAGTACTGGACCATGTCGTTGCGTTCCGGCTCGCCGTGCACGAGCACGTCCAGGCCCAGCCGCTCCTGGAACCGGATGACGTGCTCCACCTCGGCGCGCATCCGCTCGGTGTAGGCGGCGTCGTCGAGGCGGCCGGCGCGGTGCTCGGCGCGAGCCTTGCGCAGCTCGCCGGTCTGCGGGAACGAGCCGATGGTCGTGGTCGGCAGGGGCGGCAGGCTCAGCCGGGCCTGCTGCGCCGCCGCACGCTCCGGGTAGGCGCCACGCTGCCGGTCCGTGGAACGCAGCGCGGCGAGCCGGCCGCGTACGGCTTCGTTGCGCCACGTCGCCGGAGTGGGCGGTAGCCGCTCGGGCAGGGACGTGGTGCCGTTGCGCAGGGCACGACTCAGCAGGACGACCTCGTCGACCTTCTGCCGGGCGAAGGCCAGCCGCTGGCGTAGCGCCGGGTCGAGCGCGGTCTCGGCGGACAGGTCCACCGGCACGTGCAGGAGCGAGCACGACGAGGACACCGCAACGTGGTCGGCGAGCCCGGTGACGACGGCGCCGAAGGCGACCGCCGCGCGCAGATCCGTACGCCAGATGTTGCGGCCGTCGACGAGACCGGCGACGATCGTCTTGCCGTGCAGCGGACCCGCACCGGCGAGCCGCTGCAGGTTGCC
Organism: Micromonospora sp. WMMC415; assembly: GCF_009707425.1. GTDB lineage: Bacteria > Actinomycetota > Actinomycetes > Mycobacteriales > Micromonosporaceae > Micromonospora. The sequence goes on along the minus strand of NZ_CP046104.1, from coordinate 5,235,761 downwards.
GGGCCCGGCGACCAGGTCCAGACCGACCGCTTCGACAGGTGTGTCGAGCAGGGCCGGCAGGGCGTCCCCCAGATCACCGAAGTAGGTGGCGACGAAGATCGCCGGCCGTTGTTCCACCGCGCACAGCCGGGTGTAGGCCTCCCGCAGCGCCTCGATCTCGGCGGCGCTCCGGTCGGCGACGTAGCCGGGTTCGTCCAGCTGCACCCACTGCACACCGGCGGCGGCGAGGGAACGCAGAAGATCGGCGTACACGTCGACCAGATCGGTCAACCGGTCGAACGGTTCGCCGCCCGGCTCGGTCGGCTTGGCCAGCAGGAGGAAGGTGCCCGGCCCGACCAGCACCGGGCGGGTCAGGACACCCAGGTCGCGCGCCTCCCGGTACTCGTTCAACGCCTTGGCGGGATTCGCGGCGAAGACCGTCTCGGGGCCGACCTCCGGGACCAGGTAGTGGTAGTTCGTGTCGAACCACTTGGTGAGCTCCAGCGCCGGCTCGGTGTCGGCGCCGCGGGCCATGGCGAAGTAGGTGTCCAGGTCGGACAGGCCGAGCCGGGCGAACCGGTGCGGGATCGCCCCGACGGCGACGGCGGTGTCGAGCAGGTGGTCGTAGTAGGAGAACGTGTTGGACGGGATCGCGTCCAGGCGCGCGTCACGCAGCGTACGCCAAACCTCCACCCGCAGTGCGGCAGCGGTCTTCGCCAACTCCTCGGCGTCGATTCTGCCCGCCCAGTAGGCCTCGACGGCCTTCTTCAGCTCACGGTTGCCGCCAATACGCGGGTAACCGAGCACGGTGCTCTGACCGAATGCGGTGCTCATGGGATCCTTCCCTCGAAGTGCCCGAGGCCGTGCGGGAGGGCAGGGAGGGAAGGGGTACGGCGACGTACCGGCTTCCGCCCCGGCCGTCCCGAGAGACCGCGGCGGCACACGCCGGGTGGCGTGCGCGGTGCGGGCAGGTCTTCGGACTCGCGGGCGTGACCGGTACGGTCGCCTACTGGCCGTCGCTTCCCAGACCTCGCGGTCCAGTGCTTGATGACGGCGGTCGTTCCCACTCACCGCTGCGGGGCAGTCCCGGGCTCGCACCGGGTTCCCTCTTACGACGCCGTGCCCATTGTGGACACGGCGAACCAGCACCGTTGTCTATCGTATGGGGCGATGAGCGATTGTGGCCGGCGCGTCCGTCCTGCGGGACGGCGCGCCGTCGCGGCAGCGGGATGTCCGCGCGCGACGAGAAGGTGACGGATGGGCCAGAAGATCGACAGGGTCGCGGTGGTGGTGGACGGCGCCGACTGGGTGGCGGTACGGCCGGAGGACTTCGACCGCTTGGACGCCTCCCGCCGCCAGGTCGGCGCCCGCGCCGCCCGGGCGACCCGGCTGGAGCACGAGTTGCGGGAGGCGCGGGCCCGTCTGGCGCGGATCGAGGAGATCCTCGCCGACGCGAGCCCGGCCGACTGCGTCTGTGAGCGTCTCACCGCAGTGCTGGCCGACGATCCGGCCGCCCACCGCCGACCACTGGTCAGAAGCCGTCGTCGACGGTGACGCCTACCGCCCGTGGCCTTCCTGCCGACGCACGACGCACGGGATGAGGCCCTGATCGGCCTGCGTCCGCGGGACGTCTCCACCCGACGATCGGAGATGGCGTTCGTCACCGTGACGAGGCGACGGCCGACAGGCTAGGGTGACGCTGCCGTGGTGTTCGGGAAGCCGGTGCGATGCCGGCGCGGCCCTCGCCACTGTGATCGGGAAGTCCGCGGCCCTCGTCGCTTGCGAGGTCACTGGGCGCCACGCGCCTGGGAAGGCCGGCCACGGACGTACCTCCCGTCAGCCAGGAGACCGGCCACGGCACAGCGATGACCCGTCCACGAGGTGCTGGAAGGCGGTCCCGATGCGCGTGCGCGCGATGCGGCCCACCCTGTCCCGGCGCGTTGCCGCGCCACTGTCCATCCTGCTCGTCCTGCTCGGCGGTTGCGCCACGGACGACACGCCCACGGCCGGGGCGTCGGCCGCGCCGGTCACGGTGACCAACTGCGGCACCCCGGTCGCCGTCGCCGCGCCGCCGAAGCGGGCGGTCACCCTCAACCAGCCCGCCACCGAGATCATGCTGGCGCTCGGTCTGGGCGACCGGTTGGCGGGCACGGCGTACCTGGACGACGCGATCCTGCCCGAGCACGCCGCCACGTACGCCTCGATTCCGGTGCTGTCGGAGAAGTACCCGTCGAAGGAGGCGCTGCTCGACGCGGAGCCGGACTTCGTCTACGCCTCGTTCCACAGTGCCTTCGGAGACGAGGGCGTCGGCGACCGCGCCGCGCTCGCGGGACTCGGCATCGGTACCTACCTGTCCCCGGCGGGCTGTCCGAAGCAGCACCGACCGGCCACGCTGACCGTCGACGACGTCTTCGCCGAGATCCGGGACGTCGCCGCCGTCTTCGGCGTGCCGGAGCGGGCCGAGAAGCTCATCGCCGACCAACGGGCCCGGATCACCGCGGCCGCCGCCCGGCTCGACGGCGCGGGCCAGGTGTCCGTGCTGTGGTGGGACGCCGGCACGGACGCGCCGAGCGTGGGTGCCTGCTGCGGCAGCCCCAACATGATCATGTCAGCGGCGGGGGTGCGCAACACCTTCGGTGACCTCGCCGGAAGCTGGGCCGACACCAGCTGGGAGACGGCCATCGAGCGGAACCCCGATGTGATCGTGCTGGTCGACGCGAGCTGGGACGCCGCCGCCGCGAAGAAGGCGTTCCTGACCCAGCACCCCACGCTGAAGAACCTGCCCGCGGTGGCCGGACAGCGGTTCGTCGTCATCCCGTTCTCGTCGACCTCGGCCGGCGTGCGCGTGGTGCAGGGGATCGAGACGCTCGCCGAGGGAGTGGTACAGCTTCCCGGAGCGGACCGCTGAGCCCCATGGCGGCGCGCACCGCCGAGACCGGCCACCCCGTCGGAACCGGCCGGGATGCCGGGCCGGCAGCAGCCGCCGCTGCCGTCCGGTACCGGTTCGGCACCGGGACGCTGCTGGTCCTGCTGCTCGCGGGCCTGGTGGGGTCGATCGGTGCCGCCGTCACCGTCGGGCCGGCCGACATCTCGGTGTCGACGGTGTGGGCGGTGGTGGCCGACCGCCTGGGTATCGTCGACGCCGACGTCCCGCTGCTGCGCGAGCACATCGTCTGGCGGCTACGCCTACCGCGGGTGCTCGGCGCCGCCGCGGTCGGGGCAGGACTGGCCGCGGCCGGCGCGGTGATGCAGACCGTCACCCGCAATCCCCTGGCTGATCCGTACCTGCTCGGGGTCTCCTCCGGGGCGTCCCTCGGCGCGGTGGCGGTCCTCGTCGTCGGCCTCGGCGGCGGGGTCGCCGCCCTCACCGGGGGCGCGTTCGCCGGTGCGCTCGCGGCGTTCGCCGTCGTGGTCGCGGTGTCCGGCCGGCGGGCCGCGCTCGCCCCGACCAGGGTGGTGCTGGCCGGGGTGGCCGTCGCACAGCTCTGCGCGGCCGCCACCTCGTTCGTGGTCACGTGGGTCGCCGACCCGCACGCCACCCAGAGCCTCACGTTCTGGCTCTCCGGCTCGCTGGCCCGCGTCGACTGGACCGCCGTGGCGTGGGCCGTACCGGTCCTGGCCGTCGTGCTCGTCCTGCTGGCGGCCCACGCCCGCGCGCTCAACGCCTTCGCCTTCGGCGAGGACGCCGCGGCGACCCTCGGCGTCGCGGTCACCCGGGTGCGCTGGCTGCTGCTCGTCGCCACCGCGCTGCTGACCGCGGCGCTGGTCGCCGTCAGCGGCGCGGTCGGCTTCGTCGGGTTGATCCTGCCGCACGCCGTGCGGTTCCTCACCGGCGCCGACCACCGGCGGCTCCTGCCGGCCGTCGTCCTCGCCGGCGCGATCTTCCTGGTCTGGGTGGACACCGCCGCGCGGACCCTGTTCGAACCCCGGGAACTGCCGGTGGGCGTGCTGACCGCGCTGCTCGGCGTACCCGCCTTCGTGGTGCTCCTGCGCGGACGGGAGGTACGCGGCTGATGCTCAGCGTCACCGGCGTCTCCTGGGCGGTCGTCGCCCGACGGATCCTCCACGACGTCACCTGCGCGGTTCCGGCGGGCAGCCTCGTCGGGCTGCTCGGCCCCAACGGCTGCGGCAAGACGACCCTGCTGCGCGTCGCCGCCCGCCTCGCCACACCCCACGCCGGGCAGGTGACGATCGACGGCGACGACGTCGCCACCCTGCCCCGGACCACCCTCGCCCGCCGGGCCGCGCTGCTCGCCCAGCACGCCGACACCGACCTCGACCTGACCGTCATCGAGGTCGTGCTGCTGGGCCGTACCCCGCACCGCCGCTCCCGGTGGTCCGACAGCGCCGCCGACCGCGCCGCCGCCGCCGACGCGCTGGCCCGCGTCGACCTCGACGGGTACGCCGACCGCCGGTGGCACACCCTCTCCGGTGGGGAACGGCAGCGGGCGCAGCTGGCTCGCGCCCTGGCCCAACAACCACGCCTGCTGCTGCTCGACGAACCTACGAACCACCTCGACATCGGCCACCAACTGCACCTGCTGCACCTCGTCCGTCGCGCCGGCATCACCACCCTCGCCGCGCTGCACGACCTCAACCTCGCCGCCATGTTCTGCGACACCGTGGTCGTCCTGGCCGCCGGGCGGGTCGTCGCCGCCGGTCCGCCCGCCGAGGTCCTCACCCCGCACCTGCTCGCCGACGTGTACGGCGTCCACGCCGACGTCGCGCCGCACCCGACCACCGGGCGGCCCGTGATCACCTACCACCCGCCCGCGTCATGACCCGCCACGTCCTGCTGGTCGCCCGCGCCGTCACCCACACCGCGGGCCACGACACCGTGCACCGCCTCGCCGCCGACCTCCGCCCGGCGCTCGGCGCCCCCGTGTCGGCGTGCTTCCTCGACGGAGCCAGGCCGTCACTGCACGACGCGCTCGACGCCGCCGTCACCGATGGCGCCAGCGACATCGTCCTGGTGCCGACACACCTGCCGCCCGACCGATATCTCGACACGTGGATCCGCCGTGCCCACGCCCACTGGACGGCCGGGCACGATCAGCCGCCGCCGGTGTCGGTCACCGCGCCCCTGGCCCTGCAGCCCGCGCTGGTCACCGCGGTCGCCGAGGCGATCGCCGGCCCGCACCAGCCGCTGACGGGAACGCCCGGCCCCTTCCGCAGCGCCGCCTGGTCGACCGTGCCCCGGCACCGCCACCACGTCCTGGTCTGCCGCGGGCCCCGCTGCACCGCCTACGGCGCCAACGAGGTCGCCGACGCCCTCACCCGCCGACTCGACGCGTACGACCTGGGCGACGACGACGTGCTGGTCACCGCGACCGGCTGCCTCTTTCCCTGCGATCTCGGCCCTCTCGTCGTCGTGCACCCGGACGACATCTGGTACCCGCACGTCGATACGACACTTGCCCGCCGGATCGCCGACGACCATCTCCGAGCGGGGTGCCCGGTCGACGGAAGACCAGCGAGGAGCAGCGCGTGACGGAGGAGCAGGGCTGCTTGGTGACGGTGTGCTGGGACTGCTGCTGCGGCAACACCGGCAAGCTCCCTTCGGTCGACCACGACGCGCAGTTGCGGCGGCTACGCGACACGTTGCGGGCACCGCACCGCGTCCGGGTCAGTACCTGCCTCGACCTGTGCGCACAAGCCAACCTGATCGTCGTTCATCCCGCCCCGGCGGCGCGCCGTGCCGGCGCCCGGCCGGTCTGGTTCGGCCTGGTCATCGACGATGTGGTGGTCGACGACATCGTCGACTGGATCGACTGCGGCGGGCCGGGTGTGGCGCCGCTGCCCGCCCCGCTGGAACTGTCGGTGGTCAGCCCTGCGCATCCCGGTTCGGGGCGGGTCACCTGACGCGAGACGTCCTCCTGGTGATCACTCCTTGCGCTGCGGGTCCAGGTGTACGCGGAGCGCCGCGGCGATCTCGCCCGCCGCGCGGAGCTGGTCCGGTGTCAGTGCGTCGACGAAGAGTTCGCGGATCGCGCGCAGGTGGGGGACCGTGGACCCGCGGAAGGCCTCGGCCCCGGTCGGCGTGAGGTGGACCTCCGCCCCTCGGGGCTCGGTGGCGCACTCCTGACGGCGGATGAGTCCGCGCCGCTCCATCCGGCCGAGGTGGTGGGAGAGCCTGCTGCGCTCCCAGCCGATGTGCGCGGCCAGTTCGGAGGAGCGCTTCTGCTGGTCCTGCGCCTCGGTGAGGGCGAGCAGGACGGCGTAGTCGCCCGGCGAGAGCGAGGACTGGACCTGGAGGCGGGACGCGATCCGGGATCTGAGCGCCTCCGTGGTCTCGATGAACTCTCGCCAGATCCGTAGTTCCTCGGCGGTGGGCAGCTGGCGCCTCCTCCGCCGCTCGGGTGTGTCCTTCGTCATCTTCCTCTCCCAGTTGACATGTCAATCAGCAGGCTAGCATGTTTGACATGTCAATCGTTGAGGGCGGCTTGCCGGCACGGATCGCCCGCCCGCCAGCGAACGTGAGGAGGAGACGGTGACGGCGAAGGGCATCGAACTGGGGCTCAACTCGTTCGGCGAGGTGGCCACCGACGGCGACCGGATCCTGAGCGACGCCGAGACCGTGCGGCTGCTCGTCGACGAGGCGCGGCTCGCGGAGTCGGTCGGGCTCGACGTGTTCAGCGTGGGTGAGCACTACCGCGAGGGCCACAACGACTCGGCCACGCCGGTGCTGCTCGCGGCGATCGCGACAGCGACCGACCGGATCCGCCTCGGCACCTCGGTCACGGTCCTCAGCACGAACGATCCGGTACGGCTCTACCACGAGTTCGCGACACTGGACGCGGTCTCGAACGGTCGCGCCCAGATCGTCCTCGGCCGCGCGTCGGCGACCGAGTCGTTCCCGCTGTTCGGGTACGACCTGGCGGACTACGAGCGGTTGTTCGAGGAGAAGCTCGACCTCTTCGTCCGGCTGCAGAGGGACGAATCGGTCACCTGGTCGGGCACCGTACGGAGCCCTCTCGTCGCACAGCGGCTGCATCCGAGGATGCGGGCGGGCGGAATCCCGACCTGGATCGGCGTCGGTGGGAGTCCGAACTCGGTGATCCGCGCCGCCCGCTACGGACTCCCGCTCATGCTCGCGATCATCGGCGGGCGCCCGCAGCGGTTCGCCGGCCACGTCGACCTCTACCTCCGGGCGCTCGAACAGGCCGGGCACCCCGTGCAGCCGATCGGGCAGCACTCGCTCGGTCTCGTCGCGGACACCGACGAGGAGGCGGTGGAGACCTGGTGGCGGTACTGGCAGCCGGTCGTGGCCCGGCTCGCCGAGGAACGCGGCTTCTACAAGCCGGACCGCCGGCGCTACGAGGCCGAACTCGACCAGGGAGCGCTGTTCGTCGGATCACCCGAGACGGTCGCGCGGAAGATCGCCACGGTCGCCCGGGATCTGCGGCTGAGCCGCTTCGACCTCAAGTACGACATCATGCACCTGCCCCGCGAGGCACGCGCCCGCACGATCGAGCTGCTGGGCAGCGAGGTCGCCCCGCGTGTCCGGGAGCTGTTGGCGAAGGAGCCCACCCATGTCTGATCTCATGTTCGGCCTCGACACCTTCGGCGACGTGCCGGAGGACGACTCCGGCAGGCCCGTGTCCCACGCCGCGGCGATCCGGCAGGTCGTCGACGAGGCGGTGCTGGCGGACGATCTCGGCGTCGACGTCATCGCCCTCGGCGAGCACCACCGGCCGGAGTACTCGGTGTCGACGCCCGAGACCGTCCTGGCGGGGATCGCCACCCGTACCTCGCGCATCCGGCTCGCGTCCGGCGTGACGGTGCTGAGCTCGGACGACCCCGTCCGGGTGTTTCAGCGCTTCGCGACGGTGGACGCGCTGTCGAACGGCCGGGCCGAGGTCATCCTCGGCCGCGGCTCGTTCACCGAGTCCTTCCCCCTCTTCGGCTACGACCTGCGCGACTACGACGTGCTGTTCGAGGAGAAGATCGAGCTGTTCGCGAAGCTCCTGGAGGAGAAGCCGGTCACCTGGAGCGGCACGAAACGTGCGCCGCTCGAACACGTCGACGTCTTCCCGAAGACGGAATCGGGACGCCTCACCACCTGGGTGGGTGTCGGCGGCTCGCCACAGTCGGTCGTGCGTACCGCCCACTACGGTTTCCCGCTGATGCTCGCCATCATCGGTGGTGCCCCCGCGCGCTTCGCGCCCTACATCGACCTGTACCGGCGGGCCGCCGAGCAGTTCGGCACGACCGCGCACCCGGTGGGGATGCACTCGCCAGGATTCATCGCCGACACCGACGAGGAGGCCAAGGAGGTGTTCTGGCCGCACTACCGCGTCATGCGGGACCGGATCGGTGCGCTGCGGGGCTGGCCACCGATCCGCCGCGAGGAGTTCGACGCCGAGATCGCGCACGGCTCCCTCTACATCGGCTCGCCGGAGACCGTGGCCCGTCGCATGGCCGGCGCGATCCGAACCCTCGGCGTCGGCCGCTTCGACCTCATCTACACAGCGGGCGCCCAGCCGGTGAGCGCCCGGATGCGTGCCGTGGAACTGTACGGCACCCGGGTGATCCCGCTGGTCCACGACATCCTCGCCAGTTGACCGTGCCCACGGACGCCCCGTCCACACCCGGAGGGAAGACATGAACGACAGCGCCCGGCAAGGGCCACGGACCCTCGGCATCCTCGGCGCCGGCAAGGTGGGCACGGTGCTCGCCCGGCTCGCCGTCGCCGCCGGCTACCGGGTGCTCATCGCCGGTTCCGGTGACCCGGCGAGGATCGCCCTCACCATCGAGGTGCTCACGCCCGGGGCGGTCGCCACCACGGCGACCGACGCCGCGTCCGGCGCCGACGTCGTCATCCTCGCTCTCCCGCTGGGTAGGTACCGCAGCATTCCCGCCGAGGCGTTGCGCGGCAAGCTCGTCGTCGACGCCATGAACTACTGGTGGGAGGTCGACGGCATCCGCGACGACCTCACCGACCCGCGTACCTCGTCGAGCGAGACCGTCCAGGCCTTCCTGGCCGGCTCCCGCGTCGTCAAGGCGTTCAACCACATGGGATACCACGATCTCGAGGACGAGGCTCGGCCGGAGGGCGCGGGCGGCCGCAAGGCCATCGCGATCGCCGGTGACGCCGCCGCCGATCTGGCCGTCGTGGCGTCCCTTGTCGACCGGCTCGGCTTCGATCCGGTCATCGCGGGGCCCCTCGCCGAGGGCGTACGGCTCGAACCGGGCAGCGAGCTGTTCGGTGCCAACGTGAGCGCCGACGAGGTGCGTGCGATGCTCGCCCGCTTCCCGGAGTCGGAACGTGGGCGTACCATCGCCCGCGCGCGAGCCGGGAGGCCGGCGGCAGCCTGACTGCCCAGGAAGCCGAGCCGCTGTCGCCGAGCGTGGATGCCGCGGTCAGCGGATCGGGCCACCGCGGTGTCCGAGCACCTCGATGGCGGTGGACGGGGACGGCGCGATCGAGCCCGCGGGTCCGGCTCGGCGATCAGGCGCTCGGGTCGTGGGTCGGCATCCGGCGCACGCCAGTCAGAACCGGCTCCCCATGGTTGAGAAGGCAGTTCAGCGCATCCATGGACAGGGGCAGTCCGGGTATGCCGTCAGGGCCGCCCGCCAGCGATCTCGGCGTCGCTCCGAAGGATGCAGAACTCGTTGCCTTCCGGGTCGGCGAGCACGACCCATCCCGTTCCGTCGGCGTTGCGGCGGTCGAACACGACGGCCGCACCGAGCTCGGTCAGCCGCGCCAGCTCCGCGTCGCGCGTGCCTTCGGCAGGACGCAGGTCGAGGTGGATTCTGTTCTTGACCTGCTTTGCTTCCGGCACCTCGATGAACAGCAGGCGGTGCCGTCCGTCCCGGGAGGAGATCATGCATTCCTCGTGGCCGGGCTTGTTCGGATCGTCCGGGTCTTCGCGGTAGTCGAGGACGGCTTGCCACCAACGGGACAAGGCGTAGGCGTCGGCACAGTCAACGGTGGTGTGGGACACGTAGGAGGTCACCACTGGATGATCGCAAGGCGAACGCCGACGGGCGAACCCTATACGCGACGCGAGCGACCGGCGGTGGGGAGTCAGGCGCCCGGGTCGCCGTGGTGGTCAAGTTTGGCGCGGAGCGTTCCGGCGAAGCCCTCGGCCATGGCGAGTTGGTCGCGAAGCGCGGTGACCCGAGCGGTCGCGGCGTGGTGGAACATGCCGAGCCGGTCAAGCAGCTCGGCCCGCTCGGTGCCGGTGGCGGTGTCGAGCGCGTCGAGGACGACGAGGAGGCCCCGCATCTCGTCGAGGGTGAACCCGAGCGGCTTCATCCGCTTGACCACGGCCAGGCGGTCCAGGTCGGACCCGGTGTAGAGGCGGAAGCCGCCCTCGCTGCGCGCAGCGGGCACGATCAGGCCGACTTCCTCGTAGTGGCGGATGGTTCGGATGCTCAACCCCACCCGCTCGGCGGCCTCCCCGATCTGCATCAACCGACCGGAGGCCGGGCCGGAGGCTTGCTCCGACCCGGCGCCGCGGCTGGCGGCGGCCATCAGTGGCCGACTCCGAGCTGCCCCGCGAGGGTGTTGTGGATGCGGGCGCTGGGCTTGTTCAACTCAACGATCTCGACGGATTTGCCCCGGGCGGCGTACTTCGTGGTGATCGCGTCCAGCGCGGCGACGGAGGAGGCGTCCCAGACATGGGCGTGGGTCATGTCGATCACCACGTTCTCGGGGTCGTTGGCGTAGTCGAACTGGCCGACGAGGTCGTTGCTGGAGGCGAAGAAGAGCTCACCATGAACGGAGTAGATCCGGGTGCTGCCGTCCGGGTCAAGGACGCTGGTGACCTCGACCAGACGGGCGACCCGGCGGGCGAAGATCACCATGGCGGTGAGCACGCCGACGACGACGCCGACGGCCAGGTTGTGGGTGGCCAGGGTGGTCGCGACGGTGGCCAGCATGACGATCGTCTCGCCGTACGGCATCTTCTTCAGCGTCTTCGGTGCGACAGAGTGCCAATCGAAGGTCGACACCGCCACGATGATCATCACGGCGACCAGGGCGGCCATCGGGATGACCGCAACCACGTCACCGAGCGCGACGACCAGGATCAGGAGGAACACGCCAGCCAGGAAGGTCGACAGCCGGGTACGTGCACCGGACGCCTTCACGTTGATCATGGTCTGACCGATCATCGCGCAGCCACCCATGCCGCCGAAGAACCCGGTGACGATGTTGGCGACGCCCTGTCCCCAGGACTCCCGGGTCTTGTTGGAGTGCGTGTCGGTGATGTCGTCGACGAGCTTGGCGGTCATCAGCGACTCCATCAGGCCGACCAGCGCCACGCCCAGGGCGTACGGGGCGATCAGGGTGAGCGTGTCGAGGGTCCAGGGGACCTGCGGCGCACCCAGGGTGGGCAGGCTGTCCGGCAGGGCGCCCTCACCCCCGACCGTCGGCACCGCTACGCCGACGGTCACCGTGGCGACGGTCAGCACAACGATCGCCACCAGCGGCGCGGGGACCGCGCGGGTGAGCCGGGGCAGCCCCACCATGATCGCCAGCGCCACCGCAACGAGTGGGTAGACCAGCCACGGCACGCCGAGCAGATGGGGGACCTGCGCGGCGAAGATCAGGATGGCCAGGGCGTTGACGAAGCCGACCATGACGCTGCGCGGGATGAATCGCATCAACTTCGCTACGCCGAGCGCCGCGAGCAGGACCTGAATCGCGCCACCGAGGATCACCGCCGCGATCAGGTGGTCCAAGCCGTGCTCCTTGGCCAGCGGCGCCACGACCAGGGCGATGGCGCCGGTCGCGGCGGAGATCATCGCCGGACGACCGCCGCAAACCGCGATCGTGACCGCCATCGTGAACGAGGCGAACAGGCCCACCCGAGGATCGACGCCGGCCAGGATCGAGAAGGAGATCGCCTCGGGAATCAAGGCGAGAGCGACGACCAGACCGGCGAGAACCTCGGTGCGGAGCACCTTCGGTGACAGCCAGGACGGACGGGGCAGGCGCGGCCGGGACACCGCGGACAACACTGAAGACATGAAGCCATTTCCACTCAGGCGCACCCGGCCGGGCGCACGTCAGACCCTGACGACTCTGACGGACCCTACTCTCCCGTGAGGGAAGAGTTGGCTCTGCGTGGTGATCATCACCTCGCCCCGAGGTGGCCTGGCCCGTCCTTGTTCGCCATCGCGGCGGTGGCGGTCCCGCCGGCGTTGCGCGCTGCCGGGCAGGCAAAGCCCGCGCTGGTACGGCGGTCGGTGGTGGCCGCCGGGGGTCCCGGGCGTCGCCCGGAGAGCGTACCCTCGCCAGGGTGTTCCGCGGGACGGCGCGTACCTCGCTGGCGGCGTTGACGGCGGTCGCGGTCGGCGCCGGGCTGGCCGGATGCGCCGCCGGATCGACCGGCCAGACGCCGGTCTGGCGCGCGGCCACGTCGGGTCCGACGCCGTCCGCCACCGCGACGCCGGAGCCGAGCGCGCCGGCCGAGGTGCGGCTGGCCTTCGCCGGCGACGTCCACTTCACCGGCCGCACCCTGCGCCTGCTCGACGATCCGGAGACGGCCTTCGGGGCGATCGCGTCGACGCTGCGCGACGCCGACGTCGCGCTGCTCAACCTGGAGACGGCGGTGACCGACCGGGGCACCCCACAGCCGAAGACCTACCATTTCCGGGCCCCGAAGACCGCCTTCGCGGCACTGCGCGCGGCCGGGGTCGACGCGGTGTCGATCGCCAACAATCACATCCTCGACTACGGCCAGCAGGGGCTCTCCGACACCCTCGACGCCGCCGCGGAAGCCCGGTACCCGGTGTTCGGCGCGGGCCGCGACGCCGACGCGGCGTATGCGCCCTGGCTCACCACCGTACGAGGGCTGCGGATCGCGGTGCTCGGCATGTCGCAGGTGCACGACCTGGCCGGGTCGTGGCGGGCCACGGACAGCCGACCGGGGGTGGCAATGGCGTTCGATCCCGCGCGGGCCACCGCCGCGGTGCGTTCGGCCCGGGAGCAGGCCGACCTGGTTATCGTCTTCATGCACTGGGGCGTCGAGGGCAGGTCGTGCCCGAGCGGGGAGATGAAGACGTTCGCCGGAAAGCTCTCCGCGGCCGGCGCCGACATCGTGGTCGGTACGCACGCGCACACGCTGCTGGGTGACGGCTGGCTGGGCGCGACCTACGTGCACTACGGACTGGGCAACTTCCTCTGGTACGGAAAGTCGCACAGCACGGACTCCGGCGTACTGAACCTGGTCGTACGCGGCCGGACAGTGGTGGACAGCCGGTTCGTCCCGGCGGTGGTCTCCGGCAGCGGCCAGCCGGTGCCGGCCACCGGCCGTGGCGAGCAGCGCATCCTCGACAAACTCGCCACCGCACAGCGGTGCACCGGCTTGGCGGCGAAGCGCCCCGGATAGCGGGGCGGACAGCGGCTGGCGCCTGGGGAGTGTCCGGGGTGGGCGATAGCGTCAGCCCCATGAGCGTGCTCGACCGCCGCGCCCTCAACCGGGCGCTCCTGTCCCGCCAGCTCCTGCTGCAGCGGCACGACATGCCGGTCGCCGACGCCCTCGAGCACCTGGTGGGGTTGCAGGCGCAGGAGCCGTTGGAGCCGTACGTCGGGTTGTGGAGCCGGCTGGCCGGCTTCCAGCCGTCGGCGCTGGCCGGGTTGCTGCTGAGTCGCGAGGCGGTCCGCACGCTGCTGATGCGCCGCACCCTCCACCTGGTGACCGCACGGGACTGCCTCGCGCTCCGGCCCGTGCACCAGGCGATGCTGGTCAAACGCATGTGGTCGACGTTGCGCCGGGTGCTGCCCGGCGTCGACCTCGACGAGCTGACGAAACTGGGCCGGCCGCTGTTCGAGGAGCGCCCGCGCATGCTGACCGACGCGGCCCGCGTGATCGCCGACCGCTGGCCGGGGGTGGAGCCGCGCTGGCTGGGTGACGCGCTCAGCACCCTCGTGCCGCTCGTGCAGGTGCCACCCCGCGGGGTCTGGGGCGAGCGCGGCGCGGCGCACAACACCACCATCGAGGCGTGGCTGGGCCGCCCGCTGGAGCCGGCCTCGCCGGCCACCGTCGACGCGCTGGTCCTGCGCTACCTCGCCGCCTACGGCCCGGCGGCCAGTGCTGACATCCGCGCCTGGTCGGGGCTGAGTGGGCTGCGGGAGTCGGTCCACCGGTTGCGACCGCGGTTGCGCACGTTCCGCGACGAGCGCGGCCGCGAGCTGCTCGACGTGCCCGACGGCGCGCTGCCCGACCCGGAGACCCCGGCGCCGCCGCGCTTCCTGCCGGCGTTCGACAACGCGGTGCTCGGCTACGACGACCGCAGCCGCGTCATCGACACCGAGCATCGTGGGCTGAGCGTCGCGGGTGCCCGCTTCCTGCTGGTCGACGGCCGGGTCGCGGGCACCTGGGCGGTCACCGTCGACGACGGCGCGGCGACGTTACGGATCACGTCGCTGCGCACCCTTACGGCGGATCAGCGCGACGCCGTCCTCGCCGAGGGCGAGAGCCTGCTGACCATGGTCCAGCCCGAGCCACGGCGCGCCAATCACGTCATGATCACGTAGGTGTAGCGGCACGCCCTAGGCATGTTCGTCGGCCGGCGGCGGGTCCGGACGACGCCTGGTGGCGTTGGCGCTTCGGCCGGATACGACACCGGCATCCGGCCGGTCGGTGTCGTGATGCGACAACCGGCCGCGCACGCCGCGTCGATGCCCCACAACCGTTGGGCAGATCGGTAATCCTGCCCCGTCCGGTGCGGACACCGGAGAGGATGTGACGGAGCGGAGCCCATCGGGATGACGGTGCCGCACGGACCTCACCAGAGAGGGGAGCTGTTGTGCAAGCGATCACTGTGCGGGATCGAGAGGCCGGACTGGCCGGGCTGACGCTGACCGAGCTGCCGCACCCGCATCTGGCGGAGAACGAGGTCATGGTGCGCGTGCACGCGGCAGGGTTCACCCCCGGGGAGTTGACCTGGCCGGGGACCTGGACCGACCGGGCCGGCCGGGACCGTACCCCGTCCGTTCCCGGGCACGAGGTGTCCGGTGTCGTGACCGAGCTGGGCTACGGCACCACGGGGCTGAGCGTGGGACAGCGGGTGTTCGGCCTGACCGACTGGACGCGTAACGGTTCGCTGGCCGAGTACGTGGCCGTCGAGGCACGCAACCTCGCCCCGCTGCCCGGGGACGTCGACCACGCGGTGGCCACGGCCGGGGTGATCTCCGGACTGACCGCCTGGCAGGCCCTCTTCGTCCACGCCCGCGTGGAACCGGGTCAGACCGTCCTGATCCACGGCGCCGCGGGCGGTGTCGGCTCGCTCGCGGTCCAGCTCGCCCGCGAGGTGGGCGTACGAGTGATCGGCACCGGCCGTGCGCGCGACCGGGACACCGCGCTGAAGCTCGGCGTCGCCGCGTTCGTGGATCTCGAGCACGAGAGTCTGGAGCACGTCGGACAGGTCGATGTGGTCTTCGACGTGATCGGCGGCGACATCCGGGACCGCTCGACCGCACTCGTGCGTCCCGGCGGCACGCTCGTCACCATCGCCGGCCCGCCAGAGGTCCAGCCCCAGAACGGCCGCGCGGTCTTCTTCGTCGTCGAAGCCGACCGCTCTCAACTCACCGAACTGGCCGCGCGACTGCGCGACGGACGACTCACCCCGAACATCGGAGCGATCCGGCCCCTGTCGGAGGCGGTGGCCGCATTCGGGCCCGACGCCCCCCGAGCGCCCGGGAAGGTCATCATCCGCGTCACGGACGAGGACTAGGGACGCTCCCGCGCGCTCCCCGCGTCCGACGTGCCGAATCCCGGCTCCAGGACCACCACCGCGGTCTCGGACGGCCGCCGCGCCGCGAAGCCGTCGAGATTCGTGTCGATCTCGCACCAGCGGGCCCACAGCCTCGACCGCTCGTCACCGGTCGCGGCGCGACCGCGTACCGGTCGCTGCCCGTCGACCAGGTCGACGGTCACGTCCGGGTGCGCCTGCAGGTTGAGCCACCAGGCGGGCTCGGCCTCGCCCCACCCGTTCATCGCCAACGTGACCAGGTTCGGCCCGTCCTCGACGTACCCGAGGATGACGCTGCGCTGCTGACCGGTGCGGCGCCCGGTGGTGGTCAGCCGTAGCGTGCCCCAGCGATTCGCGCGTGGCCGCCACAGGCCGACCCGGCCGCGGCAGACCCGGTACAGGCCCCGGTGCACCGACCAGGCCAGACGGATGAACCAGCGCGGCGGGAGCCACGGTGTATTTGCTCGGTTCCGGACCGACATGACGACCTCCCACACCCAGGGCGCCATGGTACGAACAGGACGCCAGCCGCAGGGTCGAGCGGCGCGATTCCAGTAGGCGACCGGGCGAGGGCGGCCGAGAGGCTGGAAGTGAGCCACTCGGCCGCCCTCGCCCGGTCGGAGCATGCTCCGCCGGTCAGGCGCGGTCGCCTAGCGAAGCGACCGGAAGCCGGCGCGCACCTCCTCCACGAGGATTCGCGGCTGCTCCCACGCCGCGAAGTGACCGCCCTTGTCGACCCGGTTGTAGTGGATCAAATCGGGGTACGCCCGCTCTGCCCAGCTCTTTGGGGCCTGGTAGAGCTCGTCCGGGAAGACGCTCACGGCAACGGGGATCGTGACACCCTTGACGCCGAAGAACGAGAACCTGTTCTCCGCATAGAGTCGCGCCGCGGAGACCCCCGAGTTCGTCAGCCAGAAGTGGGTGATGTTGTCGAGGACGTCGTCGCGCGTCAGACCCTCGGGCACCCCGGCGAAGGATCGTGAGATCAGTGCCAGGCTCGCCGCGTCATGGTCGAGCATCCAGGCGGCCAGGAAGACGGGCGAGTCCGCCAACCCGGTCAGCGTCTGCGGGCGAGCGGCCATCTGGAGGGCGTACGTGACGTGCTTCCACACGAAGTCCAACTGCTCGCACGTCTGCCGCTCCTCCGGTGAGAGATCGGCCGGCAGCGACTCGAGGGCGTTGGCCGCCCCGATGATGTTCTTGTGGAACAGGTTGTCGATCTCGGTCGGGATCACGCCGGGCATGTTGGTGTGGATCCCGAGCAGCCCGTCGGGCGCCTCCGCGGCCATCAGGTCCACGACGACCGCGCCCCAGTCGCCGCCCTGCGCCACGAACCGGTCGTAGCCGAGGCGCTTCATCAGCTCCACCCAGGCGCGACCGATGCGGTCCGGCCCCCAGCCGGTCGCCGTCGGCTTGCCCGAGTACCCGTAGCCGGGCATCGACGGAATCACCACGTGGAAGGCGTCCTCCGCGGTGCCGCCGTGTGCGGTGGGATCGGTCAGTGGCTCGATGATCTTGAGCTGTTCGATGATCGAGCCCGGCCAGCCGTGCGCGACGATGAGCGGCAGGGCGTTCTCGTGCTTCGACCGCACGTGGACGAAGTGGATGTCGAGGCCGTCGATCTCGGTGATGAACTGCGGCAGGGAGTTCAGCCTGGCCTCGACCTTGCGCCAGTCGTACTCCGAGGCCCAGTAGCGCGCGAGTTCCTTCATCGTGGCGAGCTGCGGGCCCTGCGACTGGTCGTCGACGGTTTCCTTCTCGGGCCAGCGCGTGGCCAGGATGCGCTTTCGCAGCTCCTTGAGCTCCGCCTCCGGGACCTCGACCCGGAACCGTCGAATCGCGGGCACGTCCTGTGTGGCAGACATGCAGGGTTTCCTTTCTGTGCTGATGGGTGATTGAAACGGGCGTTCTGCCCTTTGCCGCTGACAAACGGCATGCGCCGGCCTTCTTTCGCACGAGGGCGTCCGGGTGGGGCCGTTGTCCTGGCGGGTCCGTGCCCCTCGTGCGCCGGCCCGTCCACGATCGCCGAGGTGGGCGTGCGCCGCCCCAGGGAAACCCCCGGGTCCGGCCCCGTGGCCGAACCCCGGGGTGGCGCTCCTCGCGCCTCGGATCGGCGACCTTTGGGCAGGTCACGTCCAGTCTGGGGTGACTCGCCACGTCCGCCCCGAACCCGCGAGGTCACCTCCGGGTCGACATTGACCCGGAGAGCGCCGACCCGATTTGGGTAAAATGACCGCATTGGTCGTGCGGCCTGGCACGCCGCGACCAGGAAGATCGACGCATGGGGGTGCCCGCCATCGACACGCGCGTCGAACTGCGAGGCCGAGGCCGGGAGCTGGCCGCGTTGGAGCGGGTGCTCGCCCGGGTACGGGCCGGGGGCAGTGCGGTTCTGGTCCTTCGCGGGGAGGCCGGGATCGGCAAGACCGCGTTGCTGGATCACGCAGCCGGCCGGGCGGCCGGGTTCCGCACGTTGGCCATCGCGGGCATCGAGTCGGAGATGGGCCTTCCGTTCGCCGCCCTCCATCAGCTCTGTGCGCCGATGCTGGGTCGGCTCCACGAGTTGCCCGGACCGCAGTGCGATGCGTTGGCCGTCGCGTTCGGGCTGCAGGAGGGCGAGGCACCGAGTCCCTTCCTCGTCGGCCTGGCGGTGCTCGGACTGCTGGCCGGCGCCGCGGAGAACCGGCCGTTGGCCTGCCTCGTCGACGACGCGCAGTGGCTCGATGACGAGTCCATGGGGGTGCTGGCGTTCGTCGCCAGGCGGTTGATGGCGGAACCCATCGCGTTGATCTTCGCGCTGCGGGAGCCCGCTCGTGAGCTGGCCGGTCTTCCGGAGCTGGTCGTGGAGGGCCTCAGCGAGGCCGACGCGCGTGCCCTTCTGGCGTCGGCCTGCCCCGCCCCGCTCGACCCGTTGGTGCGGGACCGGATCGTCGCCGAGGCTCACGGCAATCCGATGGCCCTGCTGCACCTGCCACATGCGCTCGGACCCGCCGAGTTGGCGGGCGGGTTCTGGCTCGCCGGCCGGGACCCCGTGGCGAACCACCTGGAGGATGCCTTCCACCAGCAGTTCCTGTCCTTACCGCCGGACAGTCAGCGGCTGTTGGTGATCGCAGCGGCTGAGCCGACCGGAGACGGAGGCCTGCTGTGGCGCGCAGCCGGTCTGCAGGCGATCCCGGCGGACGCCGCATGCCCGGCCGAGAGCAGAGGACTGGTCGAGTTCGGCGCCAGGGTGCGCTTCCGCCACCCGCTGGTGCGCTCCGCCGTCTACCAACGGACGCCCCCGGCGGATCGCCGGACGGCGCACCGAGCCTTGGCGCAGGCCACCGATCCCCACCTGGATCCCGACCGCAGGGCGTGGCACCGTGCTCAGGCCGCCCCCGGGCCCGACGAGAGCGTCGCCGCCGATCTGGAGCTCTCGGCCGACCGCGCGCAGGGCAGGGGCGGAGCCGCTGCCGCCGCCTGCTTCCTGCGGCGGGCGGCGGAGCTGACGCCCGATCCCGCGCGACGCGTCGCCCGAGCGCTGGCCGCCGCGCAGCTCGACATCGAGGCCGGTGGCGCGGAACAGGCCGACAACCTGCTGGCGGTCGCGGAGGCGGGCCCACTGGACGACCTGCGGCGGGCCCGGCTCGAGCGGTTGCGAGCCCGGTTGGTGTTCTCCCGGCTCCGCTGCGGTACCGCACCGCGGCTTCTGCTCGACGCCGCGCACCGGCTCGCGCCCCTCGACGCCGCCCTTGCCCGTGACACGCTGTTGGAGGCGTTCGGCGCGGCGATCTTCGCCGGCCGTCTCAGTGAAGGGCCCGGGCAGCGGGCGGTGGCCGAGGCGGTCCGCGCCGGACCCTCGCCGCCGACGCCGTCACGGGAGGTCGACGTCCTCCTCGACGCCATGGCGGGGCTGATCATCGATGGTCATGCGGCCGGCGTCGACGCCGTCAAGCGTGCGCTGTACATCATCCGGCAGCAACAGCGATCCGGCGCGACGGACGCGGACAGCCGCTGGCTGTGGCTGGCGTTCCGGGTGATACCCGAGCCGCTCGTCCCAGAGGTGTGGGACGACGACGCCTGGCACGAGATGGCGAACGCCGCCGTCCGCATCGCCCGTGAAACGGGGGCGCTCTCCGTCCTCCCGATGGCCCTGACGTACAAGGCGGGCTACCACGTCTTCGCGGGAGAGTTCGGTACCGCCTCGGCGTTGATCGACGAAGCGACCGCCATCTCGGCGGCGACGGGCGGCGCACCGATGATGTACACGTCACTGGTCCTCAACGCCTGGCGAGCAGAGGAATCCGAGGCGATGGACCTCATCGAGACGACCATCGAGGAGGTGAGCGCCTGGGGGGAGGGACGAACGGTCAGCCTCGCCCACTACGCGACCGCGGCGCTGTACAACGGCCTCGGCCACTACGAGACGGCGCTGGCCGCCGCGACCCGGGCCTGCCAGTACGAGGACCTGGGTTTCTTCGGGTGGGCGCTGTTCGAACTGATCGAGGCTGCCGCCCGCAGCGGGCAGCCGGAGCCCGCCGCGGCGGCGCTGGACAAGCTCACCGTACGTACCCGCGCGAGCGGAACGCACTGGGCCCTTGGCGTGGAGGCATGCTCCCGGGCGCTCCTCAGCGACGAACAGGTTGCCGATGCGCTCTACCGGGAGGCGATCGAGCACCTCGGCCGGTGTCGCATCGTCGTCCACCTGGCCCGCGCCCGCCTGCTGTACGGCGAGTGGCTGCGTCGCCAGAACCGCCGGCAGGAGAGCCGCACCCAGCTACGTTCCGCCTACGAGGCATTCAGCCGGATGGGAGCCGACGGTCTCGCCGAGCGCGCCCGTCGGGAGCTTCTGGCCACCGGGGAAACGGTACGCAGGCGGCGGGCCGAAACGGCCACCGAACTCACCAGCCAGGAGGCACAGATCGCCAGGCTGGCCAGAGACGGACACACCAACTCCGAGATCGCCGCCCAGATGTTCATCAGTCCCCGCACGGTGGAGTGGCACCTCGGCAACGTCTTCGGCAAGCTCGGAATCAGCTCACGCCGGCAGCTCCGCACGGCGCTCTCCCCGCCGAAGGCATGACCGGCAGCCGACGCCCCTCGCACCGATGAGGGGCACCCCCTAGAGCCCCTATCGTCCGCGGTACGCCCCCCGGGCATAGCGGGCCCACCCCCGGCGCACGGATCCCCGTCCCCCCTGGCTCCGCGAGCGGTGCCGGCCCGGATCGGGCCGGCAAGCTTGCGGGCGCATCCCCGATGTGCCGTCCCGGCGTCGGCCATAGCGTCGCTGTCGACGCTCGATGGCCCTCTTCCGAGGAGTACCCGCACATGGACTCGTACCAGACCCTGCACGCGGATTCGCACCAGAGTGCGCAGGCGGACACGCAGCAGCCCGCGCACGTGGAATCGCACCAGACGGTGCACGCGGAGGGGCACCAGACCCTGCACGACTTCGTGCTCAACCTGGTCACCGATTCGGCCGCGCTGTCGGCCTTCGAGCTCGACCCGCAGGGCGAGCTCCTGGCGGCGGGGCTGACCGACATCACCGTCGCGGACGTGCAGGAGGTCGTCCCGCTGGTGGTCGACCACGTTCCGGCGTACGGCGTTTCGGCGGTCACCTCGGTCACCGGCCAGCTCGGCTTCGGGCCGCTGGTGACCGACGCCACCGACGTGGTCGGCCAGTTGCAGTACGTCACGCAGCAGATCAGTGTCAGCAGCTCGGACAGCGGGGTGAGTGTCGCGGCCGGCGCCCTGGGCGCGATCGCCGTGGACCCGAGCAGCGTGACGGCAGGGGCGTACCTGCTGCCGGGAATCGGCGTGGGCGTCGGGTCGGACGGCCTGGCCACGGACCTGACCGGGGTGCACGACGTGGCCCACACGCTCGACGCGGACGTGGTGGGCGCGGTGGAGGTCGCGACCGCCCCGGCGGTCGGGGACGTCACCACCACGGTCGCCAGCCCGGACGCGCTGCTGGCGACCACCGACTCGGGCCTGCTCGGCGTCGCCGACGGCCTGCTCGGCGGCCCCCTCGCCGGCACGCACGGCCAGGTGGAGGGCGTCGTCGGTTCGCTCGGAGTCGACGACACCCTGGGTGGGCTCGGCCTCGGCGACGGCTCCGGCGGCGTGCTCCTGGCGGTGGACGTGCCGTCCACCGCGGGCGGCGTGACGGGGCAGGTGGACGGGGTCGTCTCCGGCGTCACCGGCACCGTCGACACCGGCGTGAGCGGTCACGTCTACGGTGACGCCGGCGCGCACGGCGAGGTTTCGGCGTCGACGACCGGGCCGCTGGGCATCGCCGACGGCCTTCTCTGAACGTCGGCGGGCCGGGGGAGAGGGCCGGACCGTCGCGCGGGACCGGTCCTCTCTTCTCCGACACCGGACACCCGACACGACGGCCACGTTGACCGCCGGGGACCCCGACCGGGGCCGGCGGTCAGTGCGTGTTGGCCAGCAGGGCGCGGGTCGCCTCGACGATGGCTGTCACGCCGATACCCGCCTGGTCCATCAGCTCGGTGGGCGTCCCGGAGGTGGGCAGCCCCCGTACCGCCAGGCGGGTCACCCGGGCGGGCACGGCGAGGTCCGCCAGCGACTCGAGGACGGCGGAACCGAGCCCGCCCTGCGGGTAGTGGTCCTCGACGACCACCAGCCGGCCGCCCGTGTCCCGGACGGCGCCCAGCAGCCGGTCGGAGTCCAGGGGCTTGACCGAGTACAGGTCGATGACCCGGGCGTTGATGCCCTCGCCCGCCAGTTCGTCGGCGGCGGCGAGGCAGTTGTGCACCGTCACCCCGGCGCCGATGAGCGCGACGTGGTCGTCGCCACCGCCGCGCACCTGCTTGCTGCCGCCGATCGGGAAGGTCTCGTCGTTGTCGTAGAGGACGGGGTACGCGCCCCGGGTGGTGCGCACGTAGGTGATGCCCGCGCGGTCGACCATCTGGGCGACCAGGGCGACGCAGGACACGGCGTCACTGGGATAGAGGACGGTGGAGCCGTGGATGGCGCGCATGGCGGCCAGGTCCTCCAGCCCCATCTGCGACGGGCCGTCCGCCCCGATCTCCACGCCGGCGTGGGACCCGGACAGGGCGATGTCGGCGCGGGAGATGGCGGCCATCCGGATGAAGTCGTAGGCGCGGGAAAGGAAGGCGGCGAAGGTCGAGGCGAAGGGCCGGTAGCCGCGCACCTGCAGGCCGACCGCCGCGGCGACCATCTGCTGTTCGGAGATGAACATCTCGAAGAACCGGTCGGGGTACGCCTCGGCGAACCGGTCGGCGCGGGTGGAGTCGCTGACCTCGCCGTCGAGGGCGACCACGTCCGGCCGTGAGCCGAGCGCGCGCAGCGCATCACCGTACGCGTTCCGGGTGGCCACCTTCGCGCCCCGGTCGTAGCGCGGCAGCTCCGGTGGCCCGCCGGTCGGGGTGGCGGCGGGCGGGGCCGGCTCGGGCCGCGGCCCGGTGACGCGGATCTGGCGTACGCCGCCGAGGGCCTCGACGGCCCGCTCGGCCGCCTCGGGTTTCATCGGCTTGCCGTGCCAGCCCGGCTGGTTCTCGACGTCGGGCACCCCGCTGCCCTTGACTGTCCGCGCGAGCACGACGGTGGGGCCGGTCGCCTGCCGGGCCCGGCCGAGCGCGTCGTCGACGGCCACCAGGTCGTGGCCGTCGACGACGATCGCCTGGCAACCGAACGCCTCGACCCGTCGCCGGTAGGTGTCCAGATCCCAGGCCAGCTCGGTCTCCCCGCGCTGCCCGAACCGGTTCACGTCGACGATCGCGGTGAGGTTGTGCAGGCCGTAGTGGCCGGCCTTGTCCAGGGCCTCCCAGACGGAGCCCTCGGCCGTCTCGCTGTCCCCGCAGAGCACCCACACGTGGAACGGCAGCCGGTCGAGGTACCGACCGGCCAGCGCGATCCCGACGCCGACGGGCAGCCCCTGACCGAGCGAACCGGTGGCGACGTCGACCCAGGGCAGCGCCGGCGTCGGGTGTCCCTGCAGGCGCGACCCGAACTGACGGTACGTGTCGACCAGCTCCTGGTCGGTGATCGCCCCGACGGCTTTGAAGACCGCGTACAGCAGCGGCGAGGCGTGGCCCTTGGAGAAGATCAGATGGTCGTTGGCGCGACCGCCCGGGTCCGCCCAGTCGTACCGCAGGTGCCGGGAGATCAGCACGGCGAGCAGGTCGGCGGCGGACAGGCTCGAGGTCGGGTGACCGGAGCCGGCCTTCGTGCTGCACCTGATCGAGTCCACCCGCAACTGGGCGGCGAGCTCCGCCAGGTGGCTGACGTCCTCCGCCCGCAGGGTGCGCTCCGCTTCCATCGTCACCGGCATCACCTCCCGCTGATCGGCTCCGCACCCACGCTAGTCAAGAAGGCGCGGCGTCGTCCGGTAACGCCGATTTGGCGCCGGTGTGAATCAGGTGGCGGGCCGACGCGACGGTGGTGCGGGCGCCTCGCCCGGGTGTCTCCGCTCGCGGATCGCGTCCCACACCGCCACTGCGGCCAGGACGA
The DNA here is from genome assembly GCF_009707425.1 of Micromonospora sp. WMMC415. Classification (GTDB taxonomy): domain Bacteria; phylum Actinomycetota; class Actinomycetes; order Mycobacteriales; family Micromonosporaceae; genus Micromonospora. The sequence goes on along the minus strand of NZ_CP046104.1, from coordinate 5,211,602 downwards.
CGACTTGGGCGTTGGCGGCGGTCGCCGGTGTCCGGGCGACCGTCAGCGGCACCAGGGCGGCAAGCGCGAGCAGCCCGACGACCCGGGACGCGGAGACCCGGGCGAACACCTGGTACTCCAGGAGGGAACGCCCGGCCAGGAACAGCGCGGGCCCGCCCAGGATGACCGCGAGCCACAACGGGTCCTCGTGCCCGACCGGATTGTCGATGACCAGTGCGTGGGAGACGCCGGTCGCGAGGATGCCGGCCACGATGATCAGGTGGGTGTGGACCGCTGACCAACCGAGGCGGGCCGGGTCGGGGACGGTCTCAATGGCCGCGGGAAACAGCGCCCCGGCCCGGTGAAAGTAGATTCGCCAGATGAGCACCGTGCTGGCAAAGGACACCACGGTGGGTGCCACCCGGTCGGGGGTGAACTTTTCGGCGAACGTCAGTCCGGTGAGCAGGATCGTCTCTCCGAGCGTGATGATGACGAACTGCTGAAAGCGTTCGGCGAGATGCTCGCCGGCGATTCTCCAGTCGTGCAATCGGGTGCGGCCGAACCGTGGTACCGGCCAGCCGAGGAAGAGCCCCGTGTAGTCCAGTGCCAGCGCCAGCGTCCACAGGATCCCGCGTGTGGGACTCTATGCGAAGAGGGCGGCCCCGGCGAGCCAGGGGACGGCGGACAGCGCCGCCCAGCAGAGCGCCCGCGCGGGGGCGTGGCCCTCGCGGTCGTACCGTCCGAGCATCAGGACGACGGGCTTGCCGAGTTGGATGGCGACGTACGTGATCGCGAAGACCACCGCGCGGTCGCCGAACGCGTGGGGCAACGTGACCGCGATGATCATGCTGCCGAACATGATCCAGACGATCACCGGTTGGACCGCCCGATCCCGCGGCCCGAGGACGCTGGTCACGAACGCCGCGTGGATCCAGATCAGCCAGAGCGCGAGCAGCAGCAGCACAGTCTGGCCGAGTTCCGGCAGGACGATCCGCCGCTCCGTCGTGAAGTCCTCGATCAGACGCTCGGAGAACCGGGTGAGCGCGAAGACGAAGACCAGGTCGAGAAGCAGCTCACCCTCGCGGGCATGAAGCAGTCCCCGCCAGCCACCGATCGTCATGTCCCGCCCACTCCGTGCGCGTCGGGCCAGTGCTGGTGCAGTCGTACCACGCTGGTCGTGGCCCCCGGCGCGGATGAGCGGAAGCCCGGTCCGCCGCATGGGCACCCGGGCGCTTCCGTTGTCGCCGTGCGGCCGAGTGTGGGGTGGCCGGCGCGAACGTCGGGCCGATCGAGTGGTGAAAATCTCAATGACGTCGTTCCGGGCGACAGGAATGCATTTGGCCGCAGCTCACGACTGTTTCGCGTCGCGCGTCGACGGTCACCGGCGCGAGCCGGAATCGCCGCGCGTCCAGCACCGACGGAATCGGCGAGAAATGGCGTGACCTGTGCTTCTACCCGCTGCCGCTGCCGTACGCCTTCGGGGGTCGGAATCACGGCACGGATATGGTGGCGCACGCGCCGGATGCGCGGCCGCGCTTGCCTGCTCGGTGGTGACGAGGTGGGGGACGTGGAGAAGGAAACGCAGGGGCAGCATCGGGGACCGCGACGGCGGGGGCGACGGCCGACGCCTCCTGATCCCGGTTCCGGCCCGGTGGGCGCCTTCGCCGACCGCCTGTGGCGGTTGAAGCAGGACGCGGGCGCTCCCTCGTACGAGGAGATGTCGGTGCGCCTGGGCGCCGCGGCCTCGAAGTCGTCCCTGGCCGCCGCGGCGCAGGGCCGGAGTCTTCCCAGTTGGGAGACGACCTGGGAATTCGTCCGGGTTCTCGCCGTCGACCGGCTCGGCCACGACCCGCGGGCCACCGAGAAGGAGTGGCGGGACCGCTGGATACGGACCAGGGCCGCCGGGCAGCCGACGGACACCACGTCGGCGGCCGACGTGGCACCGGAACCGGCGGCGGAGACGGCCACGGCGGCGGGCGTCATGCCGGAACCGGCCGGGGTGGCGGCGACGTCCACGGCGTCCGAGGCGACGCCACGGTCCGCGACCGGCGAGGTCGAGGAGCCCGGCCGGGCGCGCCGTCGACGCGTCGGCGTCGGCGTCGGTGCGGCCGTGGCCGCCCTCGCCGGCGCCGTGCTCGCCGTCGTCATGGTCGACCGGCAGACGGGCGGAAGCAATGCCGGCGTGACACCACCGGTCGCCGCCTCGCCCGACCATGACGACTCCCGGTTCGAAGGCGACATCACCTATCCCGACGGGTCGCTGGTGCCGCCCGACTCCTCGTTCACGAAGGTCTGGAGGATCCGCAACACGGGCACCGTGCCGTGGGCGAACCGCTACCTGGCGCGGGTGAACGACGCGCCCTGCCAGGCGCCGACAGCCGTCGCCATCCCGCAGACGAGCCCGGGAGAGGCCGTGGACATCGCGGTGACCGTCCGCACGCCGAGCAAGCCGGGCCACTGCAAGATCTACTGGAAGATGGCCGACGAGCAGGGACGAACGCACTTCCCGCTCAAGCGTCCGGTGTTCCTGGACGTACGGGTCGGTGGCTCGTGACCCGGTGGTGAGGCGGCGAAGCCCTGCCGGATCCCATCGGCAGGGCTTCGCCCCCGTTCCTGCTCCGCGCCCGCACACCGGATCGGTCGCCCGGCGGCGGAGGAGAGAGCTGCCCGAACGGGTCAGCCGCAGTTGGTGCCGCGCTTGCCCCCCTCGGTGCCGCTGATGCGGCCCATCCAGTCCACGCACCTGTCCGCCGCGGACAGGTAGATCGGACCGGCGTAGGACCGGTAGTAGCCGCCGTCGTAGGCCGTCCAGTGGTTTCCGACCGGGTGAATTGCGAGGCCCGCCTCGACGAGCACCGCCGAGCCGGCGGTGTTCCGCTTGGCGACCACGCAGTTCTTGCCCGTGGCCGAGTTGTAGGTGAGGAACACGGTCCCCTTGGAGCCGATCGAGGCGGAGTTCACCACGCCGTAGCCGGACCCGCACTCGCCCCCGTAGGTGGCCGCGTACGCCGGGGTCGCCGCTGCCAACGCTCCGGCCATCACGGCGGCGGTGACGGTGGTGGTTGCGGCGGTGGTCCTGACGAGCTTCATGTGTCTTCCTCCGTGCTTGCTGGTCGGGTCTGTCGGTCGGGTCAGCCGCAGTTGGTGCCGTAGCGGGTCTTGGAGGCGGTTCCGATGGTGCCGCCCCAGTCGACGCACGAGCCCGCCGCCGACACGTAGACCGGCCCGGCGTAGGTGGTGAAGTTGCCGCTGTCCTTGGCCCAGGAGGAGGTGCCGGAACGGCGCAGGTAGGCCTCCATCAGCGTGGCGGTGCCGGGCCTCTCCCGCAGGGTGACGACGCAGTTCTTGCCCGAGGACGAGTTGTAGGTCAGGTAGACCGTGCCCCGCAGGTCGGGAAGGTCGATCAGGTTGACGACGCCGTAACCGGAGCCGCACTGCCCGCCGTAGAGCGCGGCCTGTGCCGGTGCGGCATGAACCACGGTCCCCGCCGTCACGGCGGCGGCCGTGAGTCCCAGCGCGGCGATCCTCTGCGAAATACGCACGACGAAGTTCCCTTTCTGCTGTGGGTGATTGCGCATCGACGCTGGCACCCGGCGCCGGCCGACACCAAGCCATCTGCGTCCAGTGATCGTCCACTGGACAATGTGGAAAAAGGTCGCCCAGCTCAGCGGGGAGGAGTGCCGCCTCGACCGACCGGACGGCTCCCGCGCGGATCAGCCGTCGACGGGCCGGGTGCCGTCGTCGAGGTCACCGACGAGCGAGTCCGGGGCACGCATGCGCCAGGCGTCGGTGACGAGTTCTTCCAGGCGGTCGACACCGACCTGCGTCAGCCGCAGCATGACCAGGGGAAGGCCGTCGTATGCGGGCGTGGTGAAGAAGAGGTCGGGCTCGCCGAGGAGCAGTGCCTGCTTCTCCGCCTCGTCACCGACGTACAGCACGGCGATGTCGGTGCGGATCAGCCGCGGCGCACCGGGTCGGCGTTCCGGGTAGGACCAGACGAACCCCTTGTCGGCGACCCGGAAGTCGAAGCCCGCACTGTCGATCTCGACCACGTGCGGCAGCGCCAGCGCCAACCGGCGCACGTCGTCGGCGTCAGCCATCGAGGTCGCTCCCACACACCGGGTCCAGCATGGCGACAGCCTAACCACGCGGTGGTGCGCGGGTGGATCAGCGAGCCAGCCTTAGAGGTCGCGCAGATAGGTGGGTTTCATGGTCGGCGGGTGGGGCGGGTGTCCCACCGGTACAGGATCCACGCCTGACGGATGAGGCTACGGATGGTGATGACGGCGTCGGCAAGGTCGAAGTAGGCGTTGATCACGTCTTCTTTGCGTTCGTAGCAGCGTTGTAGCCGGTTGAAGGCGTTGTGCCAGGCGTTCGTGCGCTCGACGTGCCACCGCTGGGTGGCCTGGACCGGGGCTTTGACGCCCTTGCGGGCGATCTCGCCGGTCAGCCTGCGGGCGGTGAGCAGGTCGCGGGTCTTCTGGGAGTCGTACCCGGCGTCCAGGTGCACGGTGATGGTGCCGGGCAGCGGGCCGAGGTCGTCGAGCCGGTCCAGGGTGGATTCCAGCAGCGGGGAGTCGTGGCGGTTGGCGCCGGCCAGGACGCGGCCCAGTGGGATGCCGCGGGCGTCGACCATGACCGAACGTTTCATGCCTTGCTTGCCGCGGTCGACCGGTGAACGGCCAGCGACCTCGCCACCGCCGGGCGCCTTGGTGATGCACCCATCGACGGCAAGGTCGTCCAGCAGCAGCCCGACGAGACGGTCGTAGGCGTTCAGCGCGATCGTCTTGAGCTGGGCGAACACGCCCAGGCGGATCCACTCGTCACGGCGGTTGCGGATCGTGGTGGCCGAGCAGGTCGAGTCGGCGATGCCCTGGTAGGAGCAGCCGAACCGCAGCACCTGCAGCAACTTGTCGAACACGATCCGGTCGGCGACCCGCCGGCGGTGACAGCCCAACGGATGGGTGGGATCGGTAGCGGGGCGGGGTGGCAGCAGCGCGGCGAACTGGTCCCACAAGGGGTCGCTCAGCCATGATGGGACAGCGGGCACAGGCGTTCCAGTGATCACTAGGCGTAGGAACCTTCATGATCACTGACGCCTGTGCCCACCTCCTACCCGGCTCATCCCCGCCGACCTATTTGCGCGCCCTCTTAGCTGCCCGTTAAGTAACGGCCCGCCTGGTGCACGCGGTGGGCGTACTCGGCAGACTGGGGCGATGCCTTCCCCCGACCAGCCCCGTGCCCGCCGCCGTCGTGCCCAGGCGATCGTCGCGGCGGTCGTCGTACTCGCCGTGGCGGTCGCGGTCGGCGTCTGGTCGTTTCGGGACCGGGCCGGCGGCGGTGCACCGGCGCCCGGCGGCGCGGCGGCCCTCGGTGCCGGCCCGGCGGGCGGCACCTCCGTCTGCGCCGGCCGGGCGGTCCGGGCGGCGCGCGAGCTGCGGGGCATGTGGATCACGACGGTGAACAACATCGACTGGCCGAGCCGACGCGGTCTCCCGGCCGAGACGGTGCGGGCGGAGTTCCGGAGCTGGCTGGACCTGGCCGTGCGGCACAACCACAACGCGGTCTTCGTGCACGTGCGGCCGAGCGGGGACGCGCTCTGGCCGTCGAGGTACGCGCCGTGGTCGGAGTGGTTGACCGGGCGACGCGACGGCCGCGACCCCGGCTGGGACCCGATGGAGTTCATGGTCGCCGAGGCGCACGCGCGCAACCTGGAGTTCCACGCCTGGTTCAACCCGTACCGGGGCGGGCAGCCGGCGACGGTGGGCGGGCCCGGCCCCAGGCTGGACCAGCTCGCGCCGACCCACCCGTTGCGGCAGCACCCCGACTGGGCGGTGACCTATCCCAGCGCCGACCAGCCCGGAAGCCGCCTGTACTTCAACCCGGGCATCCCGGCGGCGCGCACCTTCGTCGAGGACTCGATGCTGGAGGCGGTCCAGCGGTACGACGTCGACGGGGTGCACTTCGACGACTTCTTCTACCCGTATCCGGAGGCCGGACAGGACTTCCCGGACGACGCGGCGTTCGCCCGGTACGGCCGCGGGTTCACCGACAAGCACGCCTGGCGCCGGGACAACGTGAACACGCTGGTCCGCGAGATGAGCGAGCGGATCAAGGCGATCAAGCCGTGGGTGAAGTTCGGCATCAGCCCGTTCGGCATCTGGCGCAACAAGCGCACCGACCCGGCCGGCTCGGCCACCGCCGGTCTGCAGAGCTACGACGACATCTACGCCGACACGCGGCTGTGGGTACGCGAGGAGTGGCTGGACTACGTGGTGCCGCAGCTCTACTGGCACATCGGGTTCGGCAGGGCCGACTACGCCAAGCTACTGCCGTGGTGGACCGCCACGGTTCGGGGCACCCGGGTGCAGCTCTACATCGGCCAGGCCGACTACCGGGTCGGCGAGCGCGGCGCCTGGCGCGACCCGGCAGAGCTGGACCGTCAGCTCGCCCTCAACCGCCGGTACGGCGTCAGCGGGAGCGTCCATTTCAGCGCCCGGCAGGTGCGCGCCGACAAGCTCGGCGCGGTCAGCCGGTACCGCGGGGCGCACTACGCCGACCCGGCGCTGGTGCCCACGATGGCGCAGCTGCCGGCGACGCCTCCGGTGGCACCCGCGGTCACCGGCGCGCGGCGGGCGGACACCGGGGGAGTGGGGTTGAGCTGGCGCGGGGACGGCGCCGCGAGTTACGCCGTCTACCGCGTGGACGGCGGCGCGGCGCGGCTCGTCGGCGTCACCCGTGGCACCGACTGGGTCGACCGCGCCGCTCCGCCCGGCCGCCCCCTGTCCTACTGCGTGTCGGGGCTGGATCGCAGCGGCAACGAGGGGCGGCTCAGCCCGCCGGTCTCCGCGGCCGGACCTGCCGTTCCTTGATCAGGGCTCGGGTCCGTCCTGCCGATCCTCGGCGGTGTTCCTGATCAGGCCGGGGCCGGCGACGAGTTCGATGTCCCCCCCGGTGACGTCGTGGCCCTGGGCGCAGCGCAGCGCGACCCGAACGGGGTGGCCGCAGCCGCGGTGGGTGGCGAGGACGGGCGGGCCGGCGTCGTCGGCGGCCCAGGTGTCGCCCCAGCTGCGCAGTGCGGTGAGGACGGGGAGCAGTTCGCGGCCCTTGCGGGTGAGCTGATACTCGTGGCGGGTGCGCTGTCCCGGCTCCCGGTAGGGGATCCGTTCGAGGAGGCCGGCGGCGACCAGGTCCTTGAGCCGGGCCGCCATGGCGGGCTCGCCGATGCCGACCCGGCGGACGAAGTCGTCGAAGCGGCGCGTGCCGAGCAGGGCGTCGCGCATGATCAGCATCGCCGACCTGCTGCCGACGACGTCCATCGCCCGGGCGATCGAGCAGTTCGCCGAGGACCAGGCGGCGAGGTTCTCCCGCAGATCCGTCATGCCACCAGCGTACGGGCTGGCTTGCGTCAACGCTAGTCAGGTGGTTCACTGGGCGACACCTGGCTTGCCTCTGCCTAAGCCAGGGGCGAGTATCCCTCCACAGACAGGACGACATGGACATCTCGGCTGCAACCGCCCTCGTCACCGGGGCCAACCGTGGCTTCGGGCGGGCCATCGCCAGCGAGCTCATCGCCCGCGGCGCCACGGTCTGGGCCGCCGCGCGGAACATCGGACACCTCGACCTTCCCGGCGCTCGCCCGCTCCAACTGGACATCACCGACCCCGCGTCGGTGGCCTCCGCCGCGGCGGAAGCCGGCGACGTCACCCTGCTGATCAACAACGCCGGCACGGCCACCGGAGCAGACCTGCTCACCGGCGACCTGGAGCAGATCCGGCTGGAGATGGAGACCCACTACTTCGGCACGCTCTCCGTCGTCCGGGCGTTCGCCCCGGTGATCGAGGGCAACGGGGGCGGCACCATCCTCAACGTGCTCTCCGTGCTCTCCTGGCTGGCCCTGCCCGGCGGAGGCGCGTACAGCGGCGCGAAGAGCGCCGAGTGGGGGCTGACCAACAGCCTACGGGTCACGCTCGCCCCGGCGGGAATCCGCGTCGCCGGTCTGCACGTCGGCTACATGGACACCGACATGACCCGGACGGTCACCGCCGCCAAGCACGCCCCGGCCGACATCGCCCGGTACGCCGTCGACCAGCTCGCGGCCGGTGCGTACGAGATCGTCGCCGACGACGTGAGCCGCGACGTGCGCAGCCGGCTCTCCGGCGGCGTGGCCGCGCTCTACCCGCAGCTGCCCTGACCGCCGGCGACCTCTTCTCCGCGGCGCGTCGCCGGCCCGGCGGGCAACGCCTCCCCGGCCGGCGTCACCGCCACCGACCCCTCCAGGAGCCCTCGTGACCGACCAGCGAACCCTGGCCCCGACCGGGCCGGCCGTGACGCCGCCCGGGCGTCCGCCGCAGTCACCCTCCCGCCGTTCGCAGATCGTGACCCTCGTCGCGATGTGTCTGGGTGCGGCGATCACCTTCCTGCAGATCACCGCGACCGTCTCCGCGCTGACCACCATCCAGCGGGACCTGCGCGTCGAGCCCACCACCCTGATCTGGATCCCGAGCGCGTACACCCTGGCGGTGGCGAGCCTGGTCCTCTCCGCCGCGACGCTCGGCAACCGGTACGGACGCAAGCGGCTCTTCCTCGCCGGCGTCGTCGCGATGATCCTCGGCGGCACCGTGACGGCACAGGCCGGAACTCCGGCCTGGGTGATCGCCGGACAGTTCCTGGCCGGCGTCGGCGGCGCCCTGATCCTGCCGAACAGCCTGGCCATCCTCGGTGTGACCTTCACCGACCCGCATCGGCGCACCGAGGTCATCACCGCCTGGTCGGCCGCCTCCGGCATCGGCCTGGCGGTGGGCCCGCTCATCGCCGGAGCGCTGCTGCGACAGCACCACTGGCACACCGTCTACCTCTCGACCATCGTGCTGGGTGTCGTCACGCTCCTCGTCGCCGCGGTCGGGGTTGCCGAGTCGCGGCAGGGCGCCGGCCGGCTGGACCTGCCCGGACTGCTGCTGGGCACCGTCACCATCGCCGCGTTCGTCTACGCCGTGATCCGGGGCGGACGCGACGGCTGGACCAGCCCACCGGTGGTCGCCGCGTGGCTCGGCTCCGTGGCGGCGCTGGCCGGGTTCCTCCTGGTCGAGCTGCGCACCGCCGCGCCGATGCTCGACGTCCGACTGTTCCGATCCGCGTCGTTCAGCGCCGTCATGGCCGTCGCCGGCGTGTCGCTGTTCGGCTTCACCGGCGTGGCGATCCTGCTCGTCCTGTTCCACGAACGCGCCCAGGGCCTCGACCCGCTGGACACCGGCTGGCGGATGCTGGTGCTGTTCGGTGTCTACGCGCTCGCCGCGTTCGGCGCCGGACGCACCATCCGCCGCACCGGCTTCAAGGCGCCGCTCACCGCCGGTCTCCTCCTCGGCGGTCTGGCCAGCCTCGGTCTGGCCGCGCAGGGCCCGGCCACCAGCTTCGGTGACCGCTGGCCGCTGCTGGCACTCTTCGGTGCCGCCAGCGGTCTGGTGGTCGCCCCGGCGACCGCCGCCGCGCTCGCCAGCGTCGCTCCCGCCCAGGCCGGCATGGCCTCCGGAGCGGTGAACGCAGCCCGCCAGGTGGGTTCGGTGCTCGGCGCGTCCCTGCTGGGCACCCTGTTCACCACCCGGCTGCTCGCCGAACTGCCGGAGCGGCTCGCCGCGCACCAGGTCGCGGAGCCGGCCCGCAGCGCGGTCCAGTCGTCGGTGGCGGCCGGCAGCGGCGGCAGCGACCCGCTGCCCGAACCGGTCCGGGCGGCGCTCGCCGAGGCGCTGACGGCGGGCGTGCAGGCGGGATTGCGGGTCAACGCCGTCGTCTTCCTCGCCGCCGCCCTGGTCGCCCTCGTACTCGTGCGCAACCGGCCGCACCAGCACTAGGGCAGGAGCTTCGACGCAGGCCCTGGGCGACCGGTTCGTCCCGGACCCGACACCGGTGTCCGGGATGAACCACCGTCGTGCCGGAGCGCCCGTCCGGGCCGGGCCGCGACCCGCGCCCGACGTGGAGACCCCGCCGGTCGTCTCCGGTCGCTGCTCAAATCGGAGCCCGGCGGCGTGCCGGTGGGGGAGGATTTCTGCGTGACGGGCGAGACTCCGCGCGGCGGGTGGTCCGGCCGGACCGACTGGGTCGGCCGGCTCAACGACCCGTTGCGCCGGTTCCTGCAGACCGAGACCGGCAGCGCGCGGGCGTTGCTGGTCGCGGCGGTGGCCGCGCTCGCCTGGGCCAATCTCCACGTCTCGTCGTACGAGACGGTGTGGGGCACGTCGTTCTCGGTCCAACTCGGCGACTGGCGGGTGTCACACGATGCGCGTACCTGGGTCAACAGCGGCCTGATGACGTTCTTCTTCCTGGTGATCGGCCTGGAGCTGCGTCGGGACTTCGACCTGGGGGAGCTGCGGGAGCGGCGTCGGGTGACGTTGCCGCTGCTGGCCGGGATCGGCGGCATCGTCCTGCCGGTCGCGATGTACCTCATCGTCAACGCCGGGGAGACCACCGCCGCGGGCTGGGGCGTCGTGATGGCCACCGACACCGCGCTCGCGCTGGGCATGCTCGCCGTCCTCGGGCCGCGATTCTCGGACCGCCTGCGGGGCTTCCTGTTGACGGTCTCCGTCGTCGACGACCTGATCGTGATCGCGGTGCTGGCGATCGCCTACCCGGAACATCCGTCGCCGCCGGCGTTGCTCGTCGCGGCGGCCATCTTCGGTGTCGTCCTGCTCGTCCGGGCACTGGGCGTGCGGTGGGGACCGGTGTACGCGCTGCTGGGTCTGGCCGCCTGGCTCGCGGTCTCCGAATCCGGTGTCGACCCGGTCGTGGTGGGCCTGGTGATGGGCCTGCTCACCTACGCCTACGCGCCCGGGAGAGAGGAACTGAAACGAGCGAGCGAGATGTTCCGCCTCTTCCGGGAACAGCCCACCCCGCAGCTCGCCCGCTCGGCCCGGACCGGGCTCGCCTCGGCGCTGTCGCCGAACGAGCGGTTGCAGCACCTCTACCACCCGTGGGCGAGCTACTTCGTGGTGCCGCTCTTCGCCCTGGCGAACGTCGGGATCGCGATCGACGGCGAGCTGGTGGCCCGCGCGGTCACCTCGCCGGTCACGGTGGGCGTCGTCGTGGCGTACCTCGTCGGCAAGCCGGCCGGGATCGCGGCCACCTCGTACCTGGTCGCCCGGTTCAGCCGCGACCGGTTCCGCCCGCCCGTCGGCTGGGCCGCCGTCATCGGTGTGGGCACGGTCTCCGGCATCGGGTTCACCATCGCCCTGCTGATCGCCACGCACGCGCTGGACGGCCCCGAGCTTGAGGACGCGAAGCTCGGCATCCTCGTCGCGACCGTCGGTGCGTCCGCCCTCACCTGGCTGGTGTTCCGCCTCGCCGCCCGGCTCTCCCCGGCGCGGCGGGCCCGCGCGCTGCTGGGCGCCGCCGAGGGGATCGTCGACCTGATGAAACCGGTCGATCTGGAACGCGATCACGTGCGTGGGCCGGGCGAGGCGCCGGTGACGGTCGTGGAGTACGGCGACTTCGAGTGTCCGTACTGCGGGCAGGCCGAGCCGGTGGTCCGGGAACTGCTGGCCGACTTCCGCAACATCCGGTACGTCTGGCGGCACCTGCCCCTCACCGACGTGCACCCGCATGCCCAACTCGCCGCCGAGGCCGCCGAGGCAGCGGGGGAGCAGGGCGCGTTCTGGGAGATGCACGACCTTCTCCTGGCACACCAGGACGCGCTCGACCCCGCCGACATGATGCGCTACGCCGAGCAGATCGGGCTGGACCTCGACCGGTTCCGGGAACACCTCGCCGAGCGGAAGGGCAAGGACCGGATCGCCGAGGACATCGACTCCGCCGACCTCAGCAGCGTCTCCGGAACGCCGACCTTCTTCATCAACGGCAGCCGCCACCACGGCGCGTACGACATCGAAGCGCTTTCGGCGGCGGTGAAGTCCGCCTTCGCCAAGGCCCGGCTTCGTCCCGAGTACCGCCGGGACCCCGGCCACCGCCACCCGGACTGAACCGCGCTCCCGGCCCGCCGTTCGGGAGGTCCGCGTCGCCGATCCGCCGGCCTCGTGGTGGCCGCTGCTCGTCGTGCGGCACGTCCGCCGGGGTGCGGGCTCGACGCGAGCCCGCACCCCGGGCGGTCAGCGAACGGTGGTGCCACCGCGCGGCGGTGTGCTCACTTGCCGCGCAGGGGCGCGAGGGCGCGGCTCCACGCCACGACCTGGTCGAGGGTGGTGTTCAGCGCGTCACGGTGGTGGTCGTTGGGCTTGAAGACGCTGAAGTTCTCGAAGTCGGTGAAGAGGGACAGCGCGACCTGGGACCGCACGTCGGCCATCTGCAGCTCGCCGGCGATCAGCCGGAGGTGCTCGACCGCGCGAGCGCCGCCCACCGAGCCGTAGCTGACGAAGCCGACGGCCTTGTTGTTCCACTCGTTGTAGAGGAAGTCGATCGCGTTCTTCAGCGCGCCCGAGGTCGAGTGGTTGTACTCCGGCGTCACGATCACGAACCCGTCGAACGACGCGATCTTGTTGGCCCACTTGAGCGTGTGCGGCTGCTGGTACTGGCCCATCGACGGCGGGTAGATCTCGTCCAGGTGCGGCAGCTTGTAGTCGAGGAGGTCGACGAGTTCGAACTCGACCTCCGAGCGCTCCCGGGCGATGTCGTAGACCCACTGCGCCACGGCTGCGCCGTTCCGCCCCGGTCGGGTGCTGCCGAGGATGATTCCGATCCTGGTCATCGCGGTTCCTCCCCTGATGGCAGGACGCCCGGACGGGCATCCTTGCTTCGCGCAGCAACTATACGGGCGACATTTTCTTCGTCAAGCAAGTAAAGTGGTGGCATGTCCACCGTCACACCTCAGCCGGCGCCGATACCAGAAGGGCTGCGACCGCTCAGCCCGGACGAGGAGGACATCGCCCGGTCCCTCAATCGCGTGATCTACGCCCTGCCCCGCGCCATCGATGCCGACATGCTCCGGGAACAGGGGTTTCCCCTCGTCGAGTACCTCACCCTGATGCACCTCTCCGAGGCCCCCGACCGCCGGCTGCGGATGAACGAGCTGGCCACGGCGTGCGAGATGTCGCTCAGCGGCATGAGCCGCGTCGTGCAGAAGCTGGAACGGCAGCGCTTCGTCGAGCGGGTCAGGTGTGAGGAGGATGCGCGTGGCTGGAACGCCGTGCTCACCGACGCCGGCCTCGCCCGCCTGAGGCAGGCCTGGCCCACCCACCTGGCCGCGGTGCGTCGGCACTTCTTCGACCACCTCGCGGGCCTGGACGTGAAGCAGCTCGCCGCGGCTCTGGACAGGATCGCGAGGTGAGGGATCGCCCGGCCAGACCCGCTCGGGCGAGCCGGAGGACCCTCACCCGTCGATCCGGCTGATGTTACGGATCTTGTTGGACGCGTCCAGGGCGGCGACCTTGTACGCCTCGGCCAGCGTCGGATAGTTGAACACCGCGTCGACCAGGTAGTCGACCGTGCCGCCGCACCCCATCACCGCCTGCCCGACGTGGACGATCTCCGTGGCGCCGGTTCCGAAGACGTGTACGCCGAGCAGCCGACCGTCGTCCGGCGAGACGAGCAGCTTCAGCATGCCGTACGAGTCGCCGACGATCTGACCGCGGGCCAGCTCGCGGTACCTCGCGATGCCGACCTCGAACGGCGTCGAGCTGTCGGTCAGCTCCTCCTCGGTCTTCCCGACGAAGCTGATCTCCGGGATCGTGTAGATCCCGATCGGCTGCAGCTCGTGCATCGCGCGGACCGGTTCGCCGCAGGCGTGCTGCGCCGCCAGCCGGCCCTGCTCCATCGACGTGGACGCCAACGCGGGGAAGCCGATCACGTCACCGACCGCGTAGATGTTCTCCACCGAGGTGCGGAAGTTCGTGTCGACCTGGATCCGGCCGCGCCGGTCCGCCTCCAGCCCGGCCGCGTCGAGCGCCAGATCGTCGGTCTGGCCCTGGCGGCCGGCCGAGTACATGACCGTGTCCGCGACGATCTTCTTGCCGCTCTTCAGGACGCACAGCGCCGCGGTCTGGTGCTTCTCCACCGCGGCGACCTCCTCGCCGAACCGGAACGTGACGGACAGGTCGCGCAGGTGGTACTTGAGCGACTCGACGATCTCCTCGTCGCAGAACTCCAGCATCCGGTCCCGGCGTTCCACCACGGTCACCTTGGTGCCGAGGGCGGCGAACATGGAGGCGTACTCCATGCCGATCACGCCGGCGCCGACCACCACCATGCTTCGGGGCACGGCGTGGAGGTTGAGGACGCCGTCCGAGTCGACGATCGTCCGGTCGTCGAAGTCGACACTGTCCGGCCGGGCCGGGCGCGTACCCGCGGCGATGACGGCCTTGTCGAAGGTGACCTTGACCTCCCGCCCGGAGCCCCCGTCGACCCAGACGGCGTGCGTGTCCGCGAAGCGTCCGGTGCCGGTGATCATCGCGATCCGGTTGCGGGCCAGCTGGTTGCGGATGACGTCCGTCTGCCGGCTGATCACGTGCTGGGTCCGGGCCGCCAGGTCGCTGACCGTGATCTCCTCCTTGACCCGGTAGCTGCTGCCGTAGAGGTCCCGCTGGCTCAGTCCGGTCAGGTAGAGGACGGCCTCGCGCAGTGTCTTGGACGGGACGGTCCCGGTGTTGATGCACACCCCGCCGATCATGTCGCGCCGGTCCACGATGGCGACCCGCTTGCCGAGCTTGGCGGCGGCGATCGCGGCCTTCTGCCCGCTGGGGCCGGAGCCCAGCACCAGCATGTCGTAGTCATACACAACCGTCAGCGTGGCAAGTTGCCGCCGCCCGCGCCAGGTGCGTTCGGCCGGATGCGGTCGGCCGCGCCGACGCCGGCCGCATCGACCTGCTGAGAGAGCCGCAATCGATTGACATTCGATAGGTTCTAAGTGATAGTCGATACATGATCGCAGAACATCGGGCGGTGGCGCCGCTCAGAATCTTCCTCGTGCTGTTGTTCGGGATCCTGGTGCTGTTCCAGACGATGTCGCTGCCGGGTCAGTTCGCGCACATGGCCGAGAAGTCGCCGGACTTCGCCTACCTGAGGTGGCCCGCGACGGCGGTGTCGGTGTTCTGGGTGCTGTGCGTCCAGGTGGTGATCGCGTGCACCTGGAAGCTGCTCACCCTGGTCAAGAACGACCGCATCTTCACCGAGGCCTCCCTGCGGTGGGTGGACGGGATCGTGTGGGCCGTCGCCGCCGCGTGGGTGGTGCTCCTGGGCGTCTTCCTGTACGTCGGCTTCAACGCGAACGACCCCGGACTGCCGCTGCTGCTGTTCCTGCTGTTGACCGGCGTCACCGTGCTGGGGCTGCTGATGGTGGTGATGCGCGCGCTGCTGCGGCAGGCCACGACGCTGCGCACCGACATGGAAGCGGTGATCTGATGCCCATCGTCGTGCGCATCGACGTCGAGCTGGCCAAACGCAAGATGAGTGTGGGGGAGTTCGCCGAACGGGTGGGCCTCACCCCGGCGAACGTGGCGGTGCTGAAGAACGGCCGGGCCAAGGCCGTACGCTTCAGCACCCTGGAAGCCATGTGCCGGGTGCTCGACTGCCAGCCCGGTGACCTGCTCGAGTGGGTCGACGAATGATCGAGGTCCGGGGCTCATAAGCGCTACGGCGACGTACCGTCAGTTGCGGGCGAGGGCGAGCGTGAGCCTCGGGTGGGCGGTCAGCGTGTCGGTGCGGAGGTAGACCAGCTCGATGGCGGGTTCCGTGAACGTCACCGGGCCGGGTGGGGAGTCGGGGATCCCGGCCGGGAGCGGCAGGTCGGGGCCGAGCGTGATCGTGGCGCCGGACAGCCGGCCGACGAAGCGGGTGGCGTAGACGGCGACGTTGCCGCGCAACGCCATGTGGTCGGCGGTGAGGCGCATGGTGTGGCCCCGCGGGCCGGGCGAGCGCAGGAGTACGTCGTCCGCGACGGCCGCGTCCATGCTGAACTTCAACGCCGTACGGGTGCCGTCGGCGGTCGGAAGCTGGACGATCCCCTCGATCCGCAGGCCGGTCATGGTCACCGCCGACGCGGTGAGTGTCGAGGCGGTCGCTGCCACCGGTGGCTGGTCGGGGTCGGCGGCGACGACGGGGAGACGCCGGTGGCGGGCACCGTCACCGGGCCTGCCGGGTGGCGGGCTGGCGCAGCCGGTTCCGGGTGGCGCGGGCAGCGGGCTGGGGCCGACCCCGGTCTGGGCGGCCCGCATCGGGGCGGCCGGTGCGCAGGCGCTGGCGGGGCCGGGCGCGGCCAGCAGGCCGGCGGAGCCGAGCAGTCCGAACAGGGCGGCGAGAATCCGCTGTCGGTGCAGGCCGGGCAGCCGCGTCGCCTCCCGCTGCACGCCACGTGGGACAGCGCCGGACCTGGTCACGGGAGGCCCGGCCTCGCCCCCGCCCCACATCAGTTCGTCGACCAGGGCTGCCTGCTCGCCGAGGGCGCCTCGTCGGAGATGTCGGTGGCGGGCTGCTCAGATGTGGTGGCGGACGGCGTGGTGGGCTGCGGGCGGTCGTCCGCGGAGTCGTCGGGCTCGGCGGTCCCTTCCTTCTTCGTCGACACATCGTCAGCCGTGTCGCGCCCCGGGGTGGCGGGGCGTCCCGGCACCCACCCGGCAGCCAGTGCGGCGCCGAGCAGACCGGTCACGGTGCCGATCAGGAAGCCACCCAGGTTCACCCCGACCAGCGCGAAGAGCGCGGTGACGGCGGCGACCACGGCGTAGAACGTGCGGTGTTGCGGGCTGAACCACATCAGCAGGCCGGCGGTCACCAGGATGGTGGGTATCAACCAGGAGAGGAAGCCGGTCGGCCCCAGCTGGAACGCCAGGCCGGACAGAGACATCTGGGTGGTGCCGAAGATCGCCAGTCCGGCGAGCGCGGTGAGCAGTCCGCCCCAGAACGGGCGCGTCCACCGCCACCGGCGGAAGCTGCCCCACCCCGCGCGGAGGGCATTCGGGCGGGCGTTGCGTCGCGGTTCGGCCCTTCTCATACCGTGGCTCCTGCCGGGTGGGTCCGGGCCAGGATGGGCGTGCGGCTCCCGCCCCCCGGCTGCGGTGGTCGACTCAGAAGCATTCCTTGGCGTCAGCGCCGACATTGACGTTCAAGCTGAGCCCGGTCAGGTTGAACCGTCCAGCCTGGATCGCTCGGGCCACCTGGCGGAGGTTCGTGATCGTCACGGCGTCGGCCTGCTGGCCGAACGCACCCGGGGCGCCCCTGGCTCCGTCCGGTCCGCGGTCGAGGGTCGACGCGTCCTGTCCGATGTTGATGTTCGTGAACTCGGTGTCGCCCTGCAGCGATACCAGATCGATCAACAGGTCTTCCGCGGTGGCGGGCCTACCGCCCTGGCCCGCGGTGATCTTGAGCACGACCGGCGCGCCCGGTATCTTGACCGACTGGCAGAGGTCGAAGAGCTGGGCCTCGCGGATGCCGGTGACGGCGACCGGATGCCTCGTGCCGTCGACCTCCTCGGCGACGCCGGGATACTGGACGAATCCCTCGCCCTGCAACTTGGCGGCGGAAACCTTGAAGGTCTGCCCGGAGACGGCGAAGGAGGCGGCGAGGGCGCCGTTGGCGATACCGACGAGGATCGCGCCGGCGAGGGCGATCGCGGGCAGCAGCAGGGCGGCGAAGCGCGACCAGCGGACATGACCCCGGTTGGCGGACTCTTCCTGCACGGTTCCCCCTCCGCCTCCGGCCGCGGGGCGACCAACGGACGCGATGCGCACCCGGCCTCGCCGTCGGTTGCCGGCGGATGACGTGCGCTCGTGACGGCGCACCGGTCGGGCGCAGGTGATGAAACCCTGGCAGCCCCACGCTAACACGGGTGCAAACTGCGAGTGGCCGTCATGTCACGGATAGTGCGCCGCCTTGGGTGGGCGTACCCACGTGCACCTTGGCCCCACCGGCCCGGTGTGACGGTCGACGGGGGCGGACGGATCGTGTGCGACCTGGGACCGAATCCGGGAAACCGCCCCCGATCCCGTCGCTCGCGGAGTAGGTTCCCCGGTTTTCGCGGTGAGCCGGGGGGTAACCGCGTCGCGACAGCCGCGAAGGCGATTGAGAGCCCGGGAAGCCGGGAGCTCCGAGACGCCCGTCCACCGGCGTGGGCTGGGCGATCTCTTTCCCCGCCGTGCTAGCGCCTCTCGAACTTCTGCGGGGCGCCAACCGATGGGAGCTTCACGATGAACTCAATGCGCCGTACGAGGATTCTGTCCCTTGCTGGTCTCGTCGTCGCCGGTGGCGCCGTCGCCGGTCCGGCCACCGCCGCCCAGGCCGACCCGGCCGACAGCGGCCAGGTGTCCGCCGTGCAGCCGGCGCCCCCGGAGGGCGAGAAGATCCTGGAGTTCGACTACCAGACCCAGCGAACCTCCTACTACTGTGCCCCGGCCGCGACACGGATCGCCCTGTCCACCCAGGACAAGACGGTCACCCAGAAGGAAGTGGCCCAGAAGCTCGGAACCACCAGGGCCGGAACCGATTCGGCCGACGACACCACCCGGGTGCTCAACGAGCTGACCGGTGGCGGCTACGAGACCACCGAGATCAGCACCACCACCGCCGATCCCCGGCAGACCGACAAGCTTCGTATCGACGTCGTCGAGGCGATCGACACCCGACGCGGCGTGGTAGCGAACACGCTGGGCACGGCGGTCGACACCGAGGGTGAACGGCACTCGTTCCCGGGTGGGCACTACGTGAGCATCGTCGGCTACCGCGACGGTGGAGAGACGCTGAAGATCGCAGACCCGTACGACCCGGAGAAGCACTACTGGATGCGCAGCGAGAAGGTGGCCGACTGGGTGGCCCAGCGCGGCTACTCCAGCTGACCCGACCCGTGACAGGCCGCGGGCCGGCCCCGGAACGGGGCCGGCCCGCGGTCTCCCGCCCCGGCGAGCGAGCCGGCACAGCGGTCGGCGGGTGGACGGCCCCGCGGCCCGCTGCGCCGGATTCATCCGGGCCGGGTGAAGCCGGATCACCCAGGCCCGTTCCAAGATCGAGATAACCGTGCACACTCCCATGCGCTCGGAAGGGATTGGGACGCCATGACGCGAGAAGGCCGAGGGGACCACGCTGCGCCCGACCGTCCCAGCGACCGGAAGGGGTTCCAGGGACGCGCTCCGGTGGCAGCGCCGGAGTCGGGCGCGGTGCGGCAGGACCACGTCGTCGAGTGGCGGCGACGGGCACTGACGCAACAGCTGCCGGCCGCCGGGTTTCCGGCCGGATCCGGTGTGCCCTCGCTCGTGTACCTCTGGGCGACCATGTTCCTGGCGGCTGCCATCATCCTCGGATTCGCGATCAACCACGAGCGCGGCGTGCCGCCGGCAATCGTCGACTCGCAGCGGGACAACGTGTCGAAGGTCGCCACCAGCACACGTATGACAATTCAGCACTCCGTGGAGGACCTCGACCAGCGGGTCGCCGGGCGGGCCCCGGGGACGCCGGACGCCGAGCTGCTCAAACAGGTCGTCGGCGACGGGGCGACCTGGAACGGTGCGGTGATCATGGAGAACGCCAC
This sequence comes from Micromonospora sp. WMMC415, assembly GCF_009707425.1. Lineage (GTDB taxonomy): Bacteria > Actinomycetota > Actinomycetes > Mycobacteriales > Micromonosporaceae > Micromonospora. The sequence continues at coordinate 5,192,173 of NZ_CP046104.1, read as the reverse complement.
CCGCCGTCCGCTGGCGAAGCAGGGCCCGGAACTGCCCATGGAGCTGGTGCCCCCGACGCTGCCCGCGAACGTCTTCCCGATCAGCACGCCGGAGGGGCCGGTCCTGGTCCGCAGCATCGGGCTGGACCACTCCCGGACCCTGCTGGCGACCCAACAGTTGACCGTGGACGAGCTGCGGCTCAACCCGGAGGCGCGACAGGGCGTCTTCGCCATCACCCCCGACGGCAAGAGCACCCTCGTGCAGGGGGTCAGCGCCGTCGACGCCGTCCACCATCCGACGGTCTTCCACGGGCTGGCCGGCTCCGACGCCAGCGAGGGCCATCCGATCCGGGTGACCGAGTGGACGGGCCGGCAGCTGGTGGTGTCCTCGGCCCCGGTGGGCAACACCGGGGTGACCCTGGCGACCCTGATCGTCGCCGACGAGACGCGCGGCACCCCCGCCACCCGGGGCATCCTCATCGGCCTGACGCTCCTGGCGGCGGCGGTGCCCAGCTTCCTGCTGATGCGGACGTCGCTGGTCCGCCCCGTGCGATCGCTGCTCAAGCAGGCCAAGGCCAACGCCTGCGGGGAGCCCTCCACCAAGCGTCGCCCGCTGCGGGTCGCGGAGGCGCACCGGATCGCCCGGGCGTTGGCCTCGACCTCCGCGGACCCCTCCACGCCCACCGCTGCCCGGCGGTGGTGGCGGTGGCGGTGGCGCCCGACCGTCACCCAGGGCCTGGTCCTCGCCACAGTGCTGGCGCTGCTCTGGCCCGCGGCGGCCGTGGCCGCCACGCTCCGGGCCCCCGAGCCGTCGATTCCCGATCAGCTCGTCCGGGACGAGGAGAGCCGGGCCGAGGCGGCGAGCAACCTGATGGGCAAGGCGCTGAACAACGGTCTGCAGACGGTGCTGCGCGTCTCCCAGGCGGCCGAGGCGAGCGACCCCGCCCAGATGGGCCCGCTGCTCAGGCAGGAACTGGCGGACAAACAGCGGTTCCGGAGCCTGTACCTGGTCGACCCCAACGGGTCGGTGGTCAGCTCGGCGGGACGCGAGCCGCTGCGCAACGAGCCGCTGCGGGGTGAGTCGGGCATCGACCTGGACGACGACACCTCCCGCGTCCCGGTGGTGTACGCCTTCCGGGTGGGCGCCAACGGCGTCGCCGCCGTCGGCGAGTACAGCATCGACTACCTGTTGGAGATGCTCCGCGCGGTGGACGGCCAGGCCCGGATCGTCGACGAGAACCTGCGGACGATCTTCGACTCGGAGGGCTTCCGCGCCTTCGAGGAACTCCGGGGGAGCGCGCGCGGCGCGGCGGCCGAGGCGCTCAAGGGCGGCACGGTCGGACGGGCGACGGCCGCCGACGGTACGCCGACCCTGATCGCGGCTGCCGGTCTGAGCAAGCCCCACACCGTCACGCCCCTGAAGTGGTCCCTGGTGGTGGAGCAGGACCTCAACGGTCTCCGCCTGCCGGCGAGCGACGGTCGACGGTGGACGGTGCTGGTCGCCAGCCTGACGACGGGCGCGGTGCTGCTCACCGCGGTGTGGCAGTACTACGTCTTCGCCCGGCCGCTGCGGCGGCTGGCCGGGGAGGCCGACAAGATCAGCAGCGGTGCGGTCGACGTGCCGATCCCGCCCCAGCGGCACGACGACGTCGGCGCGCTGGCGATGTGTCTGGAGGTCTGCCGTCAGGCCCGCCACGCGGGGTCCAGCCGACTGGGTGGCGCCAGCCGGCTGCGCGGCAGCGAGGAGGACCCGACCGCCGTGCTGCCCGCGACACCGGGCGGAACTGCCACCGACCGGGCCGCGGCGAAGCGCGGTGGCCGGATCTACCGCTCCGGCGCCGACCGAGATGAAAGGGGTTGACGTGGGATACCTCTACATCGTCTACGTCCTCTGCTGCGCCGCTCTGCTGGTCGCCGGCGTGCGGGAACAGCGCAACCACTTCGGCAACCTCCGCAAGATCCCGGACCGGGTGCTCGTCAACGGCATCCGGGGGAAGAGTTCGATCACCCGGCTCTGCGCCGGGGCGCTGCGGGGAGGTGGCCGGGTGGTGGTGGCGAAGACCACCGGCACCGCCGCCCGGTTCATCTTCCCCGACGCCAGCGAGGAGCCGGTCTACCGCAAGTTCGGCATCGCGAACGTGGTGGAGCAGATCGGCATCGTGCGGCGGGGGGCGGCGTACCACCCGGACGCCTTGGTCATGGAGTGCATGGCCGTGATGCCGGCACTGCAGGAGTGCAACCAGAGCAAGCTGATCCAGTCGAACATCGGGGTGCTCTGCAACGTACGCGAGGACCATCTCGCCGAGATGGGTCCCACCCTTGACGACGTGGCCCGTTCCCTGAGCCGGTCGATGCCGGAGGGCGGCGTCTGCATCACCGCGGAACGGGACCGGCTGGCGATCCTGCAGGAGGAGGCGGACCGGCGCAACTGCCGGCTCATCCCGGTCGACCCGGAGTCGGTCACGGACAAGGAGATGGACGGCTTCGGCTGGATCACGTTCAAGGAGAACGTGGCCATCGCGCTCGCGGTCGCCGAACAGTTGGGCGTCGACCGGCACAGCGCGCTCAAGGGCATGTGGGAGGCGCCGCCGGACCCCGGTGCGCTGTCGGTGGCTCGGGTGTTGCAGGGCGACAAGCGGCTCCGGTTCGCCAACATCTTCGCCGCCAACGACCCCGAGTCCACGCTGATGAACATCAAGCAGCTGGAGGAGCAGCGCCTGATCACCCGTCCGTTGACGATGGTGATCAACTGCCGGCCCGACCGGATCGAGCGGAACGGCCAGATGGGCGAGCTGACCGCACGGGTGCAACCGGAGCGTCTCGTCCTGATCGGCGAGCCGACCAAGAGCGCACGGTCGACCGTGCCGGCGGACCTGCAGGACCGGGTCGTCGACCTGGGGGGCAAGCTGCCCTCCGAACAACTGCTGGAAGGCGTGACGGCGGCGGCGACCGACGACTCGTCGATCGTCGCGGTCGGGAACATCCACGGCCAGGGCGAGGTGCTGCTCCACGAGCTGGCGACACTGCCCAGCTGGACCTGCGAGGACGGGGCCGAGGGCGGCTCGATGCTTCGTACGCCGACCGGAGAAAGGATCCGATGATGAATTTCGGCGGGGAACTCAGCGCACAGCTGGCCACCGCGAGCCTCGGCATCGGCCTGGTGTTCGCCCTGCTGTGCTACCTGACCACCAACCTCTCACCCGGCGGCATGATCACACCCGGGTGGATCGCGCTGACGCTGATCGAGGACCAGCTCCAGGCGCTGATCATCACGGGCATGACGGTGTTGACGTACGTGCTCACCCGGCTGATGCAACGGGTGGTCATCCTCTACGGCAAGCGGCTGTTCGCGGCGATCGTGCTGCTCAGCGTGCTGCTGCAGCTGACCCTCTTCGTGGTCGTCCAGCGGGACCTTCCGCTGCTGTTCGCCCACCAGACGCTGGGCTTCGTCATTCCCGGCCTGATCGCGTACCAGCTGGTGCGTCAGCCTCCGAAGGCCACGATCTTGGCGACCATCGTCGTCACCGGAATCACCTTCGGAGTCGCCTACAGCGGCGTCGTCGCCGGCTTCGTGCCGGTCACCTGACCGACCGGAGCCCGAGTCGCGAAAGGAGATCGCGGGCATGACCAACGGGACCTACCTTCGTCGACCGACCGTCCTGCTGACCATGGTGGGATTCGCCCTGCTGATCGTGGCGAGCACGGTCGCCTACGTCGTGCTCCGGCCGTCTCCCGGGGACCAGCCGCAGCTGACCCTGGGCGGGGCGCAGGCGGCCGACGACACTGCCCTCGGCGCGTCGGGCTACACCTACCAGCGCTCGACCTCACCGGACCGTACGGAGATCATCGACTCCACCGGAGAGCCGGTCGCGATCATGACCGATGGCGCCCGGACGGTGCAGATGTACGGGCCGTCGCGGACCTTCGAGGAGCCCCAGAACACCGCCTCCAAGGTCGAGTCGAAGTACTGGGTGCGGTTGGCGCCGCGGCCCTACCACGCCGGTGCGGAGAAGGAGGAGTGGTTCACCGACTGGCTCTCGGCGGCCCGCCACGACCGCTCCCCGGACGTCTTGGCGATCGCGATGGAGTACATCGAGGGCGCCCCGGTCAAGAAGGACAACCAGGGACAGCAGTACTCGGGTGACGCCTCGTTCGGGCCGCTGGACCCGCTGGACCCGGACGGCCGGGCGGAGAAGTCCGACTTCTACGACTACCTGGGGCTGACCTGGACGTTCCTGGACGGGAAGGCCGTGGTGCCGGAGCCGGATCGCCTGCTCGCGCTGGACTGCTCGGGTTACCTGCGGATGGTCTACGGTCACCGGCTCGACTTTCCGCTGCTCGGCACGAACACGCCGGGTGAGGGACTTCCGCGGCGCGCCTACGCGATGGCCGAGTTCGGCCCCGGCGTCCAACTGATGCCCAACTCCGGGCACCGGGCGCGCGGCCTCGACCGCCTGCTCCCCGGCGACCTGCTGTTCTTCAACGCGGGGCCGGTCGTCGACGGCCACATCGAGCACTCGGGCATCTACCTCGGCATCGACGACAGCGGCCACCACCGGTTCATCTCCAGCCGGGCGGTGGCGGACGGCCCGACCATGGGCGACACCGGCGGCGAATCCATCCTGGACGGCGCCGGCTACTGGGCGGAGCGCTGGCGCACCGCCCGCCGGATCTGACCGACGCCCGTCGTCACCCGCGGCGGACGGGCGCGGTGACGTCGATCAGGTACGGACGGACGTCGGCCGGGCTCATCGCCCGGCCGACGTTCCGTCTGCCGGGCGACGCTCAACGCCCCGCGGCGACACCGTCGCGGCGGGTGTCCGCCGCGCCGCGCAACCGGTCCCCCCGGACCTCGATCGCGGTCAGGCCGCTGTCCAGCGCGATGACCCGTGGACATGGGTGTTCGAGGGCCACCAGGGGGGCCACCTGGGTGGCGATGCGCCTGCCCGCTTCCACCTCCGAAGGTGCGTCCCGCTCCCCCTCACACCGTCGGGTGATGTCCTGGCCGCTGAAGTGACCCTGGTCGAGCGACTGTGCGGGGCTCATTCCGTCGACCACGATCCCTACCAGTGCCTGGACCACGTAGTCGGGGATGTGGGAGCCCCCGGCGGCGCCGATCACGAGACGCAGGTCCCGCGCTTCGACGCCGAGCACGATGGTCGGCGCCATCGATGCGGTCGGCCGCTTCTTCGGCTGCATCACGTTCACCGGCTTGCCCGGTGACACCGACTCCGTGTCGGTGAAGTTGTTCATCGCGTTGTTCAGGATGATTCCGCGCGCCTCCAGGTGTGACCCGAAGTGACTGTTGTTCGTGGTCGTCATGGACACGGCGTCGCCGTCGTCATCGACGATGCTCACGTTGCTCGTCGGGTCGCCGACGTCGACGGTGGCGGGTTGGTCGTCGGTCGGCCCTGGGGGAAGAGCACCTGGCGGTCTACCTGGTTCCACCGGGTGGATCGCCTCATCCGGGGAGTAGAGCGAGAAGCGTTTGTCGAGGTACCCCTCGTCGAGCAGCCCGTCGACCGGCACCACGTTGAAGTCCGGATCACCGATGTAGGCGCGGCGGTCGAGGTTCGCCAGCCGGCTGGCCTCGATCGAGAGGTGGGTGCGGTCGGTCGAGTCCGGCTCCGTCCGCCCGACCTGACCGCGTTCGAGCAACTCGAGCATCTCCAGGACCGCCACCCCACCGAAGGCCGGTGGGGGCGCAGTGCAGACGTTGACGCTGAACACCTGGCGGCAGATCTCGGGGCGCTCGATCGCCGTGTAGTCGGCGAAGTCCTGCGGCGTCATCAGGGTCGGGATCACCACCGGGCCGGCGGTGTTGCCCTTCAGCTTGATCGGCCCCTTCGCCGCGTGCTGCACGATGGCCGGCGCGATTGTCCCGTTCGGGTCGTAGAACGCCTGCGCGCCCTTGTCCCGGACCTCCCGCAGCACCTCCGCGATCTCCGGGTTGCGGATCGTCGTGCCTACCGGTTTCGGCTCGTCACCGTCGCAGTACCGGGGCCGCAGATCCGGATAGTTGCAGCGTTTCCGTCCGTTGAACCGCTCCTCGAAACCCGCGTGCAGGTTCGGCGACATCGGAAAACCGTCGGCGGCCAGCCGGATGGCGTCCTCGAAGAGTTCGTTCCAGGGAAGCTCGCCGAACTCGCCGTGCACGCTCGCGAGCACCCGCAGCGTCCCCGGCACGCCGAAGGACCGCCCGGTAGCGGATGCGGCGTTCGGGAAGCGGTCCGTGTTGAGATCCTCCTGCTCCTGCGCGGTGGGCGTCCGCAGGTTCTCGGTGACGTTCTGCGGAGCGCGGGCCATACCGTCGAAGAACCGGACGTCGCGCTCGGAAGAGTTCCAGTAGTTGATGAGCGTGCCGCCGGCGAGGCCGGAGGCGTGTGGTTCCACGACCGCCAGGACGGCCTGGACCGCCACCGCGGCGTCCGCCGCCCCGCCACCCCGGGCGAGGATCTTGCAGCCGGCCTCCGTGGCGAGGGGATGGGCGGACGCGACCATGAAGCTCGTCCCGAGCGCGTCGTCCTCCCGGCCGCCCCGGGGATCGATGCAGACGTCGTCGCCTGCTGCGGGCGCCACGGCTGCCGTGGTGAGTGTCAGCACCAGTGCGGCGAACACGTAGCGCAGCTTGCGTGCGGACATGCGACCAGACCTTTCCGGATGCCCTGCAAACGGAGTACTCGAATCGCCAGTGCGGTAGCGGCCGTCCCACTGACGGCGGAACGGCGTCGACATCGGCATCATGGTCGCCGATCGAGCGCCCGCGCAGGGCATCGGAGGAAGTCGTGGCCGGTGTGAAGAAAGGCGCCGGTCGTGACGGCCGGAATTCGCCCGTCGGGCTCAGCCGACCGACGAACGGGCAACCGGTGCGTCGAAGTACGTATCCGGGTACGGCTCGTCGCGGTAGCTGTAGTGCCACCACTCGTGGTCGTAGCCGACGAACCCCTCACGCGCCATCAACTCGCGCAGCAGATCCCGGTTGGCCCGCGCCACCGCGCCGACCCGGGGGCTGTCGGTGTGAGCGAGCGGGTCGAAGCAGTCGAAACCGGTGCCCATGTCCACGCTGTCGTCGGCGAACCGTTGGCCCGCCGGCGCGGTGCAGGGGACGAGCGGTTGCCCCGACCGGTACGGGGCCTGGCTCGGCGCGTCGACGTCCACCAGCGTCAGGTCAACCGTGCTGCCCCGGCTGTGGGCGGTCGGCGCGCCCACGTACCCCTTGTCGAACAGGTCCGACTTCGCCACCCGGGGGTAGAACTCGGCCTTCGTCTGCTCCTGACCGGGCTGGCGGGCCCACGCCACGATGTCGTCGACCGCCGGCTGCGGGCGGTAGCAGTCGTACACCTTGAGGGTGCGGCCCTCGGCCAGCGCGGCGTCCTGCACCTTGCGCAGTGCCTCGGCGGCCGGACGGGTGAGCAGACAGAGCGGCTCGAGGTAGCCGGCCAGCGGGCGGCCGACGAAGTTGTGCGCGGTGGCGTACCGGATGTCGGTGCGGATGCGGTCGTCGACGTCGGAGAGCACCACGAAGCCCGGCAGGGGTGGTGCGGCGGCCGGGGACGACGCCGGGGGCGAGGGCGACGGCGACGGTGACGGCGAGGGCGCGCGGCAGGCGGAGGTCAGCATCGCGACCGTGAGCAGTACGAGAGAGCCACGCGCCGCCCGTCGTCCCCACACCGCCCCTGTCTACCACTTACCGGGAGCTACCGGACGGTGTTCCAGGGCCGGCGCGTGGGTCACGCGGGAGGGCCCTGCAGGATGCGCTGCCACGCGGCGTCGACCCCACCCCGCCACCAGCCCATGGCCTCGATCCACCACGTCAACCCGGCGGCGGCGTACGGCGCGATGACCTCGGCGGCGTTGTCCGGCGACGTCCACCCTTCGAGCCCGACGTCAAACCCGTCCAACGACCCTCGCTCGGAGGCGACGAACCGTACCGCGTCGGCGAAGTCCTCGACCGGCACGGCAACGGTCCTGCCCGCGTCGGCGAACGTCGCCACCACCCCGTCCCAGCGGGCGGAACGGCGGAATCCCGGCCGGTTGGGCCAGCGACCGGCACACCAGACCGGTATCCGCGGCTGCTGCACGGGTGTCGGCAGCATCCGTACGCGCTCGCCGGACGGCAGGTGGACGTCCTGGCCCGACCACAGGTCCGTGAGCTGGTTCAGGGAGTCGTCCAGCCGTCTGCCGCGACTGCGCAGGTCGGGATCCTCGCCGAAGGCGGTGTACTCGCTGTCCATCGAGCCGATGCCCGCCCCGAAGACGAGCCGGCCACCGGAGAGGGTGTCCAGGGTGACCGTCTCCCGAGCCACCGTCTGCACCCGACGCCTGGGCAGAGCTGTCACCAGCACGCCGAGCCTGATCCGCGAGGTCCGGGCCGCGATCGCGGAGGCGACGACAACCGAGTTCGTGACGGGCCAGTCGTCCCGATAGAGCACGTGGTCCCAGAGGAAGACGCCGCCCCACCCCCGTTCCTCGGCTGCGACGGCCATGTCGACGAGTTGCCGGGCATCAGCGAAGGGTCCGACATTTGGCAGACCGACAGCGTAGCGAGGCATCTGGCAACCCTAGTCAGGCATCGATCCCACCGACAGGCCGTCGTGGTCCGGCGCAGCGCACTCCTGGTGCTCCCCGGCGGGCCGGCCGGCACCGGATCACCCGGTGCCGGCCGGTTGCCGGGCGCGGCTACCGCACCGTGAGCCCCAGGCTGATCGTCCTGGTCAACGTGGCGGTCTCGTCGTCGCCGTCCAACGACCAGACCATCGCTCCGCCGAGTCCGGCCCGCCGGATGTAGAGCGTCTTCTGCAGCACGACCGCCGGGTCGTCGTACGTCCAGAAGGTCGTGCCGTCGAAGAGCCAGGCGTGCCCGGCCCGAAGATCGCGGTGGACGGCGAAGCCCCTGCCCGGCAAGGCCTTGAGCTGCCGGTAGTCCTCGGACCCGGGGCCGAAGGTGCCCGGCGCCGGCCCGGCCGCCGGCTGGAAGAGGCCGTCTCCACCCCCGGTCACGCCGGTCCAGCCCTGACCGTAGTACGGGATGCCGAGGACGAGCTTGTGGCGCGGCGCGCCCCGCGCGATCCAGCCGTCGATCGCGACCTCGACGGAGAAGTCCGGGCTGTCCGGCGCTCCCGCCGGCACCCGCAGCGCCGACTGCTGGTTGGTGGTCGGCTCCCAGGTGCCGTGGAAGTCGTACCCCTGCACCGTGGCGAAGTCCAGGTACCGGAAGATCCTGCGGCCCTCGTACCCGGCGTCCATGGTGGCCGGATTGGCCGGCAGGAACGCGGTCAGCTGGTAGTGCCGGCGGGTCTGCCGGCCGTACGCGTCGAGTTGCCGGCGGAACTCGGCGAGCAGCGCGGTGAAGTTCTCCCGGTCCTCCGGCCGGATCACGTTGCCCGGCTCGCCCGGCCAGTTCGGCCACTCCCAGTCCAGGTCGATGCCGTCGAAGACGCCGGCGGCGGCACCCGGTCCACCGCTGCCGCCGTCGAGGACCGGCAGGTTGCCCTTGAGGTAGAGGTCGATGCAGGAGGCGACGAAGGCCTTGCGGGAGGCGTCGGTGCGGGCGGCGTTCGAGAAGTACGTCGACCAGGACCAGCCGCCCAGCGAGATCATCACCTTCAGGTCGGGGTGCCGGGCCTTGAGCTTGGCCAGTTGACCGAAGTTGCCGTTGAGCGGTTCGCCCCAGGCGTCGGCGACGCCGTCGACGCTCTCCTCCGCCGGTACCGGACGCTGGTAGTCGGCCCAGGGATCACCCTCGCCCGGCCCACCGTCCACGAAGCAGCGCCCGTCCTCGCTCACGTTGCCGAAGGCGTAGTTGACATGGGTGAGGCGGCTCGCCGCCCCGGAGGTGTCCAGCTTCTTGACCGGGAACGCCCGGCCGTAGATGCCCCACTGGGTGAAGTAGCCGACCCGGTGGTAGCCGGATCGGCGGCTCCCGCTGTCGCCCGCGCTCGCGGCGGTCGGCGGGGCGGCGGTGACCAGCACGGTCGCCAGGGCGACGAGGGCGGTGAGGCGGCGGTGACGGAATTGTCGCATCGGCACTCCCATCGAGGGATGGAGCGAGAATAGTAAAGATACCTTTCTGATTGATGAAGCTAAGCCGACCACATCCGCCGGTCAAGAGCCGCACCCGGCCGCACGGGGGATTGCGGAGGCGTTGCCGGGTGATGACGATGTCGTGCCATGGACTCAGCCCTGACCCTGGTCGGACTCCCGGTCGCTCTCGGCATCATCATGCTCGGCCTCGGTCTCGGACTGACCACCGAGGACTTCCGCCGGGTCGCCCGGCACCCCCGGGCCGCCGTCATCGCCCTGGTGTGCCAGGTGCTGGTGCTGCCGGCGCTCTGCTTCGGCCTCGTTCTCGCGTTCGACCTGCCGCCGGAACTGGCCGTCGGGATGATGCTGCTGGCCGCGTCCCCCGGCGGCACCACCGCCAACCTCTACAGCCACCTGTTCGGCGGCCACGTGGCCCTGAACATCACCCTGACCGCCGTCAACTCGGTGCTCGCCGTGGTCACCCTGCCGATCGTGGTCAACCTGTCGGCGGCGTACTTTCTGACCGACGGCCGGAGCATCGGCCTCCAGTTCGACAAGGTGCTGCAGGTGTTCGCCATCGTGCTCGTCCCGGTCGCGATCGGCATGCTGATCCGGGCCCGGGTGCCCCGCATCGCCGGACGCCTGGACCGCCCGGTGCGGGCCCTGTCCGTCGTCGTGCTCGTCGCGGTGATCCTCGGTGCCGTGCTGGGCGAACGTGACAACATCGCCGACTACTTCGTCTCCGTCGGCCTGGCCGTGCTCGCGTTCAACCTGCTGAGCCTCGCGATCGGATACGGGGTGCCGCGACTGGCCGGGGTCGACCACAGCGCGGCGACGGCGGCCGGATTCGAGATCGGCATCCACAACAGCACGCTGGCCATCACGGTCGCGCTCAGCCCGGCGCTGCTCGACAACACCCGGATGGCGGTCCCGGCGGCCGTCTACGGCATCGTCATGTTCTTCACGGCGGCGGCCTTCGGCTTCCTGGTGACCCGCGCGGGCGCCCGGCTCGCCACGACCTGAGACGGTTCCCGGGTGACCAGGGCGGCGCCGAGCGGCGTCTGCCAGTACAGCACCTCGCGCCCCGACCGTCGCTTGGTGACCGTACCGGCGTCGAGGAGTACCCGGAGGTGGTCGCCGACGGCGCCGAGGGACAGCCCGGTGACCGCGGCGAGGTGGGACGTGCTCAGCGGAGTGGCCAACCGGGCGAGGATGGCGGCCCGACTCGGGCCGATCAGCCGGTCCAGGCCCTCCGGGGCCGGCGGAGCGGTGTCGGCGAGGATGCCGCTCGCCGAATAGGCCATGCCGAACCGGGTCGGCTGGTTCCACAGCACCCAGCCGCGGACGCAGTGCGCCGGGACGAACACCAACTGCTCGGCCCGGTCGAGCGGCAGCGGCGGCGCCGGATAGGCGTTGACCTGGAGCCGGCCCTCGCCCAGCCACCGCACCTGCGGATTGAGGTCGGCGAAGACACCCGCCCAACCCTGGGCGCTGAGCCGCGCGGTGCGGGCCACGATGTCGGCCCTGAGCCGCCGTTCCCGCTCCGGCCACTCCGGTCGCACCAGGTGCGTCCAGACCCAGTCGAGCAGGTACACCGCCTGCTCGGTCAGTTCGTCGGTGCGCAACGGGCCGGCGAGCGGCCCCGGCCAGGTCGCCCGCAGGTCGGCGCGGATCTGCTCGTCGGGGCGCTCGGCGACGGCTGTCAACTCTTCGGCGAACGTCGGGGCGGCCGTCGCGGGAACCAGGGTGAGGAAGTCGGCGGTCCACCGAGGTCCGAACGACGCCGCCACCAGGGCCCGGACCACCGGCCGCCGGGCCAGCATCCGTTGGTACGCCGCGAGGTGCGGGCGCCGCCAGGCGTGCTGCCACGGGCGGCGCGGGCTGTGCAGGGCCCGCAGTGCGGCGACGGTGTCGGTCATCGGCGAAATCGTGAACCGGCTGCGCGCGAGCAGGTCCACCGGAATCTGCCAGACGGACATGTTTCGCCTCCAGCCGTAACTCTACTGGTCCGGCCCGAGCCGCCTGAAGGATCATGGGCGTGAGGACGTATTCGGAGCTGTTCGCCGTCCACGAGTTCCGCAACCTCTTCGTGGCCAACTGTGCCGGCATCGCGGCGCACACCAGTTCGGCGCTGGCACTCGGCTCGCTGACCTACGCCACCACCGGGTCGGCCACGCTCACCGCGCTGAGCATGTTCGGGGCGCCGCTGGCCGGCGTGCTCGGCAGCCTCACCCTGCTCTCCGCGTCGGACAGCCTGCCGCCTCGCCGGGCCCTGGCCCTCGCCGCGCTGGTCGGCCTCGCCGGGACGGCTCTGCAGGCCGTGCCGGGGCTGCCGTTGGTGGCCCGGTTCGCCGTCATCCTGCTCGTCGCGTACGTCGGGTCGATCACCAACGGCGCCCGGTGGGCGTTGATCAACGACATCCTGCCGGCCGGCGCGTACGTGCTGGGCCGCTCCACGATGAACGTCAGCGTGGGCGTCATGCAGATCGCCGGCTTCGGAGCGGGCGGCCTGCTGCTGGTCTGGTTGAGCCCGTACCAGGTGTTCCTGGTCGCCACCGCGCTGCGCGCCGTGGCGTTGGCGGTGACCTGGATCGGCGTGCGCGAACGGCCGGCCCGGGCCGGTGCCCGGACCTCGACGGCCCGGACGCTGCGGATCAACCGTGAGCTGTGGGCCGACCCGGGGCGGCGCTCGCTCTACCTCAATCTGTGGCTACCCAGCGGCCTGGTGGTCGGATGCGAGGCGTTGTTCCTGCCGTACGCCGGTGAGCGGGCCGGCTTTCTCTTCGCCGCCGGCGCGCTCGGCATGCTCGCCGGCGACGTGGTGGTGGGCCGGTTCTTGTCCGCTGCCGCGCGCCAGCGGTGCGTCCTTCCGCTGCGGCTCCTGCTTCCCCTGCCGTACCTGGTCTTCCTGCTGCACCCGGAGCTGCCGGTGGCGATGCTCCTCGCCCTGGCCGCCTCGGTCGGCTTCGCGGTCGCTCTGCCGTTGCAGGAGCAGCTCATCGCCCACTCCCCGGCGGAGGCCCACGGCCAGGTGCTCGGCCTGCAACAGAACGGGATGATGACCGGGCAGGCGGTCTTCGCGGCCCTGGCGGGGGCGGTCGCCGACGTCCTGCCGACGCACCAGGCGGTGGCGGTGCTCGCCGGGCTGTCGCTGGCCACGACGCTGCTTCTCACCCGGGGTCTGCGCCACACCCGGCTCGCGCCGCGGGTCACGACCGGCCGGGCCGCTCCCGTCGTGCGGCGTCGATCAGCGGAGATGTCGCCGCCGGCCGACGGGAGGCGTTGAGGGAGCCGTCACTGGGCGGGGTTGGCCGCCTGCTCCCAGATCGCCGTCATCTCGTCGAAGGCCTGCTCCATGATCTGGACCATGGCGCCGCGGGCCCGGTCGCCGTCGCGACGCTGGATCGCCTGGGCGACGTCGGCGTGCAGTTGGAGCGCCTGCTCGTGCGGATGGTGCGGCATCAGGTGGTAGTGGTGCCGACCGCTGAGCACCTCGGCCACCAGGTCCTGGAGCTTGACGAACATCTCGTTCCCGGAGGCGGCCAGCACCCGGCGGTGGAACTCGATGTCGAGGTGGAGGAACCGCTCCTCGTCGCCGGCCTTGCCGGCGGCCCACATCTTCGCGGCGAGGCCGACGAGCTCGCTCGCCTCGTCGTAACCGATCCGGGCGGCGGCCAGCCAGGCGGCGTGCGGCTCGACCGCCGTCCGCAGCTCGGTGATCGAGCGGATCTGGGCGATGCGGCCGGCCGAGGCGAGCCGCCAGCGGATCACCTGCGGGTCGAAGACGTTCCAGGCGTCCGGCGTGCGGATCATGACGCCGACGCGGCGTCGGGTCTCGATGAACCCCATCGAGGCGAGCACCCGCAGCACCTCGCGGACCACCGAACGGGACACCGCGTACCGCTCGACCAGCTCGTCGATGTTCAGGATCGCGCCGGGCGGCAGCTCACCTCCGCAGATGGCCGTGCCGAGGTGGTCGAGGACGCGTGCGTGCAGCCCGGCCTCGGCAGGCGCGTTCTGGGCGACTGCGCCCTCGGAGGAGTACCGTTCCACGCCTCAGATCGTATCAGTTAGATCAACCCCTTGAATAAATCCGCTTTTTCGGCCTAGCATCCCGACGTTAAGCGGATGTAAACACCGAGGTAGCGCCCGTCCAGGGCAGCGACCGGGGACAGAAGGAGAGACAAGGGTGCGACGTCGAGCAATGATCGGCACTTCTCTGGCCGTGGTCGCCGCCATGGGCCTGTCCGCCTGTGGCGGCGGTGACGACGGCGGCAGCGGGTCGAACACGCTCCGGGTGACGCTGGTCAACCACGTCTGGACGGAGAACATCAAGAAGGCCCTGCCGGAGTTCGAGAAGCAGAGCGGGCTCAAGGTCGAGGTCACCCAGCTCGGTGAGGACCAGCTGTCGGACCAGTACAACGTCAAGCTGAACGCCGGGTCCCGCGACCTCGACGTGATGATGTACCGGCCGCTGCAGGAGGGGAAGCTGTTCGCCAAGAACAAGTACCTCGCCGACCTGGGCGAGAAGGCCAAGTCGGACAGCGCGTTCGAGCTGGGCGACTTCCAGGCCGGACCGGTGCAGACGACCACGTACGAGGACAAGTTGGTCGGCGTACCGATCATCACCGAGCAGGAGGTCCTCTACTACCGCAAGGACCTGCTGGAGAAGTCCGGCTTCACCGCCCCGCCGAAGACGCTCGACGAGCTCAAGGCGCAGGCGGCGAAGGTCGAGGCGGACAACCCGGGTGTCGCCGGGTTCGTGGCCCGTACCGGCAAGTCGGCCGCGGTCACCCAGTTCTCCAGCTTCCTGTACAGCTTCGGCGGTGACTTCGTCGACGCCAGCGGCAAGGCCTCGGTGAACAGCGAGCAGGCCAAGCAGGCGTACGCCTACTACGGCGGCATGCTGCGCGACCACGGCCCGGAGAACATCAGCACCGACATGAGCTGGTCCGAGGCGATGGCGATCTTCACCCAGGGCAAGGCGGCCTTCTACACCGAGGCCAACTCGCTCTACAAGAACGCCACCGACCCGGCCAAGTCGAAGGTCTCCGAGACCGTCGGGTTCGCCACCTTCCCGGCCGGCCCGGCCGGCTCGAAGCCGTACAACGTCCCGTCCTGGGCGCTCGGGGTCAACGACGCGTCCGAGAACAAGGACAACGCCTGGAAGTTCATCCAGTGGGCGGCCGGCAAGGAGCAGTCGCTGGCGCAGCAGAAGGCCGGCGTCCCCGGCGCCCGCGCCTCCGTCTGGGCCAACCCGGAGGGCACCGCGACCTACCCGAAGGACCTGGCCGAGGCCACCAAGGTCAGCACCACCAACGGCATCGGTCACGACCGCCCGCTGGTCGTGAAGGTCGCCCAGGCCCGGGAGATCGTCGGTCAGCCGATCGTCGACGCGATCACCGGTAAGGACGCGGCCGCCTCGGCGGACGTGGCGAACGAGGCGTTCCAGAAGTTCCTCGACGACGAGTCGAAGTAGCCCGATCGCGGGGTGGCGGGCCGACCGGCTCCGCCACCCCGCGCCGGGACCCCTGGCCCCCCGAACCCGGAGACCTCATGTCAGCCGTCACCACACCAGTCACCAGATCGCCCGAGGCCGGTACGGCCCCGGCTGAGTCGGCCTGGTCGCGCTGGGCCAACGCGCACCGCAAGTGGCTCTTCGCGGCACCCGCCATGGCGTTCGTCGCCGTGCTCATCATCTTTCCGGTGGCCTGGACCGGGTACCTCAGCCTGACCGACGCCGAGGGTTCGGTACGCGCCGAGAGCGAGTTCATCGGTTTCCAGAACTACCTGGACGTGCTCTCCGACACCGACCGGTTCTGGCCGGCGGTGTGGCGCACGGCCCTCTTCACCTTCGTCGTGCTCCTCGTCGAGGTCGTGCTCGGCATGGCGATCGCCCTGCTGCTGTGGCGACCCTTCCGCGGCGAGAGGTGGGTCCGGGTCGCCATCCTGCTGCCGCTGGTGGCCACTCCGGTCGCGGTCGGCATGATGTGGCGGCTGATCTTCGATCCCAACATCGGCATGGCGAACCAGGTGCTCAGCTGGGTCGGCATCGGCCCGCAGCCCTGGCTGTCCGGCCAGAACTCGGCCCTGCCGACGACGATGTTCATCGACATCTGGCAGTGGACGCCGATGGTGGTGCTGATCCTGCTCGCCGGGCTGACCTCGCTCTCCGACGAGCCCCAGGAGGCGGCGCTGATCGACGGCGCCAGCATCTGGCAGCGGTTCCGGCACGTCACCCTGCCGCTGCTGATGCCCACCGTGATCGTCGCGATCCTGCTGCGCGGCATCGACGCCCTGAAGACGTTCGACATCCTGTACGCCACCAAGGGGCGCGGCGGCGGGTCCTTCCACGAGGTGGAGACCCTCAACGTCTACGCCTACGGCCTCAGCTTCGACTACAACGACTACGGCGTCTCGTCGACGGTCCTCATCATCTTCTTCCTGATCATCATCGGGGTGATGTGGGCCCTGACCTACCGCAAGAAGGGGCTGGAGCGATGAAGCCGAGCAGGCCGTTCAAGGTCTTCCGGGCGGTGGCCCTCGTCCTGGTGGTGTTCTCGCTGATCGCGCCGCTGCTCTGGATGGTCGCCGCGTCGTTCAAGACCAACGTCGACATCTACGACACGGGCAAGGCGCTGGTCTTCACGCCCACCCTGGACAACTACGACACCGTTCTCCAGCAGGCGAACTACGTCCAGTTCATCGGCAACAGCCTCTGGGTGGCGCTCGCGGCCACGGTGTTCTCGTTGATCCTCGGCGTGCCCGCCGCCTACTCGATGAGCCGCTTCAACATGAAGAAGTCCGCGCTCGTCGTGCTGATGGCCCGGGTGATCCCCGGTGTCTCGCTGCTGGTGCCCTGGTACTACGTCTTCTCGAACCTGCAGATGGTCGGCGGCTACACCGTGCTGATCCTCAGCCACATGTTCGTGTCGCTGCCGCTGATCGTCTACATCATGATGGGTTACTTCGACGGTTTGCCCGGCGAACTCGAAGAGGCGGCGCTCGTCGACGGCCTGACCCACATCGGTGCGTTCCGGCGGATCACCCTGCCGCTCTCGGTGCCCGGTGTCGCCACGGCCGGCATCCTGTCGTTCATCTTCTCCTGGAACAACTTCATGTTCGCCCTGGTGCTCTCCGGCGCCGACACCAAGACGCTGCCCGTGGCGATCTTCGACTTCGTCGGCTACGCCAGCATCGACTGGGGCGGCCTGATGGCGGCGGCCACGGTGGTGACCGTCCCGATCATGCTGATCGCCCTGTTCGTGCAGAAGTACATCGTCTCCGGCCTCACCGCCGGCGCCACGAAGGGCTGAGGTCATGACCACGATCGCGCGGGTGGAGACCTTCCTCGTCGCACCACGCTGGCTGTTCGTCCGGGTGGAGACCACCGACGGGACCGTCGGCTGGGGCGAGGCGACCTGCGAGGGTCGCTCGGAGACGGTCCGTACCGCCGTCGAGCAGCTCAGCGAACTGCTGATCGGCCGGGACGCGCTGCGCATCGAGGACCACTGGCAGGTGATGACGAAGGGCTCGTTCTACCGGGGCGGGCCGATCCTGGCCAGCGCCGTCGCCGGGCTCGACCAGGCGCTGTGGGACATCGCCGGCAAGCACTTCGGCGCGCCGGTGCACCAGTTGCTCGGCGGACCGGTCCGGGACCGGATCCGGGTGTACGGCTGGGTCGGCGGTGACGAGCCGGCCGAGGTACGCGACCAGATCAGCGCCGCCGTCGAGTCGGGCCTGACCGCGGTGAAGATGAACGCCTCCGGTCGGATGAGCCCGGTCGCCTCGGTCCGCGAACTCGACGGCGTGGTCGAGCGGGTGGCCGCCGCCCGCGAGGTGCTCGGCGACGAGCGGGACGTCGCGGTCGACTTCCACGGGCGGTTCACCCTCGCCACCGCCCGCCGGGTCGCCCCGCTGCTGGAGGAGTTCCGGCCCTTCTTCCTGGAGGAGCCGGTGGTGCCGGAGAACTCGCACCTGATCGGCGAGTTCGTGCGCTCCACCACCACCCCGGTGTCGACGGGGGAGCGGCTCTACAACCGGCAGGAGTTCCTGCCCGTCCTCCAGGCCGGTATCGCGGTCGCCCAGCCGGACCTCTCGCACGCCGGCGGCATCACCGAGGTCCGCAAGATCGCCGCGCTGGCCGAGACGTACGACGTGCAGCTCGCCCCGCACTGCCCGCTCGGGCCGATCGCCCTCGCGGCCTGCCTCCAGGTCGGCTTCGCCACGCCGAACTACCTGATCCAGGAACAGAGCATCGGCATCCACTACAACCTCGGCGCCGAGGTGCTCGACTACTGCCTCGACAAGACCCCGCTGACCTTCGTCGACGGGTACGTCGAGCGGCTCACCGCACCCGGCCTCGGCATCGAGATCGACGAACACGCGGTGCGGACGGCGGACAAGCGCGGCCACGCCTGGCGCAGCCCCACCTGGCGGCACCGCGACGGCTCCTACGCGGAATGGTGATCAACATGACCGTCAACCTCACCGCCGAACTCGCCGACGCCCGCATCCTGGCGGTCATCCGCGGCACCGACACCGCCGGCGCGATCGCCGCCGGCACCGCCCTGCTCGAAGAGGGCGTGCGCATCGTCGAGGTGGCCCTCACCACGCCGGACGCCCCGCGGGCCGTGGCGGCGCTGCGCGCGGTGGCGCCCGCCGGGTCCCTGGTCGGCGCCGGCACGGTGCTCACCACCGCCGACGTGGCGGACGTGGCCGCCGCCGGCGCGCAGTTCGTGGTGACGCCGGCCGTGGTCGAGTCGATCCCCGAGGCGGCGCGCCGGGGCATCCCGGTCGCCGCCGGGGCCTTCACCCCGACCGAGGCGTACACCGCGATGCGGATGGGGGCGTCGGCCATCAAGCTGTTCCCGGTGTCGGTCGGCGGGCCGGCGTACCTGAAGGCGGTGCGGGACCCGTTCCCGGACATCCCCTTCGTCGCGGTCGGCGGCGTCGGTCTGGACGACGTGCCGGGCTACCTCAGGGCCGGTGCGATCGCGGTCGGCGTCGGTGGGCCGCTGGTCGGCGACGCCGCCTCCGGCGGCGACCTCGCCGCCCTGCGGGCCCGGGCCCGCACCTACCTCGCCGCGGTCGGGTCGTCGCGCTCATGACCGCACCGGACCTGCTCACCTTCGGCGAGACCATGGTGTCGTTGCGCTCGGCCGGTCCGCTTGCCGCCGGGGGGTCGCTGACCATGCACCTGGCCGGTGCCGAGTCCAACGTGGCGGTCGGAGTGGCCCGGCTGGGGCACCGGGCCGCCTGGGCCGGCCGGGTGAGCACCGACGAGTTCGGCGAGTACACGCTGCGGCAGCTCCGCGCCGAGGGCATCGGTGTCGACGGCGTGACCCGGGACCCCGACCGGCCGACCGGCCTGATGTTCCTGGAGCAGCGCACCGCCGACCTGACCCGGGTGCAGTACCACCGGTCCGGATCGGCCGGGTCCGCGCTGCACGCCGACGACCTGCGGGCGTCGCTGGCCGCCGGCGCGCGGATGCTGCACCTGACCGGGATCACCCCCGCGCTGTCCGACACCGCCCGGGAGGCCACCCGGTGGGCCGCCCAGACCGCCGCCGAGGCGGGTGTCCCGGTGTGCCTGGACGTCAACTTCCGCGCCCGGCTCTGGTCCCGGGACGATGCCCGCGAGGTGCTCACCCCGTTGGCGGGGTACGCATCCGTCGTCATCGCCTCCGCCGACGAGCTGGACCTCGTCGGCGACCCGGCGGCCGACGAGTCCACCGTGGTGGCGGACCTGTTCCGGCGGGGCGTGCGGACGGTCCTGGTGAAACTGGGCGCGGACGGCGCCCGGGCGCACACCCCGGACGGGGTCGAGCACGTCGGCGCGCTGACCGTGACCGCCGTCGACGCCGTCGGCGCCGGGGACGCGTTCACCGCCGGCTACCTGTCCGGCTGGTTCGACGGGCTCGACCTGGCCGGTCGCCTGCGCCGCGCGGCCACCCTCGGCGCCTTCGCGGTCTCCAGCCGGGGCGACTGCGAAGGGCTGCCCCGCCGCGCCGAACTGTCCCTTCTCGACGGCCACGAGACCGGAAGTGTCCTCCGTTAGCCGCCGCCGAACTCACGTGAAGAAAGGCACCCCGCCGTGAAGATCATCGCAGCCGACGTCATCGTCACCAGCCCGGACCGCAACTTCGTCACCCTCAAGATCACCACGGACGAAGGCGTCACCGGCCTGGGTGACGGCACCCTCAACGGACGGGAACTCTCCGTCGCGTCGTACCTGCGCGACCACGTCGTGCCGCTGCTGATCGGCCGGGACCCGCACCGCATCGAGGACACCTGGCAGTTCCTGTACCGCTCGGCGTACTGGCGGCGCGGACCGGTCACCATGGCCGCCATCGCCGCCGTCGACGTCGCCCTCTGGGACATCAAGGCCAAGGCGGCCGGCATGCCCCTGTACCAGCTGCTCGGCGGCGCGTCCCGCACCGGCATCATGGCGTACGGGCACGCCTCCGGCCGTGACCTGCCGGAACTGTTCGACTCGATCCGCCGGCACCTCGACCTCGGCTTCCGGTCGATCCGCGTGCAGACCTCCGTGCCCGGCATCAACGCCGTCTACGGGGTCGCCGCGCAGCCCAGCGTCGACGGCAAGCGGTACGACTACGAACCGGCCCAGCGCATCCCGCTGCCGGCCGAGGAGGACTGGGACACCCGCGCGTACCTGCGGCACCTGCCCGGGGTGTTCGAGGCGGTCCGCAACGAGTTCGGCCCGGAGCTGCCGCTGCTGCACGACGGTCACCACCGGATGACCCCCATCCAGGCCGCCAAGCTCGGCAAGGCCCTGGAGCCGTACGACCTGTTCTGGCTGGAGGACTGCACGCCGGCGGAGAACCAGGAGGCGCTGCGGCTGGTCCGCCAGCACACCACCACCCCGCTGGCCATCGGCGAGGTCTTCAACACCGTGTGGGACTACCAGACCCTCATCCGGGAACAGCTGATCGACTACGTCCGCTCGGCCGTCACCCACACCGGCGGCATCACCGCGATGCGCAAGCTGCTCGACTTCGCGGCCCAGTACCAGATCAAGTCCGGCATCCACGGGCCGACCGACATCTCACCGGTCGGCATGGCCGCCGCGCTGCACCTGGACCTGGCCATCCACAACTTCGGCATCCAGGAGTACATGCAGCACGGGCCGCTCACCAACGAGGTGTTCCGGCAGTCGTTCACCTTCACCGACGGGTACCTGCACCCGGGCGAACTGCCCGGCATCGGCGTCGAACTCGACGAGGAGGCCGCCGCGCGGTTCCCGTACCAGCCGGCGTACCTGCCGTTCAACCGCTTGAAGGACGGCACCGTCCATGACTGGTGACCGGCGGCCGACCCGGCACGTCGTCGTGATGGGCGTGTCCGGGTGCGGCAAGACGACGGTGGCCCGGCTCGTCAGCGAGCTGACGGGACTGGCCTTCGCGGAGGCCGACGAGTTCCACTCCGAGGCCAACGTGGCGAGGATGCGGTCCGGCGTACCGTTGGACGACGTCGCCCGCTGGCCCTGGCTCCGCGACCTCGCCGGCTGGATGACCGCCCGCCACCGGGAGGGCGTCTCGACGGTGCTGGCGTGCTCCGCGCTCAAGCGCTCCTACCGGGACGTCCTCCGGCAGGGACCGCCGAACGTGGAGTTCGTGCACCTGGACGGCCCGACCGAGGTGATCCGCGAGCGGATGGCGGCGCGGACGCACCCGTACATGCCCGCGAGCCTGCTCGATTCCCAGGCGGCGATCCTGGAGCCCCTGGGGCCGGACGAGCACGGCGTGGTGCTCGACCTCCGGTTGCCCGCGGAGATCCTCGCCGCCACCGCGGCCGACCGCCTCGGCCTGCCCGCCGTGGACCCGTCACCACGCTGAGCGGGTCGCCGGCCCCGCGCACACCATCCTGTCCGGTTCGTGACGGACGGACGACGGCTGACCCTCTCCGCTGTCGGCCTCCCGTCACATGTCACCCGGCCGACCGTTTGGTGCTCCGGTCGTCGCCTGCCTACCGTGTGCGGTACCGCACGCAACGTGGTCGTGGTGAGGGAAGGAGGGTATGGCAGGCGCGCCAGTGGGTAGAAGGACGTCACTGGACCCCGAGTGAGGGGGCACCGTCGCCCCGACCGGCACTGGTGGTGCGACCCGCGCGCCGCCCTCGGGGCCTGATCAACCGGAGGAAGGAGGCCGGTCGTGATGTTCCACAGTGGACCCGGTCGTCGATGGGTGGCCGCCCGCGCGTCGGCCGCCGCGTGTCGGGCCGGGTGATCGCCGTGTCGCCGATTCCCGCGCCCCGCCCGGCGCCCGCCGCGTCACCGGTCCCCAGCACGTACATCCGGTACCTGCGAGACCGGCTGCTGGAGGCCGAGGCGGGACTGACCGCCATGTCCGAGAAGTACGAGCGGACCAAGGCCCGGTTCGACCGCTGCTACGCGCGGCAGGGCATCACACCCGAGGCCGACATCGTCAACTACATCAACGCCAAGTCGATGAACCCCGAGCTGAAGTTCTGGTACTCCAAGGTGGAGCACTTCCAGCGGGAGGTCACCGCCTACGGTGCCGCGCTGACCGGCCTGGAGGCGGCCGGCCGGATGCTGGCGGTGGAGGACCACCGCGCCGACAACCAGCGCGTCCGCAGCGGCCGTCGTGGCCTGAACCGGGTCAGCTGACCGGGGCGGTACGGGCCGTCACGGCGACAGGCGCTTCTCGAACCAGTGGTGGGCGTAGCGCTCGTCGTTGTACGGCTCGATCTCCCGGTACCCGGCGGCGCGGTACATCGCGATCGCCTCGGTCAGGTTCCGGTTGGTGTCCAGCCGTACCGCCGTCCAGCCCCGGTCGGCGGCGTAGCGCTCCAGCTCGTCGAGCAGCCGCCGCCCGATCCCGAGGCCGCGTACGCTGTCGGCCACCCAGACCCGCTTGATCTCGGCGGGTGCGTCGGGGTGGAGCTTGACGGCGCCGCAGCCGACGGGTTCGGCGTTGAGGGTGGCGAGCAGGAACAGGCCGGCGGGCGGAACGAGTTCCTCGTCGCGTACGGGACTGCTCAGCGCCGGGTCGAAGCCCTCGTCGAACCGGCCCGCCACGTCCCGGGCGTACGCCCGCACGCAGGCACGGGCGCGCGGGTCGCCGGGCGGGCACGGCTCGACGACCACCATCGACCCGACGAGCAGTCGTTCCACCTCGGCCATCGCGGCGACGAGCCGACCGCGCCGGCGCTCACTGAGCGGTCGGAGGATGGACCAGGCCAGGTCGTCGGAGCGCTTGTCCAGCTCGGTCCACTCCGCCCGGCCGGCGTCGGTGAGGTCGGCCATCCGCACCCGTCCGTCGCCGTCGGCCGGGCCGACCGTGACGAGCCCGTCGCCCTCCAGGGTGCGCAGGAGCCGGCTGAGGTGTCCCGAGTCCAGGCCGAGCCGGGCCCGCAGCGCCGCGACCTCGGCGCCGCCGGGGCCGATCTCCCACAGCAGCCGCGCCTGCGCGAGGGGCCGGCCGCGGGCCATGTACTCGTCGTCGAGCGCGCCCACCCGCTGGGTGACCGTCCGGTTGAACCGCCGCACCGCGGCAACGAGCTCCGATTCCATAAGCCTGACTTTAGTCAGGCATCCCCGTCGTCCGCCAGCCGGTCGGACCCGCGCCGTGTCGGCGCGCCAACAACATTGACGTACTCCTATGTAAACGGCGATCATCTGGCAAACCCGGCCGCGCCGGTCACGAGCCGGCGCCGCACCGAAGAGGGGTCCGTATGAAGCCACGCTCCTTCCGGCTCGCCGCGTCGTCGGTCTGTCTGGCGGCGACCACCCTGATCGCCGCCACCGCGGCACCGGCCCAGGCCGGTCCCGACGACGTACGGCGGGGCGCCCCGTCGGCGCCGTCCACCGTCGGTCCTGTCCTCGCCGCCACCGACCGGCTCGCCAGCGTGGTGGCCGGCGCACTCGCCGACCCCGCCACCCGCGGGCGGCTCGTCCCGGCCGTCACCGCCGGCCCGGTGGACCTGCTGGCGGTACGCCTCGACGCGCGGACCGAGCGTGCCGCCCGGTCGGCCAACCAGGCGGTGCTGGCGGCGAAGGGCCTGCCGGCGACGAGCGGCTCCGTGCTGCGACTCCGGCTCGGGCACGAGAACATGGCGGCGGCGTTGACCCGGGCCGAGGTACCGCTGGTGGCGGCGGCGCCGACCGACGACGCGACGACCACGGTGACCGGCCACGACCCCGCCGGGGGACAGGTCGTCCTGGATCCGGTCCGGCTGCCCGCCCGTCCCGTGCTGGTCGTCGAGGTCGACGTGGCGAGGGCGATGGAGCGGGGCCTGGCGCAGGTGCGGCAGGAGTTGGCGGCCCGGAACCTGACGGCTGCCCGGCCCGCGGCGAGAACGCAGGCCGGGTACTGGGCCACCAAGGTCAACGCGGTCCGGCTCGGTGACGACAAGGAACCGTGGATCAAGGGCGGCGCCGAGATCTTCACGGTCGTCACCGGCTTCGGGCTCGACGGCAAGGCCACGGCCAGCATCGTGGAGATGCCCTACCTCGACAACGACGGCACGGTCTACCACCCGAACCAGCTGCTGGTCCACTTCAACGGCTACAAGTACAACCTGGCCGACGTGGTGATGTGGGAGGACGACGGCGACACCAACTACCGCGACCTGGCCAAGGCACTGATCACCGCCCTGCTGACCATCGTCGACCAGGGCGTCTACACGCCGCTGGTCAACGCGATCATCGACGCGATGCCGGCGAGCTGGTGGACCGACGACCCCGACTACGTCGACTCCTGGTACACCCTCAGCACCGGCAGCTCCGGCCGGCTGCACGGTGCGGCCGCCAACGGCTGGATGGACGTCGCGCCGTACTGGGTGCAGCCGTTGTAGGGGATCGGCGTCAGGCGCCCAGGCGGGGCATGACCGGGCGGACCGTCACCGGTGCGCCCGGTGCGCCGCCCGGGCGGGACACGTACTCGGGCACGCCCACGCACGTGAAGAGCAGGGCGGCCAGGTCGTCGGGTTCGCCGAGCAGGCCCGGCACCTCCGAGTCGTTGAAGGTCATGCCGGAGGCGCCGGCGCCCTGGGCGTACGCGGCGAGGTGGAGCCGGCCCTCGACGAGCCCGGCGGCGAGCTGCGCGTCGCGGTAGGAGCGGTCGTCCAGACCGGACGTCCGGGTGGCGGCGACGACGACGTACGCGGCGTCGGCCGCGAGCGCCTGGTCGAGGCAGACCCGGAGGACCTCGTCGCGAAGGTCGCCGGTGCGCAGCGGCGTCGACAGGTCCGGCCACCGGTAGAGGCCGGACGCCACCCCGTCGACGCCGTGCACGGCGACCCAGTGCGGCACGGCCACGCCGCGCAGGGCGGCGCGCATCGACCACTCCAGGGCGGGGCGGGGCAGCGTCCCCGACCGGTCCATCCGGCGCTGCGAGCCGCGCCGCCGGACGACCTCGTCCAGGGTGGCCGACGCCGGGGCGTCGGGCAGGGCGTCCCCGGTCGGCCAGGCGTCGCCGAGCACGTCCCGCTCGCCGGCCCGCTGCGCGGCCGTGCAGAGCGGCAGCTCGACGGGGGGCAGGTCACCCGGCGTCGCGGGCGCGGTGGGGCCGACGGCCGGATCAGCCTCGCCGAGGGAGAGCAGCGCGAGCGGGTACTCGTGGACACCGTCCGCGCCGACCAGCTCGCGTACCTGCGCGTCGGGAAAGAGCGAACGCAGGCGCGGCCCGAGACCGGCGCTCGCCGCGGCCGCCGAGAGCTGGGACAACAGGGTGCCGGCGTCCCAGTAGAGGTGCCGCCAGCCGCGCTCGGCGTACCGCCAGCCGGTCCGCCACGGCACGCCGGTCACGACGAGCGTGGTGGCCGTCCCGGTGGCGGCGGGCGCGACCTGGACGAGGGCGTGCCGGCGGCCGTCGTACCAGTGCACGCCGTCGAGCACCCCGGCGACGCCGCGGGTGCTCGCGTACACCTCAAGAGGGAAGCGGGCACCGGCCGAACCGGAGGCGCGGAAGAGGACCGGGCGCCCGTTGCGCTCGGCGGTGCGTACCACCCCGGCGCCGAGGAACAGCACCCGGCCGAGCTGCGCCGCGTCGAGGGGCAGCGCGGGGGCCGCGGCACCCGCGAGGACGGCCGTCGCCGCCACGCCGGGGTCCGGCAGGTCCCGCGGCAGGTCCACGACGGGCAGGTCCCCGGCGTACGCCTTCATCGGCGGCGGCAGCGTCGCCGGGTCGTTCGGGACGAGGTCCTGGCGGACCCGTGGGTCGTCGGCGGGCACGTCCCAGTCGCGGGTCGGCACGTACGAGGTGAGCCGGTGCAGCAGGCCGGCGCCCGAGTCGAGATCCACGCGGCCATCCTGCCAGCACGCCGACCGCGGCGCGGGCCGCTACGATGCCGATCATGGCGTTGCTGCACCGTGCGGACCTGAGACCCGGCAAGCTCGACCTGCTCGCGGCGTGGCTGCCCGGCCGGCCCTGGTTCGCCGGGGAGGCGGGCGCGGAGGTCACCCGCGTCGCCGCGTACCGCTTCGACGACCCGGCCGGC
The DNA here is from genome assembly GCF_009707425.1 of Micromonospora sp. WMMC415. Lineage (GTDB taxonomy): Bacteria > Actinomycetota > Actinomycetes > Mycobacteriales > Micromonosporaceae > Micromonospora. Next base: position 5,165,689 of record NZ_CP046104.1, on the reverse strand, counting down.
GAGGTGGGCGTCGAGACCCTGCTCGTGCGGGCCGGCTCCGGGCCGGTCCTCCAGGTGCCGCTGACCTACCGCGCGGCCCCGCTCGACGGCGGCGACGAGTGGCTGGTCGGCACGACCGAGCACTCGGTGCTCGGCCGGCGCTGGGTGTACGACGGGTGCGGCGACCCGGTCCACGCCGGCGTGCTGGCGAGCGTCCTGCGGGGCGACAGCGGCCAGGCCGAGGAGTACTTCGAGGTCGACGGCGTCCGCGAGGTCCGCGCGCCGCTCATGACCGTCACCGCACGGCCGGGGGCCGACGTCCCGGCGGTCGGCGCGGTCCGCCGCGTCGAGGGCGGCGACCCGACGGTCATCGTCACCGACACCGTCGACCTGGCCGTCGTCCGCCGGCCCGGCGTCGACGCCGGGAGCGCGGGCGCCACCCTGAACGGCACGTGGCCGGGCGGACCGGGTTCCGTCGCGCTCGCGTACACCCGGCCGCGCTGACGGCGTGCGGCCGTCGACCGGGTCGTCACGGTGCGGTTGGAGCCCTTTGGAGCTGATGTCGTGAATGAATCAGCGGCTGGACGCGTCGGGCGATGCCGTAGCCGGCGCGACCGGCGGGCCCGGCCGGTTCCGGGCTGATGTCGTGAACGAGTCAGCTCCACAGGCGGCCAGCAGTTGTGGGCGCGGCGCACTGACAAGCACGCCGGGCGTGTCCACAAGTGCGCCGGGCGCCGCCACGAGCACGTCGGCGCGGGCCGGAGCAGAGACCTCTGCTCCGGCCCGCGCCGCACGATCTACGGGAGCGGGTACCCGCTGAGGTAGACCGGCGCGCCGACGCGGGTGGTGTCGGCCGCCTCGCCGACACCGTTGACCACGTGGTCGATCGTGCCCGCGCTGAGGTTCACGGTCATGATGTGGTGCAGCCGCACGCCGGGCCGTTCCGGCACCTCGAAGCCGTTCTCGGTGTGGATCGACGGGTTGTTCTGGTTGAACACGTACACCCCGCCGCCGTACAGCGTGTGGTGCCGTACCCGGTCACCGACCTTGTAGCCGGCCCACCCCTCGACGTCGCCGTTCATCCAGTCGGCCTGTGTCGGCGGGTCGTACGGCAGTTCGTTCTGGTAGAGGATGGTCGTCCCGTGCTCGCCGTTCCACACCGTGTTGTGCCGCTGGAAGTGCTCGACGAACAGGCCGGTCGCCGTCACGTGGTCGCCGTTGACGATCGCCCCGTAGCGGCCGGTGTTGGTGCGCCACCGGTCGGTGTCGCCGTTGACGCCCTCGGTGAAGCCCTCGACGCCGTGGTCGCCACGCCACACCCAGGTGTGGTCGATGAGGACGTGATCGCTGTTGACCTCGAGCGCGGTGTGTGTCCGGCCGATGTGCGGCCCGCCGACCCGGAAGTACACGTCGGACAGGGTGATCGGGTTGTGCGGGGTGCTGTGGTCGCGCCCGTGCCGGCTGCCGACCCGCAGCAGCACCGGCGACTCGCGAAGCCCGGCGTCGACCGTGACCCCGGCCACCACGACGCCGGGGACGCCGGCGACGTCGAGCGGGACGGCGCCGTTGACGGCGGTGAGCGTGGCGTGGCCCAGGCCGAGGACGACCGTGTCGGGCCGCCGGACCTCGATGCTGCGGGCGATGTCGTACCCGCCGGGGGTGAGCAGCAGGTGCTTGCCACGGGCGAGTTCCCGGTTGATGACGTGCACCGGGTCGCCCGGTCGGGCGATGAAGAAGTCGCGGATCGGGATGGTCCGGCCGGGGGTCAGCCCCGTACCCCAGGAGATGCCGCGGGTGTCACGGCGCGCGGCCGGTACGCGGACCTGGTAGCGGCCCCGGTCGTCGACGAACAGGTACGGCTTCTCCCGGCTGAGCGGCGTGGTGTCGAGCGTCGTGTACGGCGGGGCGGGGAAGCCCGCGTCGTCCGGGGCGCCGACGACGCCGGCGAAGACCTGGTTCCACACCGCGTTGGACCAGCCGCCGATCTCGCTGTTGCGGGTGAGCCACTGCTGCTGTGACCCGTTGGTGACGGCGGGCAGCCGGGAGTCGGCGATGAAACCGCCGCTGGCGTACTGGGGGCCGGCGGTGCAGTAGTCCATCAGCGACAGCGTGCCGCCGCTGACGTCGAGGCGGCGCATCGACACGGCCTGGGAGACGGCCCAGAAGTTCGCCGAGGAGCGGCAGCCGTCCTGGCCGGCGGCGTTGATCGCGAGGGAGAGGTTGGACAGCGTGCGCCAGAAGTTGACCAGGGCGATGCAGTTGCCGGTTCCGCCGTCGGCGAGGCAGCGGTTGTAGACCTCGATCTTGCCGTTGACCCGGACGTCGGTGGGGGAGGCGCCGAGGCCGGAGACCTCGGTGTAGTAGCCGACCTTCACCTGCAACGGCTGCTCGGCGGTGCCGTAGCTGCCGGGCAGGAACAGGTACGCGTGCCGGGCGGTGCCCATCTCGGCGTCGACCTGCGCGGCGTGCCGGGCGTCCATGGTGGCCTGGATCTCGCCGAGCGGGGTGTCCGGTCCGAAGATCGTCACGTTGGGCCCGAAGTCCGGCGGTCGCGGAGGACCGGCGGTGGCGGCCGGGCCGGTGGTGGTGACGGCGGTCGCCAGCACGAGGCCGAGCACCAGGGCCCGGCGCCCGCGCCGTCGTGTGCCGTGGATGGTCATGCGGTCGTCCTCTCGGGAGGCGTCGATGGCGGTGGGAGAGCGCTCTCTGAGTGGGGCGCGATGGTCGTCGGCGGTGACGAGGGATGGGAATGTTTCTACCGCGTGAACGGGCCGGGTGGAAAGAGCCACCGGCGACGTCCTGACCGGACGGACTCGGCAGGCCGCGCCGATTCTGTCAACGTACTGTTGACACATGACATCCGAGCTGGATCAGCTCGCGGAGGTGACCGCGGCCCGTACCCGACTGGACGAGCAGGAGCTGACCCTCATCGACCGGGCCCGCCAGGCCGGCGCGACCTGGGCGCAGATCGCCGCCGCGCTGGGGCTGGCCAGCCGCCAGGCAGCCGAGCAGCGGCGCCAGCGCCTCACGGCGGCCGCTCGGGCCCACCGGGTCGCCGCCGACCGGCCCTACGGTCCACATGTGGCCGCCCTCCGCGCCGCCATGGCCGAACTTGACCGGTGGATCGCGGCGGACCGCCGGTGGGACGAGCGCTTTCCCCGCGCCACGCTGGTGCGGCGGACCGTCGCGGCGGCCCTGGACGCGCCACCGGGCCCGCTGCACTCGCTGGCCCGGCACGTCGTCGCCGACGTGGCCGCCGCCGGCCCGGACCGGGTGCCCGCCCGGGCGCGGGCGGTGGCGGCGGCGATCGGAGCGGCAACGTCAACAGATCGTTGACAGGAGCACCAACTCTTGCGGCACCCAGACTCAAGCTCCGAGGATCGGAGCTGTCGCGGCTCAACTGTCGGGGGTGTCGATGCGTCGCAACGCCGTGCTCTTCGTGGCCATCTCCCTGCTGTCCGGCTTCGGGAGCACCACCATGTCGCTGGTCGCCGGCATCTGGATCCTCGACCTGACCGGGTCGGGCGGTCTCGCCGCGCTGGTCGGCGTCTGCGTGTTCGCCCCGGTGCTCGCCGGCCCGTGGCTGGGCGGCGTCGTCGACCGGCTGCCCCGGCGGCCCACCCTGGTCGCCGTGCACCTGCTGCTCGCGGTGACGCTGCTCAGTCTGCTCGCGGTGCGAGACGCGGGCGGCACCTGGCTGATCTTCGCCGTCTCGCTGGCGTACGGGATCAGCTACGTGCTGATCGACGCCGGCGAGTCGGCGCTCCTGCCCGAGGCGCTCTCCGCCGAGCACCTCGGCGACGTCAACGGCTGGCGGACCAGCGCCCAGGAGGGCGTCAAGCTGGTCGCCCCGCTGGTCGGCGCCGGGCTCTACACGTGGCAGGGCGGTCACGTCGTCGCCGCGGTCAGCGCCGCCCCGCCGGTCCTCGCCGCCGTCCTCTACACCGCCGTACGGCTGACCCGCCCGCGGCCGGCCGCGCCGCCGGACCGCCGCAGGGGCCTCCGGGCCGGGCTCGCCGTGATCCGCCAGGAGCCGGTGATCCGCCGCAGCGTCGGCCTGGCCGCCGTCGCCATCGGGACGTCGGGGTTCACCACCGCGGCGTTCTACCAGGTCGTCACCATCGACATGGGGCTACCGCCGACCTTCCTCGGCGTGCTGCTCAGCGCCCAGGGTGCCGGATCGATCGTCGCCGGACTGGTCGCCGGGCGCCTCGTGAACCGGCTCGGGCCGGTCACGGTCGCCGCCGCCGGGACGGTCCTCTTCGCCGTCGTCTGCCTGGCCCGATGCCTGCCGTGGTGGCCGGTAGCCGTCGCGGCGTCGCTCCTCGCCGGGCTCGCCCTGCCCTGGGCCCTCGTCGCGGCCGTCACCGCCGTCCAGCTCCACGCTCCGGCGGCGCAGCTCGGCCGGGTCGCCGGCACGGCCACCACCGCGATGTTCGGGCCGGTCGCGCTGGCCACCCCGCTCGGCTCGGTCGCCGTGGCGCCCGGTGCCCGTCCGCCGTTCGTCCTCGCCGCCGCGCTGTGCCTCGCCGCCGCCGCGGTCGTCGCCCGCCGGTCACCGCGCCGGCGTCCCGCCGCCCGATCCGGGCCACCGACGGGTCAGGACGGGACGCTCAGCGCCGTGCCCTCCGCGGCGGACCGGTGCGCCAGCTCGATCAGCTCGACGGTCCCGACCGCGTCGCGCGGGTCGACCGGCATCGGCGTGCCGCCGCGCAGTGACGCCGCCACCTCGGCGTAGAAGCTCTGGTAGCGGCCGGGTTCCGTCGGTACCGGGCGCAGCTCGCCGTCGACGCCGAGCTGTCCGTTCCGCTCCGGCGGCACCGTGCCCCACCCGGCCATGCCGGGTCGGCCGCCGTCGCGCAGCGCGGCCTCCTGCACGTCCAGGCCCCACGTGGTGTACGCGGCACGGCCGCCGAGGATCCGCAGGCGCGGCCCCAGCTGCGCGGCGAGCGCGCTCATCCAGAGGTGCGAGCGGACGCCCCCGGTGTGGGCGAGCGCCACGAACGCGTCGTCGTCGACCTCCGCGCCGGGCCGGCGGCGGTCCACCTCCGCGTACACGCTGCCGACCGGGCCGAACAGCTGCACCGCCTGGTCGATCAGGTGGGCGCCGAGGTCGTAGAGGACGCCCCCCGCCTCGTCGGCGGTGCCGATCTCCCGCCACCCCGGCTTGATCGCCGGGCGCCAGCGTTCGAAGCGGGACTCGAACCGGGTGACCGCGCCGAGTTCGCCCGCGGTCACCAGTCGCCGGGCGGTCAGGAAGTCGCCGTCCCACCGGCGGTTGTGGAACACCGTCACCGGTACGCCCCGCCGCCGCGCCTCCGCCAGCAGGTCGCGGCCCTCGGCCGCGGTCGCGGCGAGCGGCTTGTCGACGACCACGGGCAGCCCGGCGGCCACCGCCCGCCGGGCCATCGGGACGTGCAGGCGGTTCGGCGTCGCCACCACCACCAGGTCCAGCGCGTCCGCCTGCCGCCACAGCAGGTCGGGATCGGCGACGAGCCGCGCGTCCGGGTGGTCGTGGCGGACCTGCTCACGACGCTGCGGATCGCGGGTCACCACGGCGTGCAGGCGCAACCCGGGGGTCGCGGCGATCAGCGGGGCGTGGAACACCCGGCCGGCCGCCCCGTACCCCAGCAGCCCCACCCGCAGGGGTGTCCTGTCCGCCATGCCGTCCCCGTTCCCCGTACACCCCGGTCGTACCGAATCTACGCGGCGGCCCGGGTCGCCATCCGCGGGCTCCGGCGTTCGCCGGTCCACCGGCGGGGGCCCGTACCACCATGGGTGCTGTTTCCGGGACCGTACGAAGATCGCCTGTGGCCGTTCCCGGTATTCGGTCAGCGCTTCGACGGGGACATCACGGACTCCCCGTTCACCATTGGTCGATCATCATGTGCCTTCGACACGATTCCCACCTTCCCCATCGGAGATGCGGTTTCCGCGGTCGGCTCGTGACGGCCGGTCACCGCCGCGTCGGGGGCGGGGGCCGGGTCGCGTTCGGCCGGTCGGGGCGCCCACGCGTCCCGGTCGACATCCCGGCGCCGTGGTCGCAGGCGATGGTCGGGAGAATTGCAAGATAATTGCCGGACAGGGTGGTGGGGAATTGATTTCCGGTGCCGTCGCCTCCCATTCGCCTTTCTGGCATGACTGTCACAGCGGGCGATTGATCGCGATATCCCGTCATTGACCGTCAAGTCATGTCGAATCGGACGCGCTGTCCGGCGAGTGACACACGCCGTTAATGTTGCTTCCGCAAATGTTCGGGTTCTGTACGGGTCTCACCCGCGCGACCGGTCCAATTCGCGACCGGTGGCCTCCGCTGCTGTCGGCCGTTCGTTCCATACGAATTACCTGATCGACGTACGTGCTGGCCGATCCGCGACAATCACGGGGTTGACCTGCTCATGCCGGCCTGGCCGAGGTGGGGTGTGGTACGCCGCCGCTACCGAGGTCGTCGAGGTGACGTGGCCCGACGATCACAGCCCTGAGCTGGGAGAACCCGGGGTTCCGGGTCGCTCGGTGCGTCGGCGGCGCTGGGCGCGGGCCGGCCGGTCGTGACGGCGCGGACGGGCCTTGACACGTTCCGTGTCGGGTGATTTTCTGTGCCTCGCTCGCGTTCACATTCACCGGCGATGGCGAGGTCGCCAGTTTTTCGGGGGGTACGACATGGGTCGCAGTGCGCCCTGCGCCTGGTGCGGTAAATGACCTGGACATCGACCGGTGTGCGCTGGTAAAGCGATGCCCCGCTGCGTCGGATAGCCGATCCTCGACTGCCCGCGCCGCGCGCGCATCCTACGATGGCCACGAGGGGAAGGCGACGTGCCGCAGCCGCGCCCGGCCCCATGAAGCGTGTGGAAAGTTTCCGCGAACGACAGTTCACGACGCCCGACCTGGGGGACGCGCGTCGCGGTTTCCGGTTCCGGCAGGTCCACCGATTTGGTGGTGCCTGCCCGGCTGCCGTGCCGTTGCAGCGGTCCTCGGTCGGCGCTGGGACGAGGCGAAGAGTGAGGAAGACGTGAACATTCTCGACAACCCCGACGGCCGCTTCTTCGTGGTGGTGAACGACGAGGGCCAGCACTCGCTGTGGCCGGAGTCCCTGACCGTGCCCGCCGGCTGGACGGTCACTCACGGCCCCGCCGACCGCGCGTCCTGTCTGGACCACGTCACGGCCACCTGGACCGACATGCGGCCGTCGAGCCTCGTCGCGTACCTGGCGAGCGCCGGCCAGGAGACCGGCCGATGACCTCCGGTGTGGGCGCCGACCGGCCGGCGCTCCCCGGCGCGGCGGCGGTGCCGGCCCCCCGGTCCCGGCTGGAGTCGATGTCGCCCGCGAAGCGGGCCCTGTTCGAGAAGCGGCTCGGTGGCCTGCGGGCGCGGCCCACCGACGGGATCGTCCCCGTTCCGCGCGAGGGCGACCTGGCCGTCTCCCCGGCGCAGCGGCGCCTGTGGTTCATGGACCAGCTCGCCCCCGGCACGGTGATGTTCAACGTGCCCACCGCGCTCCGCCTCACCGGGCCGGTACGGCTCGACGTGCTCACCGACGCGGTGCGGTCCCTGCTCGGCCGGCACGAGGCGCTCCGCACCGTGTTCGCCTCGCACGAGGGCACGCCGGTGCAGCGGATCCGGCCCGACGTCGAGGTCGACCTCACACCCCGGGGGCTGCCCGCCGGCGACGACACCGCCCTGGCCGCCGCCCTGCACGCCGAGGCGACCCGCCCCTTCTCGCTCGCCGAGGGCCCGCTCGCCCGCGCGGCCCTGTTCCGCCGGGCCGCCGAGGACCACGTGCTCCTGCTGACCCTGCACCACAGCGTGTGCGACGGCTGGTCGGTGAGCATCCTCCTGGACGAGCTGCTGGAGTTCTACCGCGCCGGCGCCGAGGGCCGGGCACCCGACCTCGCGCCGCTCACCCTCCAGTACGCGGACTACGCGGCCTGGGAGACCCGGCCCGAGCGGGCCGTCGACCTCGCCGCGAGCCTCGACTACTGGAAGCGCACCCTCGGCGGGGCCGTCCCCGTCATCGACCTGCCGCTGGACCGCCCGCGCCCGGCCGTGCAGACCTTCCGGGGCGCGCGGCACCGGTTCACCCTTCCCGACGGCGTCTGGCCGGCCGTGAACCGGATCGCGCGGGAGGAGCGGGCCACGCCGTTCATGGTGCTGCTCGCCGGCTTCGCGGCGCTGATGTCGCGGTACGCGGCCCAGGACGAGGTCTCCGTGCTCACCCCGGTGGCGAACCGGCCCCGCGTCGAGCTGGAGACGATGGTCGGCTTCTTCGCCAACTCGGTCGTCCTGCGGGTCGACACGTCCGGCGCCCCCACCTTCCGTGACCTCGTCGGGCGGGTCCGGGACCTCGCGCAGGAGGGCATGGCGCACGGTGAGGCGCCCTTCGACAGCGTGGTGGAGGCGGTCGACCCGGAGCGCAGCCTCGCCCACACACCGCTCGCGCAGGTCATGTTCGCGCTCGTGCCGGACCCGGCACTGGAGACCGACGTGGCGGGCGTACACGTCACCGCCCTCGACCACCACCTGCCGATCAGCAAGTACGACCTCACCGTGGAGCTGTGGCCGGACGCCGACGGCCGGTTGCAGGGCGTCGTCGAGTACGCCACCGACATCCTCGACGAGTCCACCGTGGCGCGCACCGCCACCCACCTGGGCACCCTGCTCACCAGCCTGACCGCCGCGCCGGACGCGCCGGCCGCCCTCGCCCGCCTGCTCTCCGACGACGAGTTGCACGCCGCCGTCGTCGAGTGGAACCGCACCGACGCCCCGCTCCTCGGCGACGTCCGGGCGCACGAGCTGTTCACCCGCCAGGCCGCCCGTACGCCGGACGCGCCGGCGCTGGTGGCCGGCGCGCGGACGGTGACCTTCGCCGAGTTGGACCGGCGGTCCGACGCCCTCGCCGCCCGGCTGCGCCGGCACGGCGTCGGCCCGGAGACCCGGGTCGGCCTCTTCCTGGACCGGGGCGCCGACCTCGTCACCGCCGTGCTCGCCACGCTCAAGGCGGGCGGTGCGTACGTGCCGCTGGACGTGACCGAACCGGCGCAGCGGGTGGGCTTCATGCTGGCCGACGCGGACGTGCGGGTGGTGGTCACCAGCGGAGCCCGGGCCGGCGTGCTGCCACCGACCGACGCCGCGGTGCTGCTCGCCGCCGACGACGACGCCGACGCGGGCACCGGCGACCTGCCGCCGGCGGTGCGCCCGCACCCGGACAGCGCCTGCTACATCATCTACACCTCGGGCTCGACCGGGCGGCCCAAGGGCGTCGTGGTCACCCACCGCGGGCTCGCCAACTACCTGGCCTGGAGCCTGCGCGCGTACCGGGTCGCCGACGGCGGGGGCGCACCCCTGGTGTCGCCGCTGCGGTTCGACCTGTCGGTGACGACGCTGTTCTGCCCGCTGCTGGCGGGCCGGCCGGTGGTGCTCGTCGCCGACGGCGCCGAACTGGAGACGCTGACCGGGCTGCTCGGCGCCGACCTCGACCTCGGTCTGGTCAAGCTCACGCCCGCGCACCTGGAGGCGCTGGACCGGGCGATCCCGCCGGCCACGATCGAGGCCGACGGCTACCTCGTCGTCGGCGGCGAGTCGCTGCACGGCGCCACCGTCGCCGCGTGGCGCCGCCGGGCACCCGGGCTGCGGGTGGTCAACGAGTACGGCCCGACCGAGACCGTGGTCGGCTGCTGCGTGCACGAGGTCGACGACCGCACCGACCTGTCCGGTGTGGTGCCGATCGGCCGGCCGATCGCCAACACCCGCCTCTACGTGCTCGACGCGAACCTGACGCCGGTGCCGCCCGGCACCGTCGGGGAGCTGTACGTGGCCGGCGCCGGCGTCGCCCGCGGCTACCACGGCCGCCCCGACCTGACCGCCGAGCGCTTCCTGCCCGACCCGTACGCGGCGACGCCGGGCGCGCGCATGTACCGCACCGGCGACCTCGTGCGGCTGCGCCCCGACGGCGAACTGGACTGCCTCGGCCGGGTCGACACCCAGGTGAAGATCCGGGGGTACCGGGTCGAGCTGGAGGAGATCGAGGCCGCGCTGACCCGGCTCCCGCAGGTCCGGGAGGCCGTCGTGCTGCTCCGCGGCGACCGCCCGGGGGAGGACCGGCTCGTCGCGTACGTCACCGCGGAGGGCCCGGCCGGGGCGGGCGACCCGCGCGACGCCCTGCGGGCCGACCTGCCCGAGTACATGGTGCCGGACGTGGTGGTCGCGCTGGACGCGCTGCCGCTGGCCGCCAACGGCAAGGTGGACCGGCGCGCCCTGCCCGCGCCGACCCCGCAGGAGGCGACGCCGACCCGGGAGGCGCCGGCGACCCCGCTGGAGACGGTCATCGCGCAGGTCTGGGCGGACGTGCTGGGTCTGCCGGTCGAATCGATCGGCCGCGACTCGAACTTCCTCGACCTCGGCGGCCACTCCCTGCTCGCCGTGCAGGCCATGGCCCGGCTGCGCAAGACGCTCGACATCGAGCTGCCGCTGCCGGTGTTCCTGGAGGCCACGTCGCTGGCCGACCTGGCCGTCCGGATCGGGGCGCTGGGCGGCAAGGCGCCCCGACCGGGCCTGACGTCCATGCCGCGCACCGGGCCGGTGCCGCTGTCGTACGCGCAGGGGCGGCTGTACTTCCTCAACCGGCTCGCCGAGGACAGCGCCTTCTACAACGTGCCCATCGCGCTGCGCTTCGACGGGGACCTGCGGGCGGACGCGCTCCGCGACGCCTTCGCCGGCCTGTGGGCCCGGCACGAGGGTCTGCGGACCGTCTTCCCGTCCGTCGACGGGGAGCCGGTGCAGGAGATCCTGCCCGTCCAGGCGGTGGCGTACGCCGAGGTGGACGTCTCCGGCGACCCGGACCCGGAGCGGCGGCTCGACGCGCTGTTCACCGCCGAGGCGCGGACGGCGTTCGACCTGGCCCGGGGGCCGCTGCTGCGCGGCACGCTGGTGCGGCTGCGCCCCGACTCGCACGTCCTGCTGATGACGCTGCACCACACCGTCTCCGACGGCTGGTCGCTGGGCATCGTGCTGGACGACCTGGTGACGCTCTACCGGGCGTACGCGCAGGGGCAGCCGTCGCCGCTGCCGGAGCTGCCGTACTCCTACGTGGACTACACCCTCTGGCAGCGGTCCTGGCTGACCGGGGCGGAGCTCGACGCGCAGCTCGACTGGTGGAAGCGGCAGCTGGCCGACGTGCCGACGCTGGACCTGCCGACCGACCGGCCCCGGCCGCCGGTGCAGACCTTCCGGGGCGCGCGCCACGACGTCCGCTGGTCCGCCGACCTGTCCCGCGGCGTGGCCGAGCTGGCCCGCCGCGAGGGCGTCTCCCTGTTCATGGCGCTGCTCGCCGGCTTCGACGTGCTGATGGCCCGGCTCAGCGGCCAGCGGGACGTCACCGTGGGCACGCCGATCGCCAACCGCACCAGCACCGAGCTGGAGAACCTGGTCGGCTTCTTCGCCAACACCCTGGCGCTGCGTGTCGACCTGTCCGGCGACCCCACCTTCACCGAGGTGCTGCGGCGGGTCCGCGAGGCGGCGCACGGCGCGTACGCGCACCAGGACGTCCCCTTCGAGATGGTGGTCGACGCGGTGGCACCCACCCGCAGCCTCAGTCACTCGCCGCTGTTCCAGGTGCGCTTCGCGCTCCAGAACGCACCCGGCGGGATGCCCGACCCGGGCCCCGGCCTCACCCTCACGTCGATCGACAACGAGCAGTGCACGGCCCGCTTCGACCTGCTCGTCGACCTGTGGGAGACCGGCGACGGCATCGAGGGGCACGCCGAGTACAGCACCGACCTGTTCGACGCGGGCACGGTCGCGGCGATGATGAGCCGGCTGGAGGCGCTCCTGGAGCGCCTGGTCCGGGCCCCGGACCAGCCGGTCTTCGACGTCGACGTCCTCCTGCCCGGCGAGCGGGAGCGCCTGGACGCGCTCGCCCACGGGCCGGCGCTGCCCGCCGGGGCGGCCGGGCGGACGCTGACCCGCCGCGTCGCGGAGCAGGCGGCCCGGCGGCCGGACGCCCCGGCCGTCACCGGCGGCGGGACCACCCTGACGTACGCGGAGCTGCACGAGCGGGCCGGCGACCTGGCCCGCGTGCTGGCCGCCCGGGGCGTCGGCCCGGAGACCATGGTCGCCCTGCACCTGGACCGGGGCGTCGACGTGGTGGTCGCCGCCCTCGCCGTGCTGGAGGCGGGTGGGGCGTACCTGCCGCTCGACCCGGCGTACCCGGCGGAGCGGCTGGCCGCGATCGTCGCCGACGCCCGGCCGGCGCTCACCCTCACCACGCGTGCGCTGGCCGGCGCCACCCCGCAGGGCGCGGGTGAGCTGCTGACGCTCGAGGACGCACCCACGCTGCCCGGTGACCGTCCGGCACCGGCGGTGCGCCCCGACCACCCCGCGTACGTCGTGTTCACCTCCGGCACGAAGGGCCTGCCGAAGGGCGTCGTCGTCACCCACGGCGCGCTCGCCGCGTACCTGCACGCGCTGCCCGCCGCGCTGGCCCTGCCGGCCGAGCCGGTCGTGCTGCACACCGCGTCGTTCGCGTTCTCCTCGTCGGTGCGCCAGTACGCCGTGCCGCTCGCCCTCGGCGGTCACGTCGTCGTCGCCGACCGGGAGCAGCTCGCCGACCCGCACGCCCTGCTCGGCTACGCCGCCGCGCACGGCGTCCAGGTGCTGGACCTCGTCCCGTCGTACCTGCGGGTGGTCCAGCCGGCCCTGGCCCGCCGGGACGGGTGGCGACCGCGGGTCGTGCTCACCGCCAGCGAGCCGCTGCGCTACGACCTGCCGGAGGCGAGCCGCAGCGCGCCCGGGGAGGCGCCGCGGCTGGTCAACATGTACGGCCAGACCGAGACCACCGGCATCGTCGCCGCCGCCGAGGTGGGCGCCGACCGGGAGGGGCGCCGTGCGGTGGTGCCGCTCGGCCGGCCGATCCCCGGCACGTGGGTGTACGTCGTGGACGAGGAACTGCGTCCGGTCCCGACCGGCCTGCCCGGCGAGATCGTCGTCGGCGGCTCCGGTCTCGCCCGGGGCTACCTGGGCGACCCCGCCCTGACCGCCGAGCGGTTCGTCGCCGATCCGTTCGGGCCGCCCGGCAGCCGGCTCTACCGCACCGGCGACCGGGGCCGATACCTGCCCGGCGGCACGGTCGAGTTCCTCGGCCGCATCGGCGACCAGGTCAAGATCCGTGGTCACCGGGTCGAGCCCGACGAGGTCGCGTCGGTGCTGTCCGGCGTGGACGGCGTCGGCGAGTGCGTGGTGCTGTGCGACGACGACGGCGCGGACGACCGGCGGCTCCTCGCGTACGCGGCGCCGCTCGCCGGCGGAAGCCTCTCGGCGGACGGCCTGCGCGTCGCCCTGCGCGAGAAGCTGCCCGACTACATGGTGCCGACGGTCACGGTGGTCGACGCGCTGCCGCGGCTGCCCAACGGCAAGGTCGACCGGGCCGCGCTGGTCGCCGGCGCGACCGTCACGGTCGGTGCCGCCACCGGGGACGGAAGTCCCCGGGGCCGGGTCGAGGAGGTGCTGGCCGGGATCTGGCGGGAGGTGCTGCGGCTGCCGTCGGTGGGTGTGGAGGACGACTTCTTCGCCCTGGGTGGGGATTCGCTGCACGTGATCCGGGTGGTGGACCGGGCGCGCAAGGCGGGGGTGGTCGTGACGCCGGCGCAGTTCATCGCCCATCCGACGATCGCGGGCCTGGCGTCGGTGGCCACCGAGGCGGCCGCCGGCGGGGACCGCCGCGACGACCCGGGCGCGGTGGCGCTGGTGCCCTCGCACCTCGCGTTCCACGAGCGGAACTTCACCGACCCGCACCTCTACACGCACATCTTCATGTTCGAGGCGGCCCGGCCGCTGGACCCGGCCCTCGTCGAGCAGGCGGTGGCCAGCGTGGTGGCGCACCACGACTCGCTGCGGATCAGCTTCCCGACCGAGGGCGGCCGGCTGGCCGTCCGGGTCAACGAGCCGTACCAGCCGACGCCGTTCACGAACGTCGACCTGTCCGCCCTCGACCCGGCCGACCAGGAGGTCGCCTTCCAACGGCTGGACCGGTCGCTGCACCGCAGGCTCGACCTGGCGCGCGGGCCGCTGCTGCACGTCGCGCTGGTCCGGTTCGGGCCCCACCGGCCGGACGCGCTCGTCGTGATCGTCCACCACCAGCTCATGGACAACAGTTCGTGGGACGTGCTGATGGAGGACGTGCGGACCGCGTACACGGCCCTCGAAGCCGGCCGGGAGCCGGTGCTACCGCCGCCGACGGCGTCGTTCGCCGCGTGGGCGCGCAACCTCGACACGCTCGCCCGCTCGTCCGAGCTGGCGGAGGACATCGCGTACTGGACGGCGCTCGCCAAGGAGCCGATCCCCGCCTGGCCGCTGGACCACGAGGGCGGCGACGACTGCATGTCGTCGGAGGAGACCGTCGTGGTCGGCCTGGACGCCGAGGAGACGGCGGCGCTGCGCCGGCTGCTGCCGCGGGAGTACGGGCTGAGCCTCAACGACGGCCTGCTCGCCGCCACCCTCCAGGGCTTCACCGACTGGTCCGGCCAGTCGTCCCTGCTGGTGGACCTGGTCGCCCGCGGCCGCGAGATGGGCGGCGACGACCTGGACCTGTCCCGCGCCATCGGCCGGTTCTCGATGACCTCGCCCCGCCTGGTGCGCCGGCCGGAGAAGCCCGGACCTCGGGCGCTGCTGGAGTCGGTCCGCGAGCAGATCAGCGTGGTGCCCCGGCGCGGGCTCGGCTACGGCCTGCTGCGCCACATCGACGCGCACCCGGGCGTGGCGGAGGCGCTGGCCCCGCTCGGCAAGCCGCACATCCTGCTGAACAACTGGGGCGAGTTCACCCACGAGCCTGAGGAGTCGCCGCTGCTCGGGCCGCCCGACGAGGACGTCTGGCCGGCGCCGCGCCTGCAGCGGATGCACCAGCTCCAGGTCTTCGCCCGGTTCGGCGACGGCGAGCTGCGCCTCCACTTCAAGTACAGCCGCAACCTCAACGACCGCGAGAGCATCGCGCGCCTCGCGGCCCTCGTGCAGGACGCCCTCCGGTCGTTCGTCCGGCCGGACGGCGACTGACCCCACCCCGACCCCGACGAGCGCAGAACGGAACCCCGACATGGACGACGTGAAGGAATCGTGCCTCTTCCCCGAGCGTGACCGGGTGGCCTGCTTCGAGGCCACCTCGCCCGGGATCTCTCCCGTCGCCTGGGCGACGGACCACCTGGCCCTGCTGAACGAGCGGCTGGACGCGTACGGCGCGGTCCTGCTGCGCGGCTTCGACGCCCCGGACGCCCCGGTGTTCTCGGCCTTCGTCCGCGTCTTCGGCGAGGAGATGGCGGAGTACACCTACCGCTCCACGCCGCGCAGCAAGGTCGGCGACGTCTACACCTCCACCGAGTACCCGGCCAGCGAGGTCATCCCGCTGCACAACGAGATGGCGTACACGAGCGTCTGGCCGCGGCGGCTCTTCTTCTACTCGCACGTCGCGGCGCAGACCGGCGGCGAGACCCCGCTCGCCGACAGCCACGCCGTGTGGCGGCGGGTCCCGGCGGACGTCCGGGAGCGGTTCGAGCGGCACGGCGTGCGCTACGTCCGCAACTACCGGACCGGGCTCGGCGTCTCCTGGCAGGAGACGTTCCCCGGGATGGACCGGGCGGGCGTGGAGGAGTTCTGCCGCGAGCGCGGCATCACCTGGCAGTGGCTCGACGGCGGGGACCTGCGGACCATCGAGACCTGCCAGGCGGTGGCCGTGCACCCGGTGACCGGGCGGACCGTGTGGATGAACCAGGCCCACCTGTTCCACGTCTCGAACCTGCCGGAGGCCACCCGGGAGGCGCTGCTGGAGCTCATGGCCGAGGAGGACCTGCCGCGCAACGCGTACCTCGGGGACGGCAGCCCGATCACCGACGCCGACCTGGCCGCCATCCGTGCCGCGTTCGACGCCGAGGCCCTCGCCTTCCCCTGGCAGGAGGGCGACCTGCTGATGGTGGACAACATGGCCATGGCCCACGGCCGGTCCAGCTTCACCGGGCCGCGCCGGACCCTCGTCGCGATGACCGGGTCGTACGGCAGCCGGGAGGCGTCGTGACCACGGGGTACCCGGAGAAGATCGCCTTCCTGGAGTCGCACGGGGTCGCCGACCTGGCCCACTCCGAGGCCAACCTGCTGGCGCACCTTCGCGGCGTCCACGACCTGCTCGCCGGGTGGGGATCGCGGCCGGCCCTGTGCGACGCCGGGCTCTTCCACTCGGTGTACGGCACGGAGATCTTCCCGACCGGCGCGATCCCGCACGAGCTGCGTCCGGCCGTCCGTGAGCTGATCGGCGCGGAGGCGGAGACGCTCGCGTACCTGTTCGGGACGGTCACCCGCTCCGCGCTGTTCGACGCCGCGTTCGACGGTCCGCCGTTCCTGCTGGAGGACCGCTCCGGCGGGTGCGTCGCCGTGCCTCCCGGCCAGTACACCGACCTCGCCGCGCTGACCGTCGCCAACTGGCTGGAGCAGCGCCCCCGGTTCCCGGAGGCGAGCCGCTTCAACCGGGCCCGCGAGTTCGACGCCATGCGCCCCTACCTGCCCGAACCGGTGCGGCACGCCCTGGAGCAGGCCTACGGCTTCGCTCCGGTCACCGTCGTCCAACCCGTCGCCTGAAACGAGTAGCCGTGGCAATCGACACGCCGGTACGCCCGAGCGCCGAGGGGCACGCGGGGATCGTCTCCCGGGTCTTCATCCACTGGCCGTCGGTCCTGGTGCGGACCGCACTGCGGCGGCCCCTGGAACTCTCCGACAGCCTGACGCCCCCGCGCTACGACCACCTGGAGCGGGTCGCGCCGGTCTTCGCCCGCGCCTGGGCGGCCCGCCGCGGCCGGCCGGACGGGCTGCGGCGCGCCCTGTACCAGACGTACCGGCGGCGGTTCTGGTGGGCGGCGCTGATCTTCCTGGCCTACCAGGCCTGCGCGACGCTCGGGCCGCTGCTGGTACGGGAGCTGATCGCCTGGTTCGAGGGTGACGGCCGGGGACCGGTGGTGGAGGGCCTGCTCATCGCCGCCGGCCTGGCCGGGTTCTACGTCCTCGACTCGCTGACGCACAAGCACCAGTGGTCCGAGGTGTGGAAGACCGCCCACTCCATCACCGCGCTGCTGCGGACGGAGATCCTGCACAAGTACCTGCGGATGGACCGGGGCGCCCGGCTGGCCCACCCCACCGGCGAGGTGATCACCCTCGCCTCGTCGGACGCCCGGCGCGTCGGCCGGGTCGCGTTCACCCACATGGTGTGGGCGGTGCCGCTCGGCATCGCGGGCTCCTGCGTGATCCTGTGGGTGCTGCTGGGCTGGGCCGCGCTCGTCGGCGTGGCGATCCTGATCGCCGGCCTCTGGCTGTCGCACGTGGCCAACGAGCGGGTCTTCGCGCTCGTGCCACCGATCCGGGACGCGAACGGCGTCCGGATCGGACTGGTCAGCGAGTACCTCACGGCCATGCGGACGCTGCGCTCGCACGGCTGGGAGGACGTGGCCGAGCGGGCGGTGGGCCGCGAGCGGGCCGTGCTCAACGAGCTGCTGGTACGGCGGCAGCAGCGCCTCGCCACCCTGTACCTGGTCAACGCCGCCGCGCCGGTGCTCATGGTGATGGCCACGCTGGTCACGTACGCGGCCCTCGGCAACGAGCTGCGGGCGGCGGACGTGTTCGCCGCGATCGCGGTGCTGACCGTGCTCCGGGCGCAGCTCCCGGAACTCGTGCGCTACCTCGACATGCGCAACGAGTGGCGGGTGGCGTTCGGCAAGGTGACCGCGTTCCTGGAGGCGCCGGACGTGACGGCGCCGTCGGGCGTGGACACCGCCGCGGCCGGCACCGTGGACCTCGACGGCGCGTCGTTCGCCTGGCCGGGCGCGGAGCCGGCGACGGCGCCGGTCCTGTCCGGCGTCGACCTGCGCGTCGCGCCCGGTGAACTGGTCTGCGTCCTGGGGCGGGTCGGCAGCGGCAAGTCCGCGCTGCTCGCCGCGCTCGCCGGAACGATGCGTACGGTCGCCGGCACCGCGACGGTCGGGGGCAGCGTGGTCCACCTGCCGCAGCAGCCCTGGATCATGCACGGCAGCATCGCCGAGAACATCCGCTGTTTCGCACCCGAGGATCCCGACCGGTACGCGGCGGTGGTCCGCGCCACCGCCCTGGGCGCGGACCTGGCCGCCATGCCCGCCCGGGACGCGACGGTGATCGGTGAGCGCGGCGCGAACCTCTCCGGCGGGCAGCGGCAGCGGGTCGCGCTGGCCCGGGCCGCGTACGAGGACGCCGACGTCTACCTGTTCGACGACCCGACCAGCGCGGTCGACGACGCGGTCGCCGGCACCATCCTGGAGTCCCTGCTGTCCGACGTGCTCGCCGGCCGTACCCGGATCGTGGCGACCCACCGCCCCGACGTGGCGCGACGGGCCGACCGGGTGGTCGTCCTCGACGGCGGCCGGGTGGTCGCGGCCGGCCGGTTCGACGAGGTGGCCGCCGGAATGCCGGAGCTCCTGCCGGCCGCCGCCGCCGAGGCCGCGCCGCGGACCGGGACGGACACCGCCCCGCTCGACGAGGTGGTCGAGGAGGTCGCCGAGGAACCGGCCGAGGCGGTGCGGACCGGGCGGGTCGACACCGGTACGTACCGCCGGTACCTGCGGGTGCTCACGCCGGGCGCGCTGGTCGTGGTGCTGCTCGGGCTGGCGGTCGGTGGGCAGGCCGTGCTCGGCGGGTCGTCGTTCTGGCTCGGCCACTGGACCGAGAGCGCGGGGCAGGACACGCTGTTCTACGCGGGCGTGTTCGCCGCCATCGGCCTGCTGGCACTGGTGCTCGACCGCGGGCTGTTCAGCTTCGCCTTCGCCCGGGGCGTGACGGCCGGCCAGTCCCTGCACAACTCGATGCTGCACCGGGTCTTCCGGGCCCCGCTGTCGTTCTTCGACCGCAACCCCTCGGGCCGTGTCCTGGCGCGGTTCTCCAGCGACATGGAGACCATCGACCTGGAGCTGCCGGAGACCACGATGGACACCCTCCGGGTGGCCGTCGGCCTGGTCGTCCCGCTGGCCGCGCTCGCCCTCACCAGCCCGCTGATCCTGCTCGCCGCCCCGCTGCTGCTGGTGCTGTTCCTGCGCTGGCAGCGGCTCACCCGGGCCAGCACGGTGGCGGCCTCCCGGCTGTCGAAGCAGGCGAACGAACCGCTGCTCGCCCTGCTCACCGAGGCGGTCGAGGGGGTCAGCTCGATCGAGGGGCGGGACGTGCGGGTCCGCGGCTACCAGGCCGCCTTCCGCGGCCGGGTGCGCACCGCCCACCACGCGGACTACACGGTCAACTCGCTGTCCCGGCACTTCAACCTGCGGCTCGACCTGCTCGGCGCGACCGTGCTGCTCGCGTACGGCGTGCTGATCGTCGTGCAGGGCGGCATCGGCGCCGGGCTGGCCGGCGTCGGGATCAGCTTCGTGTACGCGCTGATGGAGGCGCTGGCCATGAGCCTGATGACCGTGCAGATGATGGACCTCGCCCTGGCCAGTTTCGAGCGGGTCGACGACTACACGAGACTTCCGGTCGAGCGCACCGACGGGCGGCCGGCGCCGGCCGGCTGGCCGACGGCGGGCGACGTCCGCTTCGAGGACGTGACCCTGCGCTACTCAAACGACGCCCCACCCGCCCTGGACGGCGTGTCGTTCCACGTGCCGGCGGGGAGCAAGGTCGGCATCGTCGGCCGGACCGGAAGCGGGAAGTCGAGCCTGTTCACCGCGCTGCTGCGGTTCGTCGACCCGGAGCGCGGACGCGTCCTCGTCGACGGGGTGGACACCGCCACGCTGCGGCTCACCGACCTGCGGGCCGCGGTCGAAGTGGTTCCGCAGGACCCGGTCCTGCTGCCCGGCACGCTTCGGGACAACCTGGACCCCACCGGGGCGTACCCGGACGCGGCGGTCAGCGCGGTGCTCACCAAGGTCGGTCTGGCCGACCGGCTGCTCGGCCCCGACGGCGGCCTGGACCGGACCGTGTCGGCCGGCGGCGGTCAGCTCAGCGCCGGCGAACGGCAACTGCTCTGCCTGGCCCGGGCGCTGCTGCGCGAGGCGAAGATCCTGCTCATCGACGAGGCGACGGCCAACCTGGACGCCGAGACGGACGCCCGGATCCAGCGGCTGCTCTCGGTGGACCTCGCCGGGGCCACCGTGCTCACCATCGCCCACCGCCGGGAGACCCTCGCCGGCGCCGACCTCGTGGTGACGCTGGACGCCGGCCGGCTGGTCCGGATGACCGGGCAGGACCCGGCGGAGGCGCTGCTCGGCACGGTGGCGGAGCCGGTGGGCCCGCGGACCGGACGGGCCGACGTCGGGGAGCCGGTGCCGTGACCGCGGACACGCTCGCGTACTGGCGGGAGCGGCTGACCGGGATGGCCACCCTGGACCTGGTCACCGACCGGGTCCGCCCGGCCGTCCGGCGGCACCGCACCGACCGGGTCGGCCTCACGGTCGACCCGGACACCGCACGCCGGCTGATCGAGGTGAGCGGAGCGCACGGCCTCCCGCCCTTGGTGACCCTCCTCGCGGTCGGGCAGCTGGTGCTGGGCCGGCACGCCGGCACCCGGGACGTCACCGTCGGCACACCAGCCGCCGGCACACTCGTCGCGGTGCGCACCGCCTGGACGGACGACCCGACCGTCGGTGGGCTGCTGGCGCGGGTGGGGGAGGCGGTGCGCGGGGCGGCCCGGCACACCGACCTCCCGCCGGACCGGCTGGCGGAGGCGCTGGGCCGGCCCCGCGACCCGAGCCGCGCCGCGCTCTGCCCGGTGGTGCTCGCCGCCGGTGCCGCCCCGGAATCCGGCGACGTGCCACCCGACCTGACCGTGCTGTGGGACGAGCCCACGCCGGACGGGTTCCGGGGCGCGGTCGGGTACGACCCGGACCTGTTCGACCGGGCGTCCGTGCGGCGGCTCGCCGACCACTACCGGACGCTGCTCGGCAACGCCCTGGCCACACCGGACGCCCCGGTCTCCGCGCTCGCGCACACCACCGCCGAGGAGGCGGCGCTGCTCGCCGCGTGGGGCACCGGGGACGGCGCGGCCGCGGCGTCGAGCGTGCTGGCGGCGTTCCTGGCCCGGGCCGACGCGACGCCGGACGCGGTGGCAGTGGAGTACGGCGCAACGACCCTCACGTACGCCGACCTGCGCGAGCGCGCCGGCGGCCTGGCGGCGGTGCTGGCCGCCCACGGTGTCACCCCGGAGAGCGTCGTCGGCCTGGCGCTGGAGCGATCCGCGCAGCTCGTCGTCGCCATGCTCGCCGTCCTCGCCGCCGGTGCGGCGTACCTGCCGCTGGACCCGGCCCACCCGGACGCCCGACGGGAGTACATGCTGCGCGACAGCGGCGCCCGGCTGCTGCTCGCCGACCGCGACGTGACCTTCGCCGGTGGGCTGCCGGTGCTGCGTCTCGACCGGCCGGTCAGCGCGGCGGCGGGCCGCGCGAGCGCCGGGCCGCCGATCCATCCCGCGCAGCGGGCCTGCGTCCTCTACACCTCCGGCTCGACCGGGCGGCCGAAGGGCGTCGAGATCACCCACGGCGGGATCGTCCGGCTGGTCCGCGACGCCCGGTACCTCCGCGTCGGCCCGGCCGACGTGATGGCCCAGGTGGCGAACACCTCCTTCGACGCGGCCACCTGGGAGATCTGGGGGGCCCTGCTCAACGGCGCCCGGCTGGTCGGTGTCGCCAAGGACGACGCGCTGACCCCCGCCCGGCTGCGTGAGCGCCTGGCCACCCACGGCGTCACCACGATGCTGCTCACCACCGCCCTGTTCCACCGGTGCGTCGACGAGGACCCGGCGATGTTCGCGCCGCTGCGGACCCTCTTCTTCGGCGGGGAGGCCGCCGACGCCCGCCGGGTCGCGGTCCTGCGCGCGGCCCTGCCCGGGTTGCGGCTGGTCAACGCGTACGGCCCGACCGAGGGCACGACGATCGCCGCCACCTGGGACGTGGCGGACCTGCCCGGCGACGCGGCCCGCACCCCGATCGGCCGGCCGATCGGCGGCACCCGGCTGCACGTGCTCGACGACCACGGTCGGGAGACCGGCGTCGGCGTCCCCGGCGAGCTGCACCTCGGCGGCGCCGGGCTGGCGCGCGGCTACCTGGGGCGGCCCGACCTGACCGCCGAGCGGTTCGTGCCCAGCCCGTTCGGCGCCGGGGAGCGCCTCTACCGCACCGGAGACGTGGTGCGCTGGCGGGAGGACGGCCACCTGGAGTACCTGGGTCGCGCCGACCACCAGCTGAAGATCCGGGGCGTCCGGATCGAGCCGGAGGAGATCGCCAGCGTCCTCACCACCTGTCCGGGTGTCCGGGCCGCCGCCGTGGACGTACGCGGGGACGGGGAGGCGCGCCGGCTGGTCGCGTACGTCGTGTCCGACGCCGACCCGGTCCCGGCCGGCGACCTGCGCGCCCACCTGGCCGCGCGGCTGCCCGAGGCGATGGTGCCGGCCTGGTACGTGCCGCTCCCGGCGCTGCCGGTCACCCCGAACGGCAAGGTGGACCGGCGGGCGCTGCCCGAACCGGCCGCGCACCACGGCGTGCGGGCGGCCACGCACGTGCCGCCCCGCGGGCCGGTGGAGGAGCTGGTCGCCGACGTCTGGCGGGACCTGCTCGGCGTACCGGTCGTCTCCGCCGCCGACGACTTCTTCGCCCTCGGCGGCCACTCGCTGCTCGCCGCGCAGATGGTGGCCCGGGTCGCCGCCCGCGCGGGCGTGGACCTCGGGGTCCGCGCCGCCTTCGAGGCTCCGACGCTCGCCGCGCTGGCCGCCCGGGTCGCCGTGGCCCGGCACGGCACCGCCCGGCCACCGGTCCCGCCCGCCGGGGACGGCCCGCACCCGCTGTCGTACGCGCAGCAACGCCTGTGGTTCCTCGACCGGCTCAACCCCGGCCAGGCCGTGTACTCGGTGCCGCTGCTGCTCACCATCGACGGGCCGGTCGACGTCGCCGCCCTCGACGGGAGCCTCCGCGCCCTGGTGGCGCGGCACGCGGCCCTGCGGACCCGGCTGGTCGCCGTCGACGGTGAGCCGCGGCAGGTGGTCGACGAGGAGCAGGCCGTCACCCTCACCGTCGACGACCTGCGCGGGCTGCCCGACGCGGACGAGCGGGCCGGCCCGCTGCTGCGCCGCGACTCCGACGAGCCCTTCGACCTCGCGGCCGGGCCGCTCGCGCGGTGGCGCCTGGTCCGGCTGTCCGACGAACGCTCCCTGCTGCTGGTCACCATGCACCACGCGATCTGCGACGGGTGGTCGGTCGGCGTGCTGATCCGCGACCTCGGGGCGTTCTACGCCGCCCTCACCACCAGGGCGCCCGCCCCGGCGCCGTTGACCGTGCAGTACGCCGACCACACCGGGTGGCAGCGCCGGCTGCTCGCCGGCGAGACCCGCACGGCGCAGCTCGGGTACTGGCGGGACCGGCTCGGCGGCGCCCCCGCCACCCTGGACCTGCCCACGGACCGCCCCCGCCCGGCCGCGCCCTCGCACACCGGCGAGACATTCGGCGTACGGCTGCCCGCCGCGCTGGTCCGCCGGCTCGACGAGCTGGGCCGGCGGCACGGCGCCACCCGGTTCATGGTGCTGCTCGCGGCGTTCCACCTGCTGCTGGGCCGGTACGCGGGCGTGCGCGACGTCAGCGTCGGCAGCCCGGTCTCGGGCCGCACCCGGCCGGAGTTCGACGACCTGGTCGGCTTCTTCGTCAACACGGTCGTCCTGCGGACCCGCTGGCGGGACACCGACACGTTCGCCGACCTGGTGTCCGCCGCGCGCGAGGCGGTGCTCGGCGCGTACGAGCACCAGGACGTGCCCTTCGAGCAGGTCGTCGAGGCGCTGCGCCCGCCCCGCGACCCCAGCCGCTCCCCGCTGTTCCAGGTGATGCTCTCGGCGCAGACCGTGCCGGAGCGGACGACCGCGCTGCCCGGGCTGACGGTCACGGTGGCCGAGCAGCCCGGCCGGGTCGCGAAGTTCGACCTGACCGTGGCCTGGGACGAGACCCCGCTCGACTCGGGCGACCTGCGCGGCACTGTCGAGTACGACGTGGAGCTGTTCGACCGGGACACGGTCGAGCGGATGGCGGAGAGCTACCGGACCCTGCTGGAGTCCGCCGCCGCCGCGCCGGACACCCCGGTGGCCACCCTGGACCTGCTGGCCGGGCCCGAGGAGATCGCCCCGGCCGCGCCGCCCGCTGTCCCGGACGCCGTGACACTGCACGGCCTGGTGGCCGCCGCCGCGGCCCGCTGGCCGGACCGGCCGGCACTCGTCCAGGACGACCGCACCGTCACCCACGCAGAGCTGGCCGCCCGCGCCGCCGCCGTCGGCGCCGGCCTGGCCGCCCGGGGCGTGCGCCCCGGCGACACCGTCGCCGTCCTGCTGGACCGGACGCCGGACTGGCCGGCCGCGCTGCTCGGCGTCCTGCGCTGCGGCGCCGCGTACGTTCCGCTGGACCCGGCCACGCCGCCGGAACGGCTCGCGTACGTCCTCGCCGACTCGTCCGCCGTGGCGGTGCTCGGATCACGGACCGCCGGCCCGCCGTCGGTGGCGGTGCCGTTCGTCGCCGTGGAGGACGTCGCCGCGGCCGCCCCGCCCGCCGGGGAGGCCGCCGGCCCGGGCCACCCGTCGGCGCCCGCGTACGTGCTCTACACCTCCGGCACCACCGGGCGGCCCAAGGGCGTGTGGGTGAGCCACGGCAACCTCGTGCACACCCTGGCGGCGGTCGCCGCGCACTACGCGCTCGGTCCCGCCGACCGGGTGCTCCAGTTCGCCGCGCTCACCTTCGACGTGGCGGCGGAGGAGCTGTTCGCCACCCTGATCCGGGGTGGCGCCGTCGTCCTGCCGCCGGCCGGCCCGGTCCCCGGCCTCGACGAGCTGACCGCCCTGGCGCGCCGGGACCAGCTCACCGTGCTCAACCTGCCGGCGTCGTACTGGCACGAATGGGTCGCCGCGCTGGACCGGCACCCCCCGTCGTCCTGCCCGACGCTGCGGCTGGTCGTCGTCGGCAGCGAGCGGGTCGACGCGGGCCGGCTGGCCCGCTGGCGGTCCGCCGCGCCGAACGTGCGGTGGCTCAACGCGTACGGCCCGACGGAGACCACCATCACCGCCACCGTGCACGAGCCGGCCGACCATGATCCGGCCACCGGCACCGTCCCCGTCGGACGGCCGCTGCCCGGCGTGCGGGCGTACGTGCTCGACGACGGGCTGCGCCCGGTGCCGCGCGGTGTGCCCGGTGACCTCTGGCTCGGCGGCGCCGGCGTCGCCCTGGGCTACCTCGGCGACCCGGCCCGCACCGCCACCAGCTTCGTGCCCGACCCGTGGGGGCCGCCCGGCACCCGGATGTACGGCACCCGGGACCGGGTACGCCTCGGCGTCGGCGGCGTGCTCGAGTTCCTCGGCCGTGACGACGACCAGGTCAAGCTGCGCGGCTTCCGGATCGAGCTGGGCGAGGTGGAGGCGGCGCTCGCCGCGTACCCCCCGGTCGCCGAGGCGGCGGCGCTGCTGCGCGAGGACACCCCCGGCCACGCGGCCCTGATCGGCTACGTGACGCCGCCCGCCGTGGACGTGACGGGCCTCCGCGCGCACCTGGCCGACCGCCTCCCCGGCTACATGGTGCCGGCGGCGATCCTGCCGCTGGAGCGGCTGCCGCGCGGCGAGAGCGGCAAGGTCGACCGCGCCGCCCTACCGCCGCCACGGCTCCCGGCCCCGGCCGGACGTGCCACCCCCACCGGCGAACTGGAGGAGGCGGTGGCGGCGATCTGGCGGGAGGTGCTGGCGGTCCAGCACGTCGGCGCCGACGACAACTTCTTCGACATCGGCGGCCACTCGCTGCTCATGGTGCGGGTGCAGGCGCGCCTGGCCGAGCGGCTCGGGCGCACGGTGCCGGTCGTGGACCTGTTCCGCCACCCCACCGTGCGTGCCCTCGCCCGGCACCTGGCGGCCGGCGGGAGCCCGCCGCCACCGACCACCGGGAATCGCCGGGCCGAGACCCGCAGGACCATCCAGAGGGGACGGACGCCGCGACGACGGTCCGCCGCCCCCCGCAACTCGGGAGAAGAGAAATGACCGAGGGCCGTACGCTGCCCGACACCGCCGTCGCCATCGTCGGGATGGCGCTTCGGGTCCCCGGAGCCGACACCCTGGACGGCTTCTGGCGCAACCTGCGCGACGGAGTGGAGTCCATCACCACCCTCAGCGACGCCGACCTGCTCGCCGACGGTGTGCCGCCGGAGGAGTTCACCCACCCCGACTACGTCCGCGCGCTCGGCGTCCTCGACGACCCGGCGGGCTTCGACGCCCGTTTCTTCGGCTTCTCGGCCCGCGAGGCGCAACTGCTCGACCCGCAGCACCGGCTCCTGCTGGAGTGCGCCTGGGAGGCGCTGGAGCACGCCGGGCACCCGGCGGACACGACCGACGCGGTGACCGGCGTCTGGGCCGGCGTGGGGGAGAGCGGGTACCTGCTGCACAACCTGCTGCCCCACGCCGACCTGGTGGCGCGGGTCGGCGAGTTCCAGACCTCGATCGGCAACGACAAGGACTTCGTGCCGACGCGGGCGTCGTACAAGCTGGACCTTCGCGGCCCGAGCGTCAGCGTGCAGACCGGCTGCTCGACCTCGCTGGTGGCGGTGCACATGGCCGCCCAGGCCCTGCTGGCGGGGGAGTGCGACGTCGCGCTGGCCGGCGGCGCAACCGTCATCCCCCGGCGCCGCGGCCACCGGTACGAGC
Organism: Micromonospora sp. WMMC415; assembly: GCF_009707425.1. GTDB lineage: Bacteria > Actinomycetota > Actinomycetes > Mycobacteriales > Micromonosporaceae > Micromonospora. Next base: position 5,139,030 of record NZ_CP046104.1, on the reverse strand, counting down.
CGGGCGGGATCCTCTCCGCCGACGGGCACTGCCGGGCCTTCGACGCCGACGCCACCGGCGCGGTACCGGGCAGCGGCGGGGCGGTCGTCGTCCTCAAGCGGCTCGCCGACGCCGTGGCCGACCGGGACGTGATCCACGCCGTGATCCGGGGATCGGCGGTGAACAACGACGGCGCCCGCAAGGTGGGCTTCACCGCGCCGAGCGTGGACGGGCAGGCCGACGTCATCGCCGAGGCGCTCGGCGTCGCCGACGTCGACCCGGACACCATCGGCTACGTCGAGGCGCACGGCACCGGCACCCCCATCGGCGACCCGATCGAGGTGACCGCACTGAGGAGCGCGTTCCACGGGGTGCCGGCCGGCCGGATCGCCCTCGGCTCGGTGAAGACGAACGTCGGGCACCTCGACACCGCCGCCGGCGTGGTCGGCCTCATCAAGGCGGTGCTGGCGCTGAAGGAGCGGGAGATCCCGCCGTCGCTGCACTTCCGCACCCCCAACCCGGAGCTGGGGCTGGACGGGAGCCCGTTCCGGGTCGTCGCGGCCCGCACCCCGTGGCGCGACGAGGTCCGCCGTGCCGGGGTCAGCTCGTTCGGCATCGGCGGGACCAACGCCCACGTCGTGCTGGAGGAGGCCCCGGCGCCCGCACCGCCGGTCGAGGGCCGTCGCCGGCACGTGCTGCCGCTGTCGGCCGCCACGCCCGCCGCGCTCGACGCGTCCGCCGCCCGGCTGGCCGCGTACCTGCGCGCGAACCCGGACGCGCACCTGGCCGACGTGGCGTACACGTTGCAGCGGGGCCGCTGGACCCTGCCGTACCGCCGGGCCGTCGTCGGCGGCGGCCCGGCCGAGCTCGCCGAGGCCCTGGACCGGCCGGCCCCACGGGTCGCGGAGGAGACCGCCACCGACCGCGAGGTCCTGTTCACGTTCCCCGGCCAGGGCGCGCAGCGCAGCGGCATGGCCCACGCCCTGTACGCGAACGAGCCGGTCTTCCGCGCCGAGGTGGACCAGGCGGCGGAGCTGCTGGCCCCGCTGCTCGGCGAGGACCTCCGCCGCCTGCTGTACCCGGCCGACGACGGGCGGCCCGCCGCCGAGGCGAGCATCGACCAGACCCGGTACGCGCAACCGGCCCTGTTCGTCGTCGAGTACGCCCTCGCCCGGCTCTGGCAGGGGTGGGGCGTCCGGCCGGCGGCGATGCTCGGGCACAGCGTCGGCGAGCTGGTGGCCGCGTGCCTCGCTGGGGTGTTCACGCTGCCCGACGCCCTGCGCCTCGTCGCCGCACGCGGCCGGCTCATGCAGGCCGCGCCGCCCGGGGCGATGCTCGCGGTGCCGCTGCCCGAGGTCGAGCTGCTGCCGCTGCTCGGCGACGGGCTGGACCTCGCCGCCGTCAACGGGCCCCGGCAGTGCACGGTCTCCGGTGCGCCCGCCGACGTCGACGCGTTCGCCGCCCGGCTCGCCGCTCGGGGAACGGCCGCCAAGCTCCTGGTCACCTCGCACGCCTTCCACTCCCGGTCGATGGACGACGCCGCCACGGCGTTCGAGACGGAGGTCGCCCGGGTGCCCCGGGCCGCGCCGCAGGTGCCGTTCGTGTCCAACGTGACCGGCACCTGGATCACCGCGCAGGAGGCGACCGACCCCGCGTACTGGGCCCGGCAGCTGCGCGCCACCGTCCGCTTCGCCGACGGCCTCGCGACGGCGCGCCGCCCCGACGCGGTGCTGCTGGAGGTGGGCCCGGGCCGGGTGCTGACCCGGCTCGCCGGCGGTCCCCGGTCGGTTGCCTCGCTGCCCTCGGCGGGCCGGGACGCCGACGCCGAGACCGAGGTGCTGACCGCCGCGGGCGAGCTGTGGCGGCAGGGCGCACCCGTCGACTGGGACGCTCTGCACGGCGAGGTGCCGCCGCGCCGCACCGTCCTCCCGACGTACCCGTTCGAGCGCGAGCGCTGCTGGGTGGACCCGCCCCGCGGCGCGGTAGTGGCGCGGACCGGTGGGGTCGACGGGCTGGCGGTGCGCGGCTTCCGCCGGACCGGCCCGGTCGTGCCGGGCGGTGCGGCGACCGGCACCTGGCTCACGGTCGGGTCCGGCGCCCTCGACCAGGTCGTGGCGCTGCTGCGCGCGGCCGGCACCCGGGTGGTCACCGCCGACGGCGAGCCGGCCGCCGGCGGGCTCGCCGTCCCGCTGCCGGCGGACGAGCGGGTGGCGGGTGTGCTGCTCGCCGCCGGGCCGGACGACCCGCTGGCCACGCTCGCCGCGCTGGAGAGCGCCCTCGCGGCGCGCGGCGACACGTACCCCCGGATCGTGGTCGTCGCCGACGGCGTCCTGGACGTCACCGGCGCGGAGACCCTGGTGCCGGCGCGCGGCGTCCTCGCCGGCTGGGCGACCGGCGGTGTTCCGGGCCGCCGGACGCTGCTCGACGTGGCGCCGCCGGCGTCCCCGGACGCGGCCCGGCGGCTGGCCGCCGCCGTCGCCGCCGAGGTGCGCGCCGACCGTCCCGAGCCGGTGGTGGCCCTGCGCGGGCCGCACCGGTTCGTGCCCGACGTCGAGCCCGTGCCGGCCGCCGCGCCGGCCCGGCACGCCGGCGCGCGGTACCTGCTCGCCGGGGACCCGGAGACCACCGGCACGTTCCGCCGCGCCCTCGCCGCCGCCGGTGCCACCGTCGGTGACCTCGCGGCCGGGACCGCCTCCGCCACCGGCACGGCCGGGACCGCCCTGGTCCTGATCGACGCCGGCGCGCCCGCCGCCGCGGCCCTCGCCGCGCTGGCCGGCGCCCTCGCCGACGCGCGGGCCGCCGGGCCGGAGCTGGTGGCCGCCGCCGAGGTGCACGTCCTGGGCGGCACGCCGGAGGCGCCGCTCGCGGACCGGGTGGCCGGGCACGTCGCGGCGATCCGGCGGGAGGCCGACGTGCCGTGGACGACCTACGTGTGGCCGGCCGGTGCCGGGGCGGCGGTCGAGGCGACCGTCCCCCGGGTGGTGGCCGCCGCGCCCGGCGCCGGCCACGTCCTGGTCACCGCCCTCGACGAGCCGGTGGACGGCACGGCGGAACCGGCCGGCGACGCCCCCCGGTACCCGGATGCGACCGAACGGGAGGTGGCGGCCATCTTCGCCGACCTGCTCGGCGAGTCGGACGTCCCACCCACCGCCGGGTTCTTCGAGCTGGGCGGGCACTCCCTGCTCGCGGCGCAGCTCGTCGCCCAGGTGCGCGGTACCTGCGGGGTGGACATCCCGCTGCGGACGTTCGTCGCCGAGCCGACGGTCCGCGGTCTCGCCGCCGCCGTGCGCGCCGCCCGGGCGGCCGCCGGCGACGCCACGCCGGAGGCGCTGCCGGTCGTCGTCCCGGACCCGGCGGCGGCCGGCCGGCCCTTCCCGCTGACCGACGTGCAGCAGGCGTACTGGATCGGCCGCACCGGCGTGTTCGAGCTGGGCAACGTCGGCATGCACGGGTACGAGGAGTTCGACGTCCCGGATCTCGACGTGCCCCGGCTGGAGCGCGCGCTGCGCCGGCTGATCCGGCGGCACGGGATGCTCCGCGCGATCGTGCTGCCCCACGGCGAGCAGCAGATCCTCGACGAGGTGCCGGACTACGTGATCGTCACCGAGGACGTCCGCGGCCGGCCGGAGGCCGAGGCCACGGCCGTCCTGGAGCGCACCCGGGACGCCATGTCGCACCAGGTCTTCGCCCCGGACCGGTGGCCGCTGTTCGAGCTGCGGGCGACCCTCCTGGACGGTGGCCGGGGCCGGGTGCACTACAGCATCGACGGCCTGATCACCGACGCGTGGGCGTCGAACATCGTGATGCGCGAGCTGACCCGGCTCTACCACGAGCCGGACGCGGAGCTGCCCGAGCTGGAGCTGACGTTCCGCGACTACGTGCTCGCGGCGACGGCGGTCGAGTCGACCGACCGGTACCGGCGTGCCGAGGCGTACTGGCAGCAGCGCGTCCCGACGATGGCGCCGGCGCCGGAGCTGCCGCTGGCGCGCGCTCCGCACAGCATCTCCGCGCCGCGCTTCGCCCGGCTGACCGGCGAACTGCCCGCCGACGCGTGGACCCGGGTGAAGGCGGCGGCGTCCCGGCGCGGCGTCACCCCGACCGCGCTGCTGCTGGCCGCGTACGGTGAGGTGGTCGCCACCTGGTCGAAGACCCGGCGGTTCACCCTCAACCTGCCGATGGCGCACCGGCTGCCGCTGCACCCGCAGGTCGACGCGATCCTCGGCGACTTCACGTCGGTGACGCTGCTGGAGATCGACGCGGCCGGCGCGGCGTCCTTCGAGGACCGGGCGCGGGCCGTCCGCGACCAGCTCCTCACCGACCTCGACCACGGGCTGTTCAGCGGCGTGCGGGTGGCGCGGGAGCTGAAGCGGGTACGCGGCGACGCCGCCGCGGTGATGCCGGTGGTGTTCACCAGCCTCTTCCAGGGCGTCGGCGGGCACCCGCAGATCGGGGAGGTCGTGTACAGCATCTCCCAGACGCCGCAGATCTGGATCGACACCCAGGTGTACGAGCGGGACGGCGCGCTGGTGCTGGACATCGACGCGGTCGAGGACCTGTTCCCCGACGGTCTGGTGGCGGACCTGCACGCGGCCACGATGGACGTGCTGCGCCGGCTCGCGGCCGACGAGTCGCACTGGGCCGAACCGGTGCCGTCGCTGGTGCCCCGCGCCGACCTGGCCGCCCGGGCGGAGTACAACCGGACCGGCGGGCACCTCCCGGCGGGCCTGCTGCACGAGCCGTTCTTCGCCACCGCCGCCCGGGCGCCCGAGCGCCCGGCCGTGATCACGCCGACCCGCACGCTCACGTACGGCGAGCTGGCCACCCGCGCCCGGGTGATCGCCGCCCGCCTCGCCGGGCTGGGCGCACGCCCCGACGACCTCGTCGCCGTGGTGATGGAGAAGGGCTGGGAGCAGGTCGCCGCCGTGCTGGGGGTTCTCGCCGCCGGGGCGGCGTACCTGCCGGTCGACCCGGACCTGCCCGACGAGCGGGTGCGGCTGCTGCTGGCGCACGGCCAGGTCCGCGCCGTGCTCACCCAGGGGCACCTCGCCGACGCCGGGGCGGAGCGGTTCGTCGGCGTGGCCGACGTGCTGCGGGTGGACGAGCTGCCGGCCGACCCCGGTGCCGTGCCGCCGCTGATCGCCACGACCCCCGACGACCTGGCGTACGTCATCTTCACGTCCGGGTCGACCGGCCTGCCCAAGGGCGTGATGATCGACCACCGGGGCGCCCTCAACACCGTCGTCGACGTCAACGAGCGGTTCCGGGTGGGCGAGGACGACCGCGTCCTCGCCCTGTCGTCGCTCAGCTTCGACCTGTCCGTCTACGACATCTTCGGTCCCCTCGCGGTCGGCGGCGCGGTGGTGCTGCCCGAAGCGGCGGCGCACCGCGATCCGGCCGCCTGGCTCGACCTGGTGGCCACGGTGGACGTGACGATCTGGAACTCGGTGCCGGCGCTGATGGAGCTGTTCGTCGAGCACCTGACCGTCCGGGAGGCGACCGACCGGCTGCGGCTGGTGATGCTGAGCGGGGACTGGATCCCGGTCACCCTGCCCGGCCGGATCCGTCAGGTGCTCGGCGGGCCGGAGGTGGTCAGCCTCGGTGGAGCCACGGAGGCGTCCATCTGGTCGATCCTCCACCCGATCGGCGACGTGCCGCAGGCCTGGACGAGCATCCCGTACGGGCGGCCCATGCGGAACCAGACGTTCCACGTCCTCGACGACGCGCTGCGGCCCCGGCCGACCGGCGTGCCCGGGCAGCTCTACATCGGCGGCGTCGGCCTCGCCCGCGGCTACCTGCGCGACGAGGCGAAGACGGCGGCGAGCTTCGTGGTGCACCCGGAGACGGGGGAGCGGCTGTACCGCACCGGTGACCTCGGCCGCTTCCTGCCGAGCGGGGAGATCGAGTTCCTCGGCCGGGAGGACTTCCAGGTCAAGGTCCAGGGCTACCGCATCGAGCTGGGCGAGATCGAGGCCGCGCTCGCGCAGCACCCGGCCGTGCGGGCGTCGGTCGTCGTCGTGCAGGGCGAGCCGCGCGGCGCCCGCCGCCTGGTCGCCTTCGTCGTGCCCCAGGAGGCCGGCGGGCTGCCCACCGACGTGCGGGAGTTCCTCGCCGGGAAGCTGCCCGGCTACATGGTGCCCGGCGCGTTCCACGAGATCGACGAGCTGCCGCTGACCGCCAACGGCAAGGTCGACCGGAAGGCGCTGGTCGTGCCGGCCGAGGCGGACGAGGCGGACGAGGTGCCGTACGTGGCGCCGCGTACCGCCCTGGAGGAGACGGTCGCCGCGGTCTGGGCGAGCATCCTGGGAGTCGACCGGGTGGGCGTGCACGACAACTTCTTCGCCCTCGGCGGGGACTCGCTGCTGGCCATGCGGGCGGTCGTGCACCTGCGCAAGGCGCTCGACGTGCAGGTTCCGATCCGGGTGCTCTTCGACAGCCCCACGCTGGCGGCCGCCGCGCTCGCCATCGAGGACCAGCTCCTCGCCGAGCTGGAGGAGATGTCCGACGAGGAGGCGCACAGCCTCCTGTCCACCGAGCCCGCACTGGAGAACCACCCGTGAACCCCACCGCCACACCCCGCGCCCGGCGCGCCCACGACTGGATCGTGGGCGCGCCCCGCCGCGGCGGCACGCCCACCGTCCGGCTGTTCTGCCTGCCGTACGCCGGGGGTGGCTCCTCGGCGTACGCCGGCTGGCAGGAGGCCCTCGGCGGCGCCGTCGACGTCTGCCCCGTCGAGCTGCCCGGCCGGCAGACCCGGTGGCGCGATCCCGCGTACACCCGGGTGGGGCCGCTGGTCGAGGCGCTCGCGTCGGCGCTGACCGGCGAGCTGGACGTGCCGTACGCCCTGTTCGGGCACAGCATGGGCGGGCTGGTCGCGTTCGAGCTGGCCCGCGAGCTGCGCCGGCGCGGCGCCGGCCTGCCGCGCGTCCTCTTCGTCGCCGGTGCCCTCGCCCCCCAGCTGCGGCGTGCGGCGCCGGACATCCACGACCAGCCGGACCGGCTGGTGGTCGAGCGGCTGCGCCGGCTCGGCGGCCTCGACGAGGAGATCGTGGCCGAGCCGGAGCTGCTCGAACTCCTGCTTCCGACGATCCGGGCCGACTTCTCGATCTGCGAGACCTACGAGCACCGCCCCGAGCCGCCGCTGCCCTGCCCGGTGGTGGCCTTCGCCGGCGACGAGGACGACGAGGTGCCGCCCGAGCGGGTGGCACCGTGGCGCGACCACACGGCCGCGGGGTTCACCCTGCACGTCCTGCCCGGCGGCCACTTCTTCCCCCGCACAGCCCGGGCGGCGCTGCTGACCATCGTCCGTGCGACCCTCTCGCCGTGTCGATCTTGAGGTGAGCGGCGGGGGTTACCTGAACCGCTGACCTCATGATCGACGGGGTCAGAGGGCGTGGCGGACCCAGACGTTCGGCTCCACGTAGACCGCGTTGTCCTGCGCCACGTCGCACCACACCGGTGCCAGGGCGTGCGGCACGTGCACCGGGCCGGTGCGGTCGAACGGCAGGCCGGTCCAGGCGCGCCACTCGGCCAACGTGCCCGGGATCGTCATCGAACGGGGCGCCACGGAGTCGATCCGGCCGCCGGCGCGGACGTGCACCCGCAGCCACGGGTCGACCGGCAGGCCGTCGTCGCGGACGCGGTACGCGTACTCGCTCATCGGTTCGTCCGGGACGGTGTGCTTGCCGCTGGGGCGGACGGGCGCGACCAGCTCGGTGAAGCCGAGGCGGGCGGCGTTGTCCCGCATGGCGGCGAGCATCCGCGCCGAGAGGCCCCGGCCCCGCGCCTCCGGCCGGATGCAGATCTCCAGGGCCGACACCAGGTTCGGCTTCGTGCCGATCAGCCGGTTGATCGAGGCCCGCTGCACGATCCGGTCCCAGCCGCCGGGCGGCAGCGCGTCGGCCGTCCAGGACAGCGGCACGCTGTACGCCCGGGCGACGGCCCGCCCGGGCTCGGCCGGGTCGAGGGCGAGCAGGACGTACTCCGGGTACAGCCGGTCGGCGACCGCGTAGTACAGCGCCGCCATCGGGTCCCAGCTCATGAACTCCGGCCACGCGTCGTCGAAGTCGTCCAGCAGCGGGGCGAGGTCCGGCCGCTCGGCGAGGGTCACGATCTCAAGATCCACGTCGGGCACGGTAGCGACCCGCTGCCGTCCACGCACCCGACTTTCGGCCCAGGTGATTGGAAGGGACCCTTTTACCACCGCAGGCGTTAAGAAGGGTCCCTTCCTTGCATCCGGTGCTGGTTAGGGGAGGGGTTCGATCCAGATGTTGCGGTAGCGGACGTTGGCGCCGGGGTCGCCGTGGTCCTGGAGGCGGATCGGGCCGCCGGCCGCGGTCTCCGCGGCGCCGCCCCCGGTCGGGCCGGTGATCTCCACGTCGTCGTGGACCAGGACGCCGTTCCAGCGGACCGTCACGCGGGCGTTGGCGGTCTTGTTGCCGGCCCCGTCGAAGCGCGCCGCCCGGAACGTGACGTCGTACGTCTGCCAGGTCTCGGGTGCGCCGGCCGCGTTGCTGTCGGCCGCCTTCCGGTCGTAGATCGAGCCGGCCTCGGTGTCGTCCAGCGACGGGTCGCCGTACGAGTCGAGCACCTGGATCTCGTACCGGTCCTGGAGGTAGACACCGCTGTTGCCGCGCGCCTGCCCGGTGACCGTCGACGGGTACGTCGGCTCCCACCACTCCACGTGCAGGGTGAAGTCGCCGAAGCTCTGCCTCGTCCGGATGTCGCCACCGAGCACCTCCATCGACCCGTTCGCCAGCGGCCAGGTGGCGGCGCCGCCGGCCGTGCTCTGCCAGGCGTCCAGGTCGTCGCCGTCGAAGAGCTGGATCCGGCCGGTCGAGCCGCTGACCACCCAGTGCTGGTGGGCGCCGCCGGCGTACGTCCAGATCTGGACCTGGGTGCCGTCGGCGCTGGACCCGCCCGCGGCCTCGAGCACCTTGCCCGACTGCGGGTTGAGGATCGAGCCGTTGGCCTGCGGCCGCCACACCTGGGAGCCGGTGCCGTTGCAGGTCCACAACTGCACCCTGGTGCCGTTCGTGGTGCCGCCGTTCGCGACGTCCAGGCACTTGCCGAGAGCCTGGTACGTCTCCCCGACCCGGGTCCACTTCTGCGCGTTGGTGCCGTTGCAGGTCCAGAGCTGGATCTTCGTGCCGTCGGCGGTCGCCGAGTTGCTGACGTCCAGGCACTTGCCGCCGGTCCCGGTGATGGTGCCGGTCCCGCCGCCGGCGCCACCCGGCCCGTACACCTCGAACTCGTAGATCCGGGCGGCGACGTCGGTGGTGCTGGTCGGCGCGGTGATGTTCAGCCGGACGTAGCGCGCCGCGACGGCCGTGACGTCGTGTGTGGTGGTGCTCGCCGTGTTGCCCGTCACCGTCGTGCGGGTCGTCCAGGTCGACCCGTCGGTGCTGGTGGCGATCGTGAAGTCCTTCGTGTTCCAGGCGGTGTTCTCGCCGCCCGCGCCGGCGTGCCGCACCACGAACCGGTTCACGTCGCGGCCGGCGCCGAGGTCGACCTGGAGGTGTTTGGTGGCGCCCTTCGAGCACCACTTGTCACCGTTGCCGCCGGAGACGCTGCCGTTGACGGCCTTCTCCGGGCCCTCGGTCGCGGCGCAGGAGCTGTCCGCCGTGGCCGGCCGGTTCAGCGCCAGGTTGGTGCCGCCGGTGGGCGGGGGCGTGCTGCCCGGGATGGCGTTCAGGGTGTACCACGCCTCGGTGCTCCACAGGGACTGGCCGGTGGACGACGTGAACGGCCGGGGTGAGCGGACGTACACCACGTGCCCGGCCTTGCGACCCGGGACGGTGAGGGTGACGGTCTTGCGGTCGGCGGACAGGGTGGCCGACGAGACGGTCAGCGTCTGCTCGTCGATCTTCGGGCCGCCGTAGGCGGCGGTGGGCTGGTAGCGCCACTGCTTGACCCGGTAGCGCGCGGCGAGGTCGGTCGCGGTCTCGGTGGACAGCGGCTGGGTGTACTCGAGCTGGAATCCGCCCTCGGTGGCGCGCATGGCGAGGATGTCGAAGGCCGTGGTGCCGTTCGGGGTGAGTTTCTGCAGGCCGTACGCCAGCTTGCCGCTCTGGCCCCAGTTGCCGCCGGCGCCGAGCCCGCCGACGTAGATGGCGCCGTCCGGCCCCAGGTGCACCTCGGAGACGCCGGCCTCCAGACCCTGGGTCATCCGGAACAGCGCGCCCTGGTACTCGCCGTTGACCTTCTCCAGGTACGCGCGCTGGAGCCCGCCGTACGTGACGTCACCGATCAGCAGTTGCCCGGCGAAGGTGCCGCTGGGCACCAGCACGGGGGCGCTGGGGGAGTTGGCGATCTCGTTCTGCGGCATCCACAGCACCGGTGGGGTGACCGGCCTGGTGTCGAACGGACCGGCCGGGTTCATGTAGTGGTTGAAGAACCGGTCCTGCTTGACGTGCAGCAGTTTCGACGAGGGCAGCCAGCCGCCCTGGTTGTCGGTGACGAAGATGCCGTTCTCCGGCCCCCAGCCGATGCCGTGCGGCGTCCGCAGGCCACCGGCGACGTACGAGACGGCCCCGGTGTCCTTGTGCACCCTGATGGTGGTGCCCCGGTTGGGGGCCGGCTGGGGATCGGTGGTGGCACCGCCGTAGTTGATCGACACGGAGAGGTTCAGGTAGAAGTACGGCGCCTGGTAGAGCAGGCCGAACGCGAACTCGTGGAAGTTCCCGCCGTACGGCCAGGTGGCCACGGTCTGGTACTGGTCCGCGACCTCGTCGCCGTTGGTGTCCACCAGCCGGGTGAGCCGCTGCTTCTCCGACACGTGGACGACACCGTCGACGACCTTCAGGCCCATCGGCTCCTTGAGGTTGTCGGCGATCTTCTTGGTGGTGACGTTGCCGGGCCCGGTGGATCCACCGGTGTTGCCCAGGATGTACACCTCGCCGTCCTGTGAGGTGCCGGACTGGTCGTTGCCGCCCCAGGTGGCGATGACCAGCCGGCCGTCGGCGAGCCAGTCCATGCCGGTGACCTTCGGTTGGAAGCCGCTCGGCCGCAGGTTGGTGAGGCTGTAGCCGGGGTGGACCCCCGCCAGCGGCAGGCCGTCGCCGGGCGAGTCGAAGACACCTTCGCACTCCTTGCGGCCCGGCGACGTCACCCGCACCACGCCGGCGTCGGTGCTCAACGCCGAGTTGGGCACGAGCGTGAACGTCGACGAGCCGGGGGTCCGCCACTCCAGGGTGATCTGCTGGCCGCCGTCGCGCTCGAAGTGGTCGAGGCGCAGCGGGTGCAGCCCGGCCGCGAGGGTGAGCGTCCCCTCCTTCGGCGTCGGGCCGTGCAGGCCGTCGTGGTCGACGACGACGGTGCTGCCGATGGTCAGCTTCGAGCCGTCGTCGCTGGTGAGCCGGAACGTGTAGGAGCCAGCCTGGGTGACGTTCAGGTTGCCGAGCACCTGCGTCACGAAGCGGTCCTCGAAGCCGAAGTCGCTGCTCGACGTCCAGTTGATCGTCGGCATCAGCCGGTCGACGTTCGGAGTCTGGCCGGGCTTCAGGGTGCAGAGTTCGTCGAGCGGCACCTGCACGTCGTACACGCGCAGGGTGACGCCCGGCTCCTGGGCGGGTGGTGCCGCCGCCGCCGGTGCCGCCGGCAGGCCGGTGGCGGCGAGGACGAGCGCGGCCGACGTCAGGACGGGGCTGCGGAATCGGCGCAGCAGCCAGTTGCCCATCGTTCCTCCTGGGACGCAGTAGGGGTGAGGCGACGGCCGACCGCGGGAGTCGTGGTGGGGGAGGGCGGTGACCGTCGAACCGGAGCCAGGTGGTGATCGGAACGCCGACCCGGGTCGCCACCTGAACGCGGGGTGATGAGCCGAGACATTAGACCAGACGACGACATCTTTCGATCAATTCACCAGAAGTTCTAGCCGGCTGAGCGAAAGGTGATGTCGTCCTTTATGGACGAATGCCGCGTTCCGGTGCGGCGGCCCGGCATCGGTCGGCGGTACCGATCACGGCAGCGGATGGGTGATGCCGCGTGCGTGGTCGGCGACCCCCGCGGCCACGACCGTCGCGCTGAGCGGAAGCATCTCCAGGCAGCGGCGGACGGCGGCGGCCAGCAACGTGTTCGGCACCCGCATGGACAGGGTGCAGTGCGGCACCCAGCGACCCGGCCGGTAGTGCTCGGCCAGCGTCACCCCGGCGCCAACCAGCCGGTCGTGCACCCGCCGGTGGTGCGCCAGCAGTTCGGTGGTCGGCGTGACACCCAGCCACAGCACCCGGCCGACGAACTGCCCGGCGTACTGGAAATCAAGGCGCAGCGGCTCCGCCACCACGCACCCGGCGAGAGCTCCGGCCACCTGCTCGGGGTCCAGCCGAGGCGCCACCGCGAGCGAGACGTGCGGGCGGTGCCGCTGCTCCAGCAGCGAGCGCATGCTCTGCACGCCCTCGGCCTCGAGCGCGTCCCAGAGCACCCGGATCCGCCGGCTGGCATCGGTGTCCAGGTAGAGCTCCAGCGCCGCGACCACGTGATCATCGTAGGGTGCGGCCCGCGTTTCCGGGCCGCGCGACCATCGTGCTCAGGGCACGACGACGGCGCGGCCCTCGAGCGTGCCGTCGGCCATCTTCCGGTACGCCGTGACCGCGTCCTCCAGCGCGTACGTGCTCGCCTTCGGCCGGACCAGCCCCCGCGCGCCCAGCTCCAGCACCTCGATCAGCTCCGGGCGGCTGCCCCAGTAGGTGGTCTGGATGCTCACCTCGTACGGCACCGAGAAGAACCCGACCGGCAGGGTGCCGCCCCCGAGGCCGACGATGGTCAGGTCCCCGACGGTCCGCGCGGCGGCGGCGCCGAGCGCCAGCGTCGCGTCCGCGCCGACGCAGTCGATGATCACGTCCGCGCCCCGGCCGCCGGTGGCCTTCCGGATCTCCTGGGCGGTGTCCGCCCCCGAGCGCAGGCTCAGGTCGGCGCCGCACTCATCGGCGAGCCGCAGCGCCCCGTCCCGGGTGTCCACCGCGATCACCCGGGCCGCGCTGGTGGCCTTGAGGATCTGCACGCCCACGTGCCCGAGCCCGCCGACCCCGATCACCACGGCAGTGCTGGTCGGCCCCAGCTTCGCCCAGGACCGGCGGATCGCGTGGTACGGGGTGAGACCGGCGTCGGTCAGCGGCGCCGCCCGCACCGGGTCGAGCCCGTCCGGCAGCGCAACGACGTGCCGGTCGTCCGGCACGAGCATGTACTCGGCCATGCCGCCGTCCAGACCGAGGCCGCCGCCCCCGCCCGGTACCGGCGCGCCGGCCGGGTTCTCGCAGTACGGGTCGACGCCCACCCGGCAGCGGGCGCACGTCCCGCAGCCCCACGGCCCGTAGACCGCCACCGGCTGCCCCACCTCGAGCCCGGTCACGCCGTCGCCGAGCGCGTGCACCCAGCCGGCGTTCTCGTGTCCCAGCGTGAACGGCGGGTTCCACGGCACCGCGCCGGCCTCGAAGTCGTGCATCAGGTGCAGGTCGGAGTGGCAGGCCCCGGCGGCGCCGACGCGCACCACCACCTGGCCCGGGCCGGGCGTCGGCTCGGGCACCTCGACCAGCTCGGGCTCGGACTTCCAGCCGGGCAACCGCAGTGCGCGCATCGGGTCCTCCTGTCCGTCGCGGCCCGTCTGCCCGCTCGGCGCGCCGTCAAACGGTTCACCCGCTCCGGGTGAACCGGCCTCACCCCGCGCCGTGTCAGCCTGCCAGGGACAGGAAGGAAGAGCGGATGACGACGCCTGCGGCGGACCTGTTGCGGCGGTTGGGGGACGGCATCCACCCGGACCTGCCCGAGACCACCGCCGGGACGGTACGCCTTGACGCCCGCGGCGACAGCCGCACGGAACACTGGTACCTGACCATCGCCGACCAGCGCGTCGCGGTGACCCGGAGCGCCGACGAGGCCGACCTGGTCGTGCGCGCAGACCGGTCGGTCTTCGACCGGATCGCCGCCGGGACGCTGCACCCGGCGGCGGCACTGGGCCGCAACGACCTGACCATTCGCGGTGACATCCGGCTGTTCATGATGCTCCGCCGGCTGTTCCCCGGCTCGCCCGGCGCACGCCACCCCCGTGACGTGGCGACCGGTACGCGGAGGCACCCGTGAGGCAGGAGCGGGTGCACGTGATGGCCGGCAACGCCTTCGCGATCAGCGACGCGCAGGGCGACATGGAGGTCGACCCCCGCACGCCGGTCGGGCTCTTCTCCTTCGACACCCGGTTCCTGGCGCACTGGGTGCTCCGGGTCGACGGGGAGCGGTTGCAGGCCCTGTCCCGGGACGACATGACGTACTTCGAGACCCGGTTCTTCCTCGTCCCCGGCACCGCCAGCCACTACGTCGACGCGGACGTGTCGGTGATCCGGCACCGGTCCCTCGACGACAGCTTCAACGAGAAGCTCACCGTGCTCAACCACTCCGCCGAGCCGGCCGACATGACGGTCCGGATGGAGATCGGCAGCGACTTCTCCGACGTGGCCGAGGTCGGCCGGCCGCGCGAGCGACCGGTCGAGGTCACCCCCGAGCCGGAGCGCCGGCAGCTGCGGCTCCGGTACCGCCGGGAACACTTCGACCGCGAGGCGATCGTGACCAGTACCGCGCCGGTCGAGGTCGACGACGCGGGGATGACGTTCCGGATCCGGGTGGCGCCCCGTGGGCAGTGGGAGACCGACCTGCACATCTGCATGACCGTGCGGGGCGAGGGCGGTCACGACATGCGCGCCGACCTGGAGACCCACCACCGCAACGTCCGCCGCAACATGCGCGACGACCTGCAGGCCTGGCTCGACCGGGCACCCACGCTGGTCGCCGAGAACGGCGCGCTGGCGGCGGCGTACGAGCGGTGCCTGACGGACCTCGCCGCCCTGCGCTACGAGCCGCTGTCGTCCACCCGGCGGGTCACGGTCGGTGGCCTGCCGTGGGCGATGACGCTGTACGGGCGGGACATCCTGGTGACCTGCCTCCAGACGTTGCCGTTCACGCCGGAGCTGACGCCGGTGGCGTTGCGCCTGCTCGCCCTGGTTCAGGGCGGCCAGCTGGACGACGTCCACGACGAGGAACCCGGCAAGATCCTCGCCGAGTTGCGCTACGGGGAGGCCGCCGCGTTCGGCGAGGAGCCGACCACCCTCTACTACGGCGCGGCCGACACCACGCCGCTGTTCGTGGTGCTGCTCGACGAGTACGAGCGCTGGTCCGGCGACGTCGCGCTGGTGCGGGAGCTGCGCCACCCGGCGCGGATGGCGCTGAACTGGATCGACGAGTACGGCGTGTCGACCGGCGACGGGTACGTCCGCTACCAGCGTCGCAACGATCGCAAGGGTCGGCTCAACCAGTGCTGGAAGGACTCACCGGACGCGATCACCGACCGGAACGGGCGGCAACCCGGCTTCCCGCGCGCGACCTGCGAGGTACAGGGCTACGCGTACGACGCGAAGCTGCGCGGCGCCCGTCTCGCCCGGAAGGTCTGGGGCGACCCCGCGTACGCGGACCGGCTCGAGCGGGAGGCGGCGGAGCTGAAGCGGCGGTTCAACGAGGACTTCTGGCTGCCCGAGCGGGGCTACTACGCGCTGACCCTCGGCCCCGACGGTGAGCCGGTCGACGCGCTCACCTCCAACATCGGTCACCTGCTGTGGAGCGGGATCGTTCCCGACGACCGGGCCGGTACGGTCGCCGAGCACCTCGTCGGCCCGGATCTCTTCTCCGGCTGGGGCGTGCGCACCCTCGCGGCCGGGCAGCACGTCTACAACCCGGTCGGCTCGCACCTCGGCGCCGTGTGGCCGTGGGACAACGCCCTGATCGCCGCCGGGCTGCGTCGGTACCGGTGCGACCGGGCGGCGGCGCGGATCGCGCAGGGGATGTTCGACATGGCCGAGACGGTCGGCGGGGCGGTGCCCGAGGTGGTCGCCGGCTACCCGCGCACCCTGACGAAGTACCCGGTCCAGCTTCCCATCGCCGGCCGCCCGCAGGCGTGGTCCTCCGGTGGCCTGCTGATGCTGCTCGCCACCGTCCTCGGGCTGGTCCCCAGCGGCGACAGCCTGCTGGTGAACCCGGCGCTGCCGGAGGGCTTCGGGCGGATCGAGCTGCTGGACGTCCCCGGCCGGTGGGGTCACGCCGACGCCTACGGCCGGGACCGCGCCGCGGGGGTGCGTGGGCACCGGCCCCGGCTGCGCTGACCCGGCCGGGGCCGCCTCACGTCGCGCCGTTGGGCGGTGACGGCTTGCCGGGCCCGTCGTCGCCAGGCGTCGGAACACCGGGCGCCGTGGGCTGCCCGGGCACGGCGGCGGGTGGCTGCGTCGCCCGGCCGGTGGGACGGGCGGTCGGCTGGTTGCGGTGCCGCCCGGTCGGGGTGGCGCTCGGGCCGTCGCTGGGCTTACCGGCCAGCACCCGGTCGCAGTAGCCGGTCACCTCGTCCCGCCCACCGGCCGCGGCGACGAGGTCGCCGAAGACGGGATTGTCCAGGGCCTGGCCGGGGTTGTCGCCGGCGCCGGCCCGGTACGCCCGGCACAGTCCCACCACCGAGGTGTCGGGATCGGGCCGGGCCGCCCCGCCGGTCGGGGGAGCGGGCCGCGGGCCGGTGCCGGTGGCGTCGGGCGTCGCCGGTGTCGACGGGGACGGCGTCACCGACGGCGTCGACGGGCGCAGCGGATTCGGCAGGGCGCCCCCGGCGGCGGCCAGCGCCGCCCCGCCGGTGCCCGCGAGCAGCAACCCGACCAGGGCCGCGCGCACCCCGAAGCCGGCGAGCGCGAAGCCCCGCCGACGCTCGGGAATCGCCACGGGGGTGCCGAGGAGCGCCATCTGGTACGCCCGCACCGCCGCGGCCTCCCCGGCCAGCTCGCCGGGCACCGGTGCGGCGCGGACCGCCGACAGGAACGGCACGAGGGCGTGCCACCGGTCCGTCGGGTCGACGGCGGTGCCGTCGAGCAGCCGCTCGACGGTGTCGGGGTCCATCCGGTGTGCAGTCATGTCGTGTCCCTCAGCGCCAACGAGCGCCCGGGCGTCACACGGGCAGAGAGTGACCTGGGACAACGACGGCGCACACCGGGTGCGCCGGACCGGAACGGCGGCCCGGGGCCGGGCTGCGGCTCAGCCCATCGTCTTGGCGCCGTCGATCGCCTCCCGGAGGATGTCGGCGTGCCCCGCGTGCTGGGCGGTCTCCGCGATGACGTGCAGCAGGACCCGGCGGACGCTCCAGCTCGCGCCGGGCTCGAACCACGGCGCCGACGGCAGCGGGTGGGACCCGTCCAGGTCGAGCGTGGTGACCAGCTCGTCGGTCCGGGCGGCCACCTCGGCGTACGCGTCGAGCAGGCCGGCGAGCGTCTCGCCCTCGGTCATCCGGAACTGGCCGAGCCAGTCCACCGGCTCGCTGGCCATCGCGTCGGCGCCGCCGACCGCGAAGCGCAGCCAGGCGGCCTCCGTGGTCGCCACGTGCTTGACGAGGCCGCCGAGGCACAGCTCGCTGACCGTGCTGCGCAGGGCGGCCTGCTCGTCGCTGAGGCCCTGCACGGTCTGCAGCAGGAAGCCGCGGTGGCGGCGCAGGCTCGCCAGCAGGTCGGCGCGCTCGCCGGTGACGGACGGTGCGGAAGCGGTCATGGCGGTCACCCTTCGCCGAAGTCGGGAACAGCCCCGACGATAGGTGCGAGCACCGACATTCTCCGCCGCCACGCTGCCGGTTTTCGCCCTGCGGTTGCCGGTTCGTCCGATCCGGGTTCCACTAACTACATGGGTGTCATCAAGGTCGGCACGGCGTCCTGGGCGGACCAGATGCTGCTGCGGTCCGGCTGGTATCCGCGGTCCGCCACCACCCCCGCCACCCGGCTGGCCCACTACGCCGGACGCTTCCCGCTCGTGGAGGTGGACACGTCGTACTACGCGGTGCCCGCACCGGAGACGACCCACGGCTGGGCCGCCGCGACGCCGGACGGCTTCACCTTCGACGTCAAGGCGTTCCGCCTGTTCACGGGGCACCCGACACCGGTCGACGCGCTCCCGGCCGACCTGCGCCCGGCGGGCGGCCCGGCCCGCGTCCGCCGCCGGGACCTGACGCCCGGGGCGTACGACGAGCTGTGGGACCGGTTCCGGGCGGCGCTGGACCCGCTCGCGGCGGCCGGGCGGCTCGGAGCCGTGCTGTTGCAGTTCCCGCCCTGGCTGGTCCACGGCGACGCCGCCCGGCGCCGGATCGCCGAGCTGGCCGTGCGGTGCCGGCCCTGGCCGGTCGCCGTGGAGCTCAGGCACGGCTCCTGGTTCGACGGCGCCACCGCCCTCGACACCCTCGCCTTCCTGCGCGAGCACGGCCTCGCGCACGTCACGGTCGACATGCCGCAGGGCCACCCCTCGTCGGTGCCGCCGATCCCGGTCGCGACCGCCGACCTCGCGGTGGTCCGCTTCCACGGGCACGGCACCGCCTGGGAGTCCGGCGACAAGCAGGAGAAGTTCCGTTACGCCTACGGTGAGCGGGAGCTGCGCCACTGGGCGGAACTGCTCGTCGAGCTGGCCGGGCAGAGCGCCGAACTGCACGCGCTGTTCAACAACTGCTGCGGCGACCAGGCGCAGCGCGACGCGGCCCGCCTCGCCGACCTGCTCGGCGTCGAGCCGGCCCGCCCGCCCGAGCCGGCCCGCTCCGGTTGACCGGTCTCCCCACCGGCCGGTCGGAGCCGCACCGGCTGGCAGCCGGGCGGCCCGTCACGTAAGCCCCGTCGTGCCCAGGCGGCGCGAGCGGGTCAGGAGCGCCGGCCGCGGGTGCGCAGCGCGTCCTCCGAGCGGATGTCGATGTCCGCGTCGTCGGGGAACGGTCGGCGTGACGGCGCCGGGTCCGGCGGCGCGCCGGGACCCGCCGTCGGCGTACGCGTCGGCTCGACCGACCCCAGGCCGTGCCGGCCGGCCCGCCCCGACGGTCCGGCCGGCGCACCGGCGCGGCGTTCACCGCGCCGCCCTTCGGGTACGGCGGTCTCCTCGCTGCCCTCGTCCATCGGATCGTGCTCGCCCGCGCCCCAGGGCGGGTCGGCGTCGAAACCGTCCCGGGTGACCCAGGGCGTGGCCGCCTCCGGCTGCCGTCCGTCGTCCCGCCCGCTGCTGCCCGTCATCGCCCACCTCGCTGGTTGGTCCGGCTACCCGGGCCGATTGCCCATCCCGGTCGTCGTCATGCCTTCGGGAACGTCGCACCCGCCGGAGACCGGGCTTCAGGAACGCCGCATGCCGCCGCGAACCGGCCTCCGGGAACCCGCGTCCGGCGCAAGATCGGCCGTGGGAAAGGCTGCGCGCCCCGCCAGGAAACCGGCGGGGCGCAGCGTCCCGTGTCAGCGGCCGGACGTCGCCATCCTGCGACCGGTCACGCCCGTCATCGCCATCTTGCCGATCCCCTTCATGGAGCCCAGCGACCCGGTCCGTCCGAGCATGCCCCGGAAGACCTGTCCGGGCTTCTGCTGCTCCCCCATGTACGAGGTGACCACGATCAGCGCCCCGGTCAGCGCCGGGACCGCCCACTGGAGCACCCTCATCTGCCGCTGGGCCGCCGCCACGTTCGAGGGCGTGGAGTGGTTCGGTTCGGTCGTGCCGTCGACCGGAGGATTGCCGGCCTTCTCCAGTTTCATACCGAGCAGCCGGCTGTAGCCGGTCACCGCGAGCGCGCTCACCGTCAGCGCGGTCTTCAGGCCGCTGGCCCGGCCCACTCCCGCCTGGGCCGCCACCCGTGGGCTCTCCGTCACCAGCTCACCGACCGCGCCGGCGAGGTGCGCGCCGATCGCCGCGGCGTTGACGGGCGTCCACTTGGCCCACCCGGCCGACGCCACCGGCAGTCGCTGGGTCGAGTCGCTGATCTGTGTCGCGCCGCCGTTGACCCCGAACGCTCCCATCAGGGAGCCCCCGAACCAGGCCGCCAGGCCCAGATCGTGCATCGAGCGCAGCGCGGTGTGCCGTTCGGACATCTGATCCCCTTCCACCGTGTCGGGCGGTGCGGCATACCCGCCGCCCGAGCCGCTAACCCCGTCCGTCGACCGCCGATACCTCGCGCGGTCACCGAAGCCGCCGCAGAAGGGGGGCGGGGGTCAGCCCTGCGGCAGGTCGGCGGCGAACCGGGCCACCCGGTCGGCCAGGGGAGCCGCCGCGCGTACCCAGGTGAAGTGGTCCATCCGGGCCCCGGCCTGCGCCGCCGTGTAGCGCTCGCGCACCACGGGCGCCGCGACGAGCTTGGCGCACAGGTGGTCGAGCGTCTCGTGCGGCGTGTACTGGTCGTCGTCGACGCTGACCGCCAGCACCGGGGTGCGGATCTCGCGGACGGCCGCCTCGGCGTCCACCCCGTCCAGCCGTGGGAAGCGGCCGGTCCGGGCGGTGTACGCCCAGTCGCGGATCACGCCGCGCGCCTGCCGGCCGCCGAACCCCCAGCCGGGCCACACGCCGAGCAACCGGGCGGTGGCGGCGATGCCCTGCGTGTACGGCAGGACGCCGTACCCCCGCGGGCCCGGGTAGCTGCGCCACCACGGCACCCCCACGGCGACCAGCGCCAGCCCGTCGACGTCGTGTCCCTCGTGCAGCGCGAGGTGCAACAGGGCCGCCTGACCGCCGAGGGAGTGACCGAGCAGGACGGTCCGCCGGCCGTCCCGGCGCTCCTTCAGCGCCGCGAGGACGGCGCCGACGTCGGTGGCCAGGTCGGCGTACCCGTAGCGGCAGGCGCGGCTCGGCGGTGGCGTGCTCGTGCCGGTGCCACGCAGGTCGGCGATCGCGACGGCCGTCCCGGCGGCGCGCAGGGCCGTGGCGAACGGCCGGTAGTAGCGGGCGGGGACCCCCATGGCGGGGGAGATCAGCACCAGGGTGTCGGCGCCGTCGTCCGGCTCGGGGTAGACCTGGAGGCCGAGACGCGCCCCGTCGACGTCGACGAACTCCTGCTGGTACTCCGCGTTCACGGTGCCAATCTACGGGCCTTGCCTACCGACGGGTAACCAGCGGGTGACGGCCGTCACCCGACCGGGAGCCACTCCGGCGACCGCGCCGGCGCCGGGACCGCTGCGCGGCGTTCGACCCGCTCCACCGCCGCGAGCACGTCCGGCACGTCGAGCGCCGCCAGCGCCGGATGCGGTACGCCGTCCGCCCGCCCGCCGTCGTCCGGACCGCGCCAGAGGACCTCGTGGCAGGTCCGGTCGGGTGGTGGGCCCCACTGGGCGGGTGGGACGGGGCCGAAGAGGAGGACCGACGGGGTGTGGTAGGCGGTGGCGAGGTGGGCGATGCCGGTGTCGCCGCTGACGAGGAGTCGGGCGTGGGCGACGAGGGCGGCGAGGTGGTGCAGGTCGGTACGGCCGGCGAGGATCGCGTGGTCGGGCAGTCCGGCGAGGTGGGCGATCTGCTGGGCCAGGCGCTGCTCCGCGCGGTTGCCGGTGACGACGACCCGGTG
This sequence comes from Micromonospora sp. WMMC415, assembly GCF_009707425.1. GTDB lineage: Bacteria > Actinomycetota > Actinomycetes > Mycobacteriales > Micromonosporaceae > Micromonospora. The sequence continues at coordinate 5,117,711 of NZ_CP046104.1, read as the reverse complement.
GCCGGTGGCGGTGAGGTGGCGGGCGACGGCGGCGAACCGCTCCGCCGGCCAGCGCCGGTGCGGCGCCTTCGCTCCGGGGTGGACGATCGTCACCCCGCCGGGCAGCGCCCCGGGGCTCGGCCGGGTCAGGGCCAGGTCGGTGCGGTCGGTGGGGATGCCGTACCAGGCGAGCAGCCGGCACCACCGGTCGACCTCGTGCTCGTCGGCCCGCCAGGGCGGGCCGTCGTGGTGGCCGGCGTCGGGGTTGGCGAAGGCGAGCAGCCGGCCGGGTCGGGTCGCGGTGAGCATGTGGTGCGACTGGGGGCCGCGCCCGTGCAGGTTCACCGCGACACCCGGTCGCCCGACCGACGTATCGAGGCGCCCGAGCCCATCGGCCGGCACCAGCCGGTCGACCGCGTCCACCAGGTCGACCAGCGGGGCCAGCCAGGCCGGGGCGGCCAGGGCGAGTTCCCGGTCGGGGTGGGCGCGGCGCAGGGCGCGCAGCGCCGGGACGGCGGTGGCGAGGTCACCGACGCCCAGGGCGCGCAGGACGAGGATCACGGGTACGACGACTCCTGCTCGGCGCAGACCACCATCTCGCGCACGGCGCAGCCGGCGGGCTGGGACAGGGCGAACAGCACCGCCGCGGCGGTGTCGGCGGGATCGTTGAGGATCGCCTCCGGCCCCGGCTTGTACCGCTCGTCCCGCTGGTCGAAGAACGCCGTGCGCATGCCACCCGGGATCAGCAGGGTCACCCCCACCGTGCCGGCCAGCTCCGCGGCCAGGGCGCGGGTGAACCCGACCACCCCGAACTTCGCCGCGCAGTACGCCGTGGCGTCACTGACCGCCTTCACCCCCAGCGTCGACGCCACGGTCACCACCGTGCCGTGCGCGGCCTCCAGTGCGGGCAGCGCGGCCCGCACCACCGCTGCCGTGCCGAGCAGGTTGATCGCGACGATCCGGTCCCAGGTCTCGCCCGGCACGTCCGCCAGCCGGCCCGGCACGTCCATTCCGGCCGCGGTGACCAGGCCGGTCAGCACGCCGCCGGCCTGCTCCAGCACCTGCCGGGTGGCCGCCTCGGCGGCCCGGGTGTCGGCCAGGTCGCACTCCACCCACGGCACCCCGTCCGCCGGGGGCTGGCGGTCCAGCACGTACGGCCGCCCGCCGGCCTTGGTGACCGCGGTGACCACCGCCGCGCCCAGCCCGCTCGACCCCCCGGTCACCAGGACCGCCGATCCGTTCAGCTCCCTGCTCATGCCCCCGCCTTCCCGGCGACGACCTGCGGCGCCACCGCACCGAGCCGGCTGATCCGCTCGCTCATGCTGCTCCCTTGATGAGTCGGTCACCGCGCTGTCGCGCGGCGGTGATGGTGGCCGTGGTGGACCGGCCGGCCAGGTAGGGCACCGTGACGATTCGGCCGCCCCAGCCGCGGACCAGTTCGGCCTCCGGCAGTTCCGGCGCCCCGTCGCCGGCGTAGTCGCCGCCCTTCACCCAGATGTCCGGGCGCAGTCGCGACAGCACGGCGTGGGGTGTGGGCTCGTCGAAGACCACCACCGTGTCCACGCAGTCCAGCGCGGACAGCAGCGCCGCCCGGTCGGTCTCCGTGTTGAGCGGCCGCTCCGGGCCTTTCAGCCCCCGGACGCTGCGGTCGGAGTTGAGGCAGACGACCAGCACGTCACCGAGCCGGCGGGCGGCCTGGAGGGTGGCGACGTGCCCGGCGTGCAGGATGTCGAAGCAGCCGCCGGTCGCGACGACGGTGCCGCCGTCGGCGCGTACCCGTGCCACGACCTGCTCGGCCGGGCCGGGCTCGGGCCGGACGGGCCGCTCCGGTTCGCGGTGCAGTCCGGCGGCGCCACCCGCCGCCACGTACGCCGACGCGGCGGCGACGGCCTCGCCGACCGCCTCGGAGACCAGCGCCCCGCCGGCGAGAGCGGCGGCGGCCGCCACGGCGAACCGGTCCCCGGCACCGCAGGTGTCCTCGACCTTCGCCACCGGGGAGGGCGGCGGCACGACCAGCGGGGTGCTGCCGGAGTGGCACAGCACCGCGCCCTCCGCGCCGGTCGTCACCGCCACCGCACCGACGCGCCAACGCCGCCGCAGCTCGTGCCCGGCCCGGGTGGCGGTCGACAGCGCCGGGCTGGCACCGGCGTCGCCGGTGAGCTGGCGCAGCTCGACCAGGTTCGGCGTGACGAGCCGGGCGCCCGGCACGGCCGCCGGCCCCTTCGGATGGGGGTCCCACACCACCGGGGCGGACGCCGCCGCCAGCGCGGCCCGCAGCGCCGGCTGCCGCAGCACGCCGCGTCCGTAGTCGCTGGCGAGGACGCCTCCGGCGGCGGCGATGACCGCCAGGGCCGCCTCGGGCGGTTCGGCCGGTGCCGTCGGCTCGCCGCCCCGGTCCAGCCGCAGCAGTGTCTGGCCGCCCGCCCGCAACCGGATCTTCTCGGGCGTGGCGCCCGGCATCCGCAGCGGGTAGACGCGCACCCCGGCGGCCGTGAGCAGTTCCGCCACGCGGGCCCCGGCCGGGTCGTCGGCGAGGGCGGTCACCAGGGCGACCTCGGTGCCCTGCGCGGCGGCGAGCAGCGCGGCGAGGCCCGCGCCGCCGGGCCGGTCGGTCGCCGACCGCTCGTCCAGCACCGGCACCGGGGCGTCCGGGCAGACCCGGCTGACGGTGCCGGCGACGTCGCGGTCCAGCAGCGCGTCACCGACGATCACCAGCGGCCCGCTCACCGGTCCGCCCCGTCCGTCCGGCCGGCGCCGTCGTGTCCGTTGGCCGTGTGCCCCGGTGGACCGTGTCCGTTCGCACCGTGCCCGGTCGGACCGTGTCCGTTCGCACCGTGTCCGTTGGCGCCGGGGCCGGTCGGGAGGCCGGCGGTGGCCAGCACGCGGCCGTCGACGAACCGCTCGGTACGCCCGCGCGGCGCTGGCACCCGAGGCACGTCCCGCACCAGCGGCAGTGCCCGGTCCACGTGTTCGCAGAGCACGTGGCTGGAGACCAGGTGCAGTTCCTGCACCACCTGGCTGTCCGGCGACGGCACCGCGAGGACGTCGTCGCAGAGGTCGGCGAGGGGGTTCGGGGTCGGGCCGGTGAAGGCCCAGCAGCGCAGGCCGGTGTCGTGGGCGGCGTGGGCGGCGTGCAGGAGGTTGGGGCTGGCGCCGCTGGTGGACATGAGCAGGAGGATGTCGCCGTCGCGGCCGTGGGCGCGGACCTGGCGGGCGAAGACCTCGTCGTAGCCGTAGTCGTTGCCGATGGCGGTGACGGCGCTGGTCTCGGCGTGCAGGGCGATGGCGGACAGGGGTTGGCGGTCGTCGCGGAGTTTGCCGACGAGTTCGGCGGTGAGGTGCTGCGCCTCGGCGGCGCTGCCGCCGTTGCCCGCCACGAGCAGGCGCCCGCCCCGCGCGAGCGTCCACGCCAGTTCCGTTCCCCAACCGGAGAGCCGCTCCGCCACCTGCCGGTACGGCAGCAGCGCCGCGGCCAGGTTCGCGAGGTGGCTGTCGAGGGTGGACAGGCCCGCCGTCATCAGGCCACCGCCGGGGTGGGACGGCCGGCGGCGGTCACCGCGGCGTACACGGCGCCGAGCTGTTCGGCGCAACGCTTCCAGGAGTACCGGCTGCGGATGCGGTCCAGCGCCGCCGTCGCGTACGCGAACCGGCGCACCTTGTCCGCGAGCAGGCGGCGGATCGCCGCGCCCAGCGCCCGGTGGTCCCGTGGCGGTACGAGGTCGCCGGTCAGGCCGGCGACGACCGTGTCGGAGATGCCGCCGACGTCCGTGCCCACCACCGGCACGCCGCAGGCCATGCCCTCCAGCGGGGTCAGCCCGAACGGCTCGTACCAGGGGGCGGCGACCAGCAGGTCGGCCGACCGGTACCAGCGGCCCATCTCCTCCCGGGGCACCGCGCCGACCAGCTTCACCCGGTCCGCCACCCCGCAGGACTCGGCGAGCGCGCCGAGCCGGCGGGCGAACGCGTCGGCCGGGAGCTGCTCGGCGGGGGGCCCGCCGACGATCACGCACTCGGCGTCCGGCACCGCGGGCATGGCCCGGACCACCTCCGGGAAGCCCTTGCGCTCGACCATCCGGCCGACCGTGATGATCCGTTGCCGGGCCGGGTCGCGCGGGGCGACCGGCCCGTCCGGGCGGAACATCTCCTGGTTGACGCCGGAGGGGACAAGCGCCATCCGGGACCGCGGCACACCCAGCCGGACCAGCTCGCCGATCTCGTCCTGGCACTGCACGATCACCCGGTCGGCGGCCCGCCCCAACGCCCGTTCGTAGCCGATCCGGCCCGGTGGGCTGGTGTCCCTGGCGCCCTGGTGCCGCTTCTTGACGGTGCCGAGCGCGTGGTACGTCAACACCACCGGCACCCGGGTCCGGCGGCCGGCGTGCAGGGTCGCCAGCCCGCTCATCCAGAAGTGCGCGTGCGCCACGTCCGGTGTCCAGTCCCCGTCGCGCCACTGGCCGGCGAGCCAGCGGCCGAACTCACCCATGTACGGCAGCAGGTCGTCCTTCGGCACCCGCAGCGCCGGGCCGGCCGGCACGTGGCACACCTGGTAACCGTCCGCCGTGGACACGGTGTCCGGCAGCGTGGTGGAGTCGCGGCGGGTGTAGACGCGGACGTCGTGCCCCTCGCCGACCAGCGCGGCGGCCAGTTCCGCCACGTGGGTGTTCTGCCCGCCCGCGTCCTCCTCGCCGAGAACAGCCAACGGGCTCGCGTGCTCCGAGATCATCGCGATGCGCATGTTTCCTCCTCCATCAGCCGGTCCCAGTCGGCGAGGAACCGTCCGAGCCCGAACCGTTCCTTCGCCACCTCGCGACCTCGCGCGCCCAACCGGGAGGCCGCGTCGCGGTCCGTCATCAACCACCGGGCGGCCTCGACGAGGGTGTCGACCCGGGTGGCGAGCACTCCCGCGTCGGCCGGCACCGCGTCCACGGCCTCCGTGGTGGCCAGGGCGATCACCGGCATGCCCATCGCCATCGCCTCGATCAGGCTGAGGCCCAGCGACGTCCACCGGCACAGGTGCAGGTACGCCCGCCGCCGAGCCACCTCGGCGTGCATCCGGTCCTGCGGCAGGTCGTCGTACCCGGTCACCGGAAGGTCGGGGAAACCGGCCCGGGCCAGCGCGTCGGGCAGCCCGGCCACCCCCATGCCGAACACGTCCAGCGGGCCGACCTCGGCGAAGCGCGGCATCAGGTCGGTGCCGGTGACCCGCCAGCGGCGTACCGGTTCGTTGGTCACGACGGCGAGCCGGTCCAGGCCGCCGCTCCACTCGACGTGCGGCGGCACGATGCCGTGCTCGATCACCGCGGTACGGGTGGCGCCGGTGTCCCAGAACAGCTCGTTGAAGTGGGTGACGTGGGCGACCAGCAGGTCCTCGCGGTCGGCCATCGGGTGGCGGGTGTTCGGAACGTCGCCCTTGGGCGTGTTGTGTTCGACGTAGATCGCCGGCACGTCCCGTCCCGGCCGCCGGCGGAGCCACTGCGCCGCGAGGTCGTACTCCTCGGGGCGTTGCAGGATCACCACATCCACCTCGGCGTTCGCCAGGTCCTGCGGGGTCACCTCCACCGCCCGGTCCGGCCAGGGGTAGGTGCGGGCCCGCCCGAGGCCGTACGGGCCCCGGTCGGGCGTGACCGGCACCAGGTAGCGGTGCCGGCCGTGGACGAAGGACGTCGTCCACGAGCCGTGCACGTGCCAGAGCAGGATGTTCATGCCTCTCCTCAGCGGGTGTCTCGGGGTTCAGCGGGACGGCACGAGCACGCGGACCGCGTCGACCACGTCACCGGGGTCGAGGCCGGCGAGACAGGGGTGGTCGGGTACCGGACAGGACGACGCGCGGGTGTTCCGGCAGCCGGCGGTGGCGTCGCCGAGGCGTACGGTCGGCACGCCCCACGGCCCCCACTGCCCGAACGGGACGGTCGGGGCGAACAGGCTGACCACGGGCGTTCCGACCGCCGCCGCCAGGTGGGCCGGGCCGGTGTTGCCCACCACCACCGCGCGGGCGCCGGCGAGCACCCGCGCCAGGCCGGCCAGCGGGGTACGGCCGCCCAGGTCGACGGCGCGGTCCCCGGCGACGTACGCGGTCAGCTCCCGCTCGTCCGGTGCGCCGGTGACCACCACCCGGTGCCCGGCGTCGGCGAGCGCGGCGACGACGTCGGCGCACCGCCGGGGCGGGCAGGCGCGCGCGGGCACCGACGCGCCGGGATGCACGACGACGTAGCCGGGCTCGGCCAGGGCCGGGTGCAGCGTCTCCACCGGGCTGTCGCACCGGTCGACGCGCAGCCGGAGGGCGGGTTCGTCGTCGGCGGGCAGGGCGTAGCCGGCGGCGGCGGCGAGGGAGAGGGCGCGTTCGGGTTCGGGTACGCCGGTGGGGACGCGGTGGCGCACGTCGAGCAGGGCGCCGGGGTAGTCGTCGCTGATCGCCGAGATCCGGTGGACACCGATGGTGCGTAGCAGCAGGGCCAGGGGTAGCGGTGACTGGTGGTAGCTGGTGAAGATGACCGCTTCGTCGGCGGCGACGGCGGCGAGGGTGGTGGTGAGGGTGGTGATGTCGTCGGGGTCGACGGGGTCGGGGTGGGGGTCGATCCAGGGCAGGCGGTGTTCGATGATGGCGTCGACGCCGGGTAGCAGGTCGGCGGCGGCGCGGCCGCGGGGCCCGCACAGCAGCACCACGCGGTCGGCGTGTGCGGCGACGGCGCGGATGCCGGGTCCGGTGACGAGGACGTCGCCGGCGGAGTCGGACCGCACGACCAGCACCGTGCCGGCGCGGCGGGGCTCGCGGGGCACGACGGCGGCCTGCCGGCGCAGAATCTCCGTGACCGCGGCGGGGAGATCCGGCGCGACCCAGCCGGCGGCGTCGATCTCCTCGGGGCGGGTCACCGGCGTGGGCACCAGCACCGCCTGCGCCCCCGCCGCCAGAGCAGCGGTCACGTCCCGACCGATGTCACCGACCAGCACACACCGCCGCGGCACCGTACCCAACTCCCGGGCGGCGGCGTGCACCAGACCCGGAGCCGGTTTACGGCAGCCACACCCGTCGGCGTCGTCGTGCGGACACACCAGCCACGCGTCGAACGGCCCCAACAACTCCTCGACCCGGGCGTGCACCGCCCGCATCTGCGCCTCGTCGAACAACCCCTTCGCCAGCCCCGACTGGTTCGTCACCACCGCCAGCCGCAGACCCGCCGCCCGCAACGCGTCCAACGCCGCCCGCGCACCCGACACCGGCCGCACCTTCTCCGGGTCCCCGTTGTACGGCACGTCCTCGACCAACGTCCCGTCCCGGTCCAGCAACACCGCATCGAACAGGCGCGGACCACCCGGATTGATTTCCATGCGGCATCTGTTGCCCGTGGCAAGTGATGGCTGAAACATCACCCGGCCGCCTGGCGACGTTCGCCACGCGCGCGCCACCAGCCGCGTAGCCAGTGCGTCACCGCCAGCGGAGGGATCAGAGCGCTGGTCAACAGCATCGTGGTCACCTCGTCGGCGGTGCGCGGCCCGGGCGCGACGCGAGCACGGGCGAAGTCCGCCGTACCCGCCGCCCAGGCCGCCGCGCCGGCCGCCGCGACCACGCCGAGCAGCCGCCGGCGCGTACCCGTGGTGGTGCGCGACAGCGCGGCGGCGACCACCGCGACGGCGCCGGCGGCGGTGACCGCGACGTGCCGGGGCCGGCGGCCCGGCGGCAGGTCCAGGTCCGCGCGCCAGGTCGGCCCGTACAGGCGGCGCAGCAGCGCGTCGTCGGCGTTGCCGCGCTGCACACGCAGGCTGACCCAGCGGTCCTCGGGGCGTACCGGATGGGTCACCGACCGCTGCCCGCGGACCAGGTCCCAACCCGCCCGCCGGACCCGGTGGGCCAGCTCGGCATCCTCCCGGTAGGCCCGCGGGAACCGCTCGTCGAGCCCGCCGACCGCGGCCAGCGCCGCCCGCCGGTACGCCATGTCGGCGGTGATCCACGCGCTGACGGCGAGCCCGGCGGTCCCACGCTCCCAGTCCGTGGGGCGGCGGTCCGCCGGCAGCGGCACCTCGACGCGGCCCTGCACACCGCCGACGCGGTCACCGACCGCGAGGTCCGCGACCAGCCGGCGGGCCCAGTCGGCCGCCGGCACCACGTCGTCGTCCAGGAAGACGATCCAGGGGGAGCGGGCAACGCGCCAGCCCAGGTTGCGGGCCGCCGCCGGCCCCGCGCCGGGCCCGGTCAGCACCTTCGCGTACGCGGACAGCGCCCCCGGCACCGCCAGCTCACCGGCGGCGTCGCCGCGGTCGTCGACCAGCAGGATCTCCGGGTCGGGCAGCTCGCCGACCTGTGCCGCGAGCGCGTCGAGGAGCACCGCGAGGCTCGGCCGGCCGAGCGTCGGCACCACGACGCTGATCACCGGCCACCGCCCAGCGCGCCACGCCGCACCGCGAACGGGCCCATCGCCAGCAGCTCCACCGGTGCGGAGCCGAACAGCTCCATCGCCTCGCGGGGCGTGTCGACCATCGGCCGACCGGCGGTGTTCAGCGACGTGTTCACCACCACCGGCAGCCCGGTGAGCCGTTCGAACCCGGCCAGCATCTCCGCGACCAGCGGTTCGGTGTCGGCGTGCACGGTCTGCACCCGGGCGGTGCCGTCGACGTGGGTGACCGCCGGGATGCGGTCCCGCCACTCCGGCTTCACGTTGTGGACGAAGAGCATGTACGGGCTGGGGAAGACCCCCTCGAAGACCTCGGCGGCCCGCTCGGCGCGGACCATCGGGGCGATCGGGCGGAACTGCTCGCGACCCTTCACGTCGTTCATCCGGGCGGTGGTGGCCGGGTCACCGGGGTGGGCGAGCAGCGACCGGTGGCCGAGGGCCCGCGGGCCGTACTCGCTGCGCCCCTGGTACCAGGCGACGATGCCGTTGTCGGCGAGGACCCGGGCGGCCTCGGCGGCGATCGAGTCGGGCCGGAAGTAGGGCAGGGCGGCCCGACGCAGCTCGGCCTCCAGCTCCTCGTCCGACCAGCCACGACCCAGGTCCGCGCCGCCCATCGGCACCGGCCGGTCACCGAGGTCGCGGGCCACGTGCAGGGCGGCGCCCAGCGCCGTACCCGAGTCGCCGGCCGCCGGCTGCACCCAGACGTGCCGGAACGGGCCCTGCGCGGCCAGGCGTGCGTTCGCGACGCAGTTCAGGGCCACCCCGCCGGCCATCGCGATGGTGGAGGCGCCGCCGGACGCGTCGTACACCCAGCGGGCCAGGTCGAGGACGACCTCCTCCAGCCGGGCCTGCACACTGGCGGCCAGGTCGGCGTGGTCGCCGGTCATCTCACCGTCGGCGGTACGCGCCTTCGCCAGGCTCGCCCAGTCGATGCGCTCGACGGTGAAGCCGCCCTCCGGGGTGACCCGGATCAGGTCGCGGAGCAGGCCGAGGTGCTTCGGCTCGCCGTACGACGCCAGCGCCATCACCTTGTACTCGTCGCTGGAGTGCAGGAAGCCCAGGTGACGGGTCAGGTCCTCGTAGAGCAGGCCGAGGGAGTGCGGCAGCTCCTGCGCGTACAGGGGCTTGAGCCGGCCGTCGGCGTAGACCCCGGCGAGGTGGCTGGCCACCTCGCCGCGCCCGTCGAGGACCAGCACGGCGGTGTCGTCGCCGCCCGGTGGGGCGGCCAGCCCGGCGGAGGCGGCGTGCGCCACGTGGTGCGGGACGAACCGCACCTTCGCCGGGTCGAGGCCGGGCAGGGCAGCGGCGAGGAACTGCGGGGCGCGCTGCGCGTACTCGACGCGCAGCCAGTCCCAGGGGTCGGCGAGCCCGAGGCTCTCCGCCGGGCGGCACAGGCCCGGGTCGAACGAGTAGGCGACGGCATCGAGGTCGTCGACGTCCAGCCCGGCGCTGGCCAGGCACCAGGCGGCGGAGAGCTCCGGAAGCTCCCACGCGGAGAAGGGCACGGGACGCTTCCCGTGCTTGCGACGGCTGAACCGCTCCTCTTCGGCAGCGGCCACCACCCGGCCGTCGGCCACGAGGGCTGCCGCCGGATCGTGGAAGATCGCGTTGATTCCAAGGACCCGCATGACAGGTCCCCTACCCTCGGCTTCTCCCGCTAACCTGTAGGTCATCGTCTTCTCCGGACTGCCGGTCCGTCGCGTGTGGAGGCCGGTTGACGCATGGTCACATCCGGTCAGCAGGCGGTGACCGGAGTGCCTGGTCGCCGCGGGCTACCGTTACGGAGGTCCGGTCACGCTCCGCCCGTCGACGTCCGGAGGGGTTCGATGTCCCGCTACTCCCGTCCACTCTTCGCCCGGATGTATCCACGAGCGACGGACGCGATGGACCGCGCCGGGGTGGCCGTGCACCGGCGCCGGCTGGTCGCCGGCCTGAGCGGCCGGGTGGTCGAGGTGGGCGCGGGCAACGGCCGCGCCTTCGCGCACTACCCGCCGGCCGTCGGCCACGTGCTGGCCGTCGAACCCGAGCCCCGGCTGCGGGCGGCGGCGCGCGTCGCCGCCGCGTCCGCCCCCGTGCCGGTGGAGGTGGTCGACGGGACCGCCGAGGACCTCCCGGTGGCGGACGGGACCGCTGACGCCGTCGTCCTGTCCCTGGTGCTCTGCTCGGTCGCCGACCAGGCCGCCGCGCTGCGTGAGGCCCGCCGGGTCCTGCGGCCGGGCGGGCAGGTGCGCTTCTTCGAGCACGTACGCGCGCAGAGCCCCGGCCTGCGCCGGGTGCAGCGGGTGGTCGACGCGACCGTCTGGCCGCTGGTGTGCGGCGGCTGCCACACCGGCCGCGACACGGCGGCGGCGATCCGGGAGGCCGGTTTCCACATCACCCAACTGGACCGCTTCCCGTTCCCGGAGACGGCGGTCCCGCTGCCGGCCACCCCGCACGTGCTCGGCACCGCAGTACGCCGGTGACCGCGCCTTCGGGTCGCGTTGGTCATGAGGTCGGCGGGGTTTCCGCGATCGACGTCGCCGCCAACCTCATGACCAACGTGTTTCCGGGGTGGCAGTGAGCGTCAGGAGACGGTGATCGAGCCGTCCGGGTTGCGGACGCAGGAAACGTTCCGGGCGGCGGTGGTGGCGGCGCCAGTCAGGCACCGGCCCAGCACCTGGTGACCGGCGGCGTTCGGATGCCACGACTCCTGGCAGGTCTGGAAGTACGTCACGCACACGTTCGCGATGCGCTGGATGGCGATCTTGTCGTACCCGGAGAGGCTGGTGACGAAGACGCCGGTCGGCGGGTCGTCCTGGAGACGGATCGGGGTGGCCAGGGCGCCCGTCGGGCTGGCGGCCGTCTCGCAGAGCCGGGCGCCGTCGAACGCCCGCTGCACGTTCAGGTAGACCAGGTCGGCGCCGGGGAACTCGGCGGCGACAGCGTCGCGCGTGGACCTCACCAGCGTGCCGAGCCCCTGGGAGAAGCGGTGACCCGGCGGCAGGCTGGCACGGTGGATCGGGCAGCCGGCCGCGTACCGTTCGGCGCCCAGCGCGCGGAACTTGTCCCGGGTGTCGTCCCGGCTGTCCTCGGTGTGGAAACTCGGGTACAGGTCCAGCGGCAGCGGGTTGGTGTAGTCCTGGAACACGACCCGGTGCTGGCCGTCCGCGTCGATCTCGCGGAGCGTGGCGAGGAGTTGGCGTACCGCGGCGACGGTCTCCGCGGTCGCGGCGTCGAACTGCGCCGCCGTGGCCAGGTCGGCGTCCGCGCAGGGCTTCTGCTCCACCGGCCCGTTCAGGTACGCCCAGAACTCCCACCAGCCGGTCCACGCGTCCGCGATGAACCGGTTGGCGCACTTCTCGGCCACGTCGCCGAAGGTGAAGGAGCTGTTGTTCGACCCGAGGCCCAGCAGGACCACGTCGATGTCGTGGGTGCGCCCCACCGCCCGGAGCTGGTCGAGCTGCGCCGCGACCTGCCGCCCGTTGGCGCGGGCCGACGAGGCGGCGGCGATGTCGTGCGGCTGGCCCCCGGAGCACGCCAGGTTGAACCGGTCCTGGATGCCGGGGAGGCTCGCCTGGTGCAGTGAGGCGTTCGCCGAGCGGTGGCAGAAGTACGCGTTGCTGTTCGCCGCCCGCCAGCCGGGGAAACCCTGGGCGGTGCCGTTGACGTCGACCACCGCCGTGTACGCCCCGGCGCCCTCACCGCTGACGAAGCTGTCCCCGAGCGCCACGGCGGCGGTGGGGAGCGCCGCGGTCGCCGGCGCGGTCGCCACGACCGCCGTGGACAGTGCCGCCGTGACGACGGCGAGCCCCGCCGCGAGGACTGTACGCCGCAACCTGGACATGGCGCCCCCATCCGTCCATGGAAATGTGAAAGATCCTCTGGGTCTGCGATCAGATCACCTTCACGTGACGGACGTCAATGGGATGTCACGACTTCGTTCCTCGGCAGACACGTCCGGTCGCTCTCGCGCCCCCGTCCGTGCCGGGCTGAGGCCGCGGCTGACCTGGGCTGGAGTTCGCCCGTGTGCCGAATTGGGGTTCGTCGGTGGGTTGGGCTCTGTTGGTGGTTGCGGTGGTGGGGTGGGGCCCGCCGTGCCCGGCTCCGGGCGGTCAGGCTTGATCCCTGCGCCGGGCACGGCGGGCCCCACCCCCGACCCGGTCCGGCTCCGCCCGCCCGCCCCGGCCAACCCGCACCGACTCAGACGGGGTGTGCGGACGCCGCTGGCCGGCACCCGGGTTCGGGTGCCGGCCAGCGGCGTGGTTCCCCCTTGTGAGGAAAGACTGTGGGTCAGTTGTTCCAGTGCTCGGCGACGAGGTCGGCGGCCTGGGTCTCCCACTGGGCGTAGTGGAACGGGTAGGCCGACACCTGCACGGTCTGGGCGGCCTTGGTCAGCGGCATGTCCTGCCAGCCGTCGACCTGCTTGAGACCCTTCAGGAACGCCAGCGTGGAGTATTCGGGGTCGGTGATCTGCTCGACCGTGCCCCACCCGCTGGAGGGGCGCTGCTGGAACAGGCCCTGCGAGTCGTGGTCGTTGCGCTCACCCAGGTGACCCAGGTTGACCAGCTTCGACTCCTGCAGCGCGGTGGCGATGGCCACCACGGCGGCCCGCTCGTCCATGTCGGCCTTCTTCGTCGCCGCGATGATCGCCTTCACATTCGCGGTCTGCTCGTCGTCCAGGTCGATGCGGGACTGCTTGCCCTGCACACCGTGCGGAATCAGCTTGCCGGTGTCGGGCTTGTCGGCCAGCACCGTGGCGGCGACCGGCTTGGACTCCACCGACGGGGCGGCGGTGGCGGGGCCGGCGACCATGCCACCGGCGAAGGCCAGACCAGCAACACCCAGAACGCTCTTACGCAGCAGCTTCGAGTTCATGATCAAGCTCCATTCGGGGGAAGACGCCACCCACCCGCAAAGGGGGGACAAGGGGTGTGGTGACGCAAGCACCGTCCGGCGCTCACAGACATTCGAGGGATGACCACCAGGCCCAAGGGGGCGGGCAGGTGGTGATCGAAAGACCGGCGAACCGGGGCCGGGGCCCTCGTGGTGCCGGGTCCAGATGTAACGACCGCCGGCCCGCCATCATTCCGGCCGGGCCCGAGGACCCATGCCCCACCCGCTCGGGTGGGCGGCCCTACTCGATCGTCCAGGTGATGTAACGACCCCGCCCCGCCCCCATTCCACCCCCACGATGCCGCCGACCACACCCCCAAACCCGACACCCGGCGCGACACGGCACACCCGAACCGGACACACCACCCAGCACACGCAGGTGGAACATCGAGATCATGGAAGAATTCGGCCCCTCCAGGGGCCATACCCTTCCAAGATCTCGCCCCCAACCGGGCTGAGCCGGCACCCACCGGCGGATCAGGACCAGGTCAGGGGTGTGGCCCGCCGTGACCGGCGCAGGGATCAAGCCTGACCGCCCGGAGCTGGGCACGGCGGGCCACACCCCCACCGCAACCACGACCGCACCCGGCACCGACGCGAGACACCACAACCGCGGCCGGACGGCGCGATGCCGGTGTCAGTGCGGCGCGCGGCCGGACCGGGTGATGCCGGCGTCGTCGGGGCCGCTGAGCGGCCCGGTCAGGCGGGTCGGTGGAACTCGGCGCGCCAGCGGCGTACGCCGGCGGGGTCTTCGAAGTCCTCGACCCGGACGGCGGTCAGGCCGCCCGCGGCGAACGCGTCGACCTCGGCCCGGGTCAACGGCCAGGGCGGTCCGGCCGGCGGATCCTCGTCCTCGGCGCGGCCGGCGGCGATCACGAGCAGGGTGCCGTCCGGGGCGACCAGGTCGCCGACGGCGCGGATCGCGGCCGCCCGGATCTCGGGTGGCAGCGCCTGCACCGTCATGCTCTCCACCACCAGGTCGAAGCCGTGCCGCCATGCCGGGGGAGGGGCGAGCAGGTCGGCGCTTCGGTAGTCGACCGGCGAGCCGGGGTGCCGCTGCCGGGCCGTCTCGACGGCGGTGTGGGAGATGTCGAAACCGATTGTGCGGTAGCCGAGGGTGGCGAGGTGTTCCGCGTCGCGGCCGTAGCCGCAGCCGACCACGACGGCCGGGCCGCCCGGGGACGGCCGGTGCCGGCCGGTCCAGTCGACCAGCAGCCCGTGCGGCGCGTCCCGGTCCCAGGGGACGACGGCGTCGCCGTGTGCCGCCTCGGTGTACAGCCGGTCGAACCAGCCGGTCGGGTCGCCGGCGGCGAGGGATTCCGCCGCCAGCCGGTCCGCCGCGAACCGGTCCGCCGCGCCCTCGTGCGTCACCGGTGGCCTCCCGCGGGATCCGGCACCCCCGCCGGGGCGCGACCGCCGGTCAGCGTAGCGGGCCAGGCGGGTCCGCCGCGCTCCTCCCGCGGGGTTTCGCGACGCGACTGGGAAGGAGTGTCGCCTAGGTCACGGCCGGAATCACCCGGAGGCCGGGTCGGTTGCGCCGGTTGCGGCGGGTCGAGCGGGGCTCCCGGGCGTTGTCGGGGCCGGCGGCTAGGCTCGCTCCGGCGCGCCGCTTCCGGCCGATGCCCGCCGTCCGCGGCACCACACCGCCGAGACCTGGGAGTACGACCAGTTGACCGCAGAGCCTGAGACCCTGTACGGGGCCGACGACCTCACGCACCTCGAGGGGCTGGACGCTGTCCGCAAGCGTCCCGGCATGTACATCGGCTCGACCGACAGCCGTGGCGTGGGTCACCTCGTCAACGAGATCCTCGACAACTCCACCGACGAGGGCGTCGCCGGTCACGCGACGTCGATCGAGGTCACGCTGCACGCAGACGGTTCGGTCCAGGTCGACGACGACGGTCGGGGCATCCCCACCGACGTGCACGCGAAGTCCGGCATCTCGGGTGTCGAGCTGGTGCTCACCCGGCTGCACGCGGGCGGGAAGTTCGGCGGCTCGGGCTACAAGACGTCGGGCGGCCTGCACGGCGTCGGCGCCTCGGCGGTCAACGCGCTCTCGCGCCGGTTCGACGTGACGGTCCGTCGCGGCGGCAAGGTCCACGCGATGTCGTTCCGGCACGGTGTCCCCGGCGTCTTCGACGGCGACGGGCCGGACGCGCCCTTCACGGCGGGCCCGGGGCTCCAGGTGGTCGGCGGGATGAAGCGCGGCCAGCGCACCGGCACGTCGATCCGCTACTGGCACGACCCGCGCTACTTCGAGACCGGCGCGTCGCTGGACGGCGAGGCCGTGCGGATGAAGCTGCGCAACACGGCGTTCCTGGTGCCCGGCGTCCGCTACCTGCTGCGCGACCAGACCGGGGCGGAGTCGGTCGAGGAGCGGTTCCACTACCCCAACGGGCTGACCGACATGGTGGAGTTCCTCGCCCCGTCCGGCGACCGGCCGGTGTCCGGCACGCTGCTGGTGACGGGTGAGGGGACGTACCGGGAGAACGCGGCCGACGCCAACGGCGTCATGCAGTCCAACGTGCAGCGCCGCGCCGAGGTCGAGGTGGCGTTCCGCTGGGGCACCGGCTACGAGCGCACCGTGGAGTGCTTCACCAACACGATCCGCAACGCGCACGGCGGCACCCACCGGAAGGGCTTCGAGCGGGCGCTGGCGCGCGCCCTCGTCGACGCCGTCCGCAACGCCCGTGGCCTGCTCAAGGCCAAGGAGGAGCCGCCCACCCTGGACGACATCCTCGAGGGCATGACCGCGGTGGTGCACGTGCGGATCCCGGAGCCGCAGTTCACCTCCCAGACCAAGGACGAGCTGTCCACGGCCGGCATCACGAAGGTGCTCCAGGGTCTCGTGGAGCAGCACCTCAAGGCCTGGCTGGAGGACCGGAAGACCAAGGCCGAGGCGCGCACGGTCCTGCAGAAGATCGTCGACGCGGCGCGCGTCCGGCTCACCCAGAAGCAGCAGAAGGACGCGGCCCGCCGCAAGACGGCCCTGGAGGGCGCGTCGATGCCGGCGAAGCTGGTCGACTGCCGTTCGACCGGTGTGGACCGCAGCGAGCTGTTCATCGTCGAGGGGGACAGCGCCCTCGGCACGAGCCGGATGGCCCGCTCGTCGGAGTACCAGGCGTTGCTGCCGATCCGCGGCAAGATCCTCAACGTGCAGAAGGCGAACCTCCAGCAGGTTCTGGACAATGCCGAGTGCGCGGCGATCGTGCAGGTGCTGGGCGCCGGCTCAGGGCGGACGTTCGACCTGTCGGCGTTGCGGTACGGTCGGGTCCTGATCATGGCCGACGCGGACGTGGACGGCGCGCACATCCGTACGCTGCTGATCACGCTCTTCGCCCGGTACATGCGACCGCTGATCGAGGCCGGTCGGCTGTACGCGGCGATGCCGCCCCTGCACAAGATCACCACCAAGGGGCGCAACCCGCAGACGATCTACACGTACACCCAGGCGGAGATGGAGTCGACGGTCCGCCGGCTGGAGAAGGCCGGCAAGCAGGTCGTCACCCCGATCCCGCGGTTCAAGGGCCTCGGTGAGATGGACGCCGACGAACTGTGGGAGACCACGATGAACCCGGCCACCCGGGCGGTCCGCCGGATCACCCTGGAGGACGTCGAGGCGGCCGAGCAGATCCTGGAGCTGCTGATGGGCGAGAAGGTCGAGCCCCGCCGCAACTGGCTGATCGACTCCGCCGACCGGGTCGACCGGGAGGCGATCGACGCATGAGCGGGCACGCCGCGACCGCAGGCACGATCACCGGGACAGTCCGAGGGGAAAGCTGAGTCATGGCACGCCGCAAGGAAACGAAGGTCGACCTCTCCGCGTTCGACCAGGCCGGCGCGCGGGTCTTCGACAACCCGCTGGTCACCGAGGTCTCCGACTCCTACCTGGAGTACGCGTTCTCGGTCATCCACTCCCGCGCCCTGCCGGACGCCCGGGACGGGCTGAAGCCGGTGCACCGGCGCATCCTCTGGTCAATGTACGAGCAGGGCCACCGCCCCGACCGGGGCCACGTCAAGTCGGCCCGGATCGTCGGCGACTGCTTTGTTGCAGGAACGCTGGTCTCGACGCCCGATGGTCTGAGGCCGATCGAGGATGTTGAAATTGGCGACTTCGTGTTGGACGGCGACGGGACCGCCGTCCCCGTGACTGCTGTTTATCAGAACCCGAATTCGGAGTTGGTCCGGGTCACCTGGAGCAACGGCCACACTATGACTGTGACCCCAGGGCAGCGGTTCCGTGTAATCGACGAGGACCTCTCGCTCCGCTGGGTTGAGGCGCGGGAACTTACCGGCCACCTCACCCTGGCCTACGGCAGCCGTCGCGGGACGGCTCTAGCGCCGGGCGGTGACGTCTATGACTACGTCCGCGGACTGGTCGTGGCAGAGGGCTTCGCCGTCGATCGGTCTCGTGAGGTTGACGGCCGCGTACGGCTGCACATGTGCGATGTTGAGCCGCTCGACGTCGCGCATGGTTGGGCGATCGCGAACGGGCTGAACGCCACCCGTGGCAAGCGTGAGCCGGCCAATCCCCGTCACCGGGCTCAACACATCCTCACGTTCGCTCGGCACGAGGGCCTGCTAGCGGCGGGTCAGCCGCTCAGCCACGCCAAGCATGTGCCGAACGACGTCATCGAGAGCCGTTCCGCGTGGGCGCCGTTCCTCGCTGGCTTCTTCGACGGTGACGGCTACGTCCGTAAGCGTTTCCGCGAGATCGTCTTCGTCAGCACCAGCGACATGCTGGTGCGGCAGATCTACTCCATGCTCGCCGATCTGGGTGTACACGGGCATCACTGGACCAGTAGGAGAACCGGGTATGAACCGCTTCTCGGTCTGTCGGTAAGCGGGCGCGATGCTGCTGTCCTCGCCGAGATGCTTCTGCCGTGGGTGCGGGTCGGTTATAAGAACGACGGCCTTCGCCGGGTAATGGAGTTGGCCTACCAGTACGGCGGCAAGCAGGGCAACGATCGGCTGCCATGCCGGCCCGTGATCGGCGAATTCACGGCCGCTCACCGGGGCGGCGGATGGTTCCGGGATGAGGACGGCAACGCTTTCCGAGTGTCGCTGTCGGGTGACGGGGGCAAGGTCCGTTACGGTAAGGACCGCAACGGCGTGCCGCTGTCGGAGCGGTCATTCCCCCTTTGGCGCGCGGAGCGGGATGGCTGGGTTCGCAAACTCCGCCGTGTCGGCTCGCCTCTTGCCGGCCGGCTTGAGGCTCTGTCGGGTCGTTCGTTTCTTCGAGTCGTCTCGGTCGAGGCGGTCGCTGCCGCCACCACTTACGACATTCAGGTCAGCTCAGATGAGCACGCCTTCGTTGCCGAGGGCTACGTCGTCCACAACTGCATGGGTAAGTACCATCCGCACGGCGACACCGCGATCTATGACGCGATGGTCCGGCTCGCCCAAGATTTTTCGCTCAATGTGCCACTCATCGACGGGCATGGAAATTTTGGAAGCCCAGACGATGGACCGGCCGCGGCTCGTTACACCGAGGCCCGGATGTCCCGCGAGGCGATGCACCTCGTCGGCGAGCTCGGCGAGGACACGGTCGACCTGGAGCCCAACTACGACGGCTCGCTGACCCAGCCCACCGTGCTGCCGGCCGCCTTCCCGAACCTGCTGGTCAACGGTGCGTCCGGGATCGCCGTGGGCATGGCGACCAACATGATCCCGCACAACCTCGGCGAGGTCGTCTCGGCCGCCCGCTGGCTGATCAACCACCCGGACGCCACGCTGGACAAGCTCATGGAGTTCGTCCCGGGCCCCGACCTGCCCACCGGCGGGCTGCTGCTGGGCCTCGACGAGGTGCGCCGCGCGTACGAGAGCGGGCGCGGTGTGGTGCGGATGCGCGGCAAGGTGGAGATCGGCCCGGTGGAGGGCAGCCGCGGCCGGCAGGCGATCACCGTGGTCGAGTTGCCGTACGGCGTCGGCGCGGAGAAGGTCATCGCCGCCATCACCAACGAGGTGACGAAGACCAAGCGGCTCACCGGCATCGCCGACGTCAAGGACCTCACCGACCGGGAGAACGGCACCCGCCTGGTCATCGAGTGCAAGGTCGGGGTGAACCCGCAGGCCCTGCTCGCCGACCTGTACCGGCTGACCCCGCTGGAGCAGTCGTTCGGCGTCAACAACCTGGTCCTGGTGGACGGGCAGCCGCAGACGCTGGGTCTGAAGGCGCTGCTGGAGGTCTTCCTGTCCCACCGGTACGAGGTGGTGACGCGGCGCAGCGCGTACCGCAAGCGCAAGCGTGAGGAACGGCTGCACCTGGTCGACGGCCTGCTGATCGCGCTGCTCGACATCGACCGGGTGGTCAAGCTGATCCGGGCCAGCGAGGACGCGCAGGCCGCGAAGGACGGCCTGATGCGGAGGTTCAAGCTGTCCGAGATCCAGGCCACGTACATCCTCGACACGCCGCTGCGCCGGCTCACGAAGTACGACCGGCTGGAGCTGGAGGCCGAGCAGGAGAAGCTGCGCGGCGAGATCGCCGAGCTGGCCCGCATCCTGGACGACCCGAAGGTGCTCCGGAAGGTCGTCTCCGACGAGTTGGCCGCGGTCGGGAAGCAGTTCGCCGCGCCGCGCCGCACCACGCTGGTCGACGGTGACCTGAAGGAGGTGTTGGCGGCGTCCGTGCCGGCCGGCCCGCTGGAGGTCGCCGACGACCCCTGCCAGGTGATCCTGTCGGCGACCGGCCTGGTCGCCCGCACCGCGGCCGAGTCGGAGGAGGCGGCCGAGGGGCGCCGGCGGCACGGCCGGGTGAAGCACGACGCGGTACGCGCCGTCGTCCACTCCACGGCCCGCGGCCGGGTCCTCCTGGTCACCAGCGCCGGCCGGGCCTTCAAGGTGGACGTGCTGCCGCTGCCGGTGCTGCCCGAGCAGTCCGGCACGGTCTCGCTGCGCGGCGGCATGTCCGCCGCCGAGCTGGTGCCGTTGGAGCCGGGGGAGACGGTGGTGGGCCTCGCGCCGCTCGGGTCGACCGCCGACGGGGCGCCGGGGCTGGCGCTGGGCACCCGGCAGGGTGTGGTGAAGGTCTGCGCGCCGGAGTGGCCGGTGCGTTCCGACGAGTTCGAGGTGATCAGCCTGCGGGACGGTGACGAGGTGGTCGGGGCGACCTGGCTGACCGACGGTGCCGAGGCGCTCGCCTTCGTCACGTCGGAGGCGTCGCTGCTGCGGTTCCCGGCCGGGCTGGTCCGTCCACAGGGGATCAAGGGTGGCGGCATGGCCGGCGTCAACCTGCCCGCCGGGGCGCGGGTGGTGTTCTTCGGCGCGGTGCGCACCGACGACCCGACCCACGGCGAGCCGATGGTGGTCACGTCGACCGGCGCCACGGTGAAGGTGACGCCGTTCGCGGCGTACCCCGCGAAGGGGAGGGCGACCGGCGGGGTGCGCGCCCAACGCTTCCTCAAGGGTGAGACCGACGTGGTCGTCGGCTGGGTGGGTCCGCGGCCGGTGGGATCGACGGCGAACGGCGAGCCGGTGGACCTGCCGGCGGCCGACCCGCGCCGCGACGGCAGCGGCTTCGCCGTGATGCTCGGCCCCACCGTGGTCGGCCACCAGGTCGACCGCGACTGACCGCGTACGGACGGACCGTCCTCGTTGATCATGAGGTTAGCGTTATTTCTCCCCGCTAACTTCATGATCGACAGGGGGGTCGGGCGCGGGCGGGCGGTCAGAGTTCGGGTTCGGGGGCTACCCGGGTTTCCGGGGTGGTGTTGCGGAGGCGGGCGACCAGGCGCATGCCGTGGTAGATGAGCAGGGCGGCGCCGGTGCCCAGGGCGATGCCGTTGAAGGACAGGTCGCCCGCGGTGAGGGTGTAGTTGGCGGCGCCGACGATCACCGCGACGGCGGCGGTCATCAGGTTGACCGGATCGTGGAAGTCGACGCGGTTCTCGATCCAGATCCGCGCGCCCAGGATGGCGATCAGCCCGTACAGGGCGGTGGTGGCGCCGCCCAGCACGCCCGCGGGCACGGTCAGGATCAGCGCGCCGAACTTCGGGCTCAGCCCCAGCAGCACCGCCGCCACGCCGGCGACCCAGTACGCGGCCGTCGAGTAGACCCGGGTCGCCGCCATCACGCCGATGTTCTCCGCGTACGTGGTGGTGCCGGAGCCGCCGCCGGAACCGGCGAGCACGGTCGCCAGGCCATCACCGAAAAACGCCCGGCCCATGTCCCGGTCGAGGTTGCGGCCGGTCATCGCCGCGACCGCCTTGACGTGCCCGGCGTTCTCCGCGATCAGCACGAGGATCACCGGGATCACCAGCACGACGGCCCGCAGGCTGAAGCTCGGGGCGTGGAACTCCGGCAGGCCGATCCACGCCGCGTCACGCAGCCCGTCGACGGCCTTAGGGTCGAGGTGCCCGAGCGCGGCGGCCAGCGCCCAGCCGACGGCGACGCCGAGCAGGATGGACAGCCGGGCGAGGAAGCCCCGGAAGGCGACCGTGGCGAGGAGGATCGCCACCAGCGTCACCACGCCGATCAGCGGTTGAGCTTTGACGCCGGTGCCGCTGCCGCCGCCGTCCCAGGCGACCGGCGCGAGGTTCAACCCGATCAGCGCCACGATCGCGCCGGTCACCACCGGGGGCATCAGCGCGTCGATCCACCGGGCGCCGGCGACGTGGACGACCACGCCGACCAGGGCCAGCGCCGCGCCGGCGACCACGATGCCGCCGAGCGCCGGGCCGATGTCCCCACCGGCCTTCGCCGCCAGCACCGGCGCGATGAAGGCGAACGACGAGCCGAGGTACGACGGCAGCCGGTTGCCGGTGATCAGCAGGAACAGCAGCGTGCCCAGCCCGGAGAAGAACAGCGTGGTGGCGGGCGGGAAACCGGTGATCAGCGGCACGGTGAAGGTGGCGCCGAACATGGCCACCACGTGCTGCACGCCGACCCCGGCCGTCCGCGGCCAGGACAGCCGCTCGCCGGGGTGCACCACGTCGCCGGGCCGCACCGACCGGCCGTCACCGTGCACGGACCACGGCGACCAGCGCGAGCGCGCCTCGGTGGGGGACTGGGTCATGGGGGTACCCCTTCGCGTCGTCGTCAGAAGGGGTTGATCGGACCCTGGACGTCGTTTCTAGCACGCCGGCGCGGCGCACCCGCCGCCGACCGGCGCACCTCGTGTCAGGCGACGTTGGTCGGGCGGAACTGGACGCTGACCCGGGGGCCGACCGGGCGCGCCGTCTTCGGGACGGCGTGCTCCCAGGTGCGCTGGCACGAGCCGCCCATCACGACGAGGTCGCCGTGGCCGAGCGGGAACCGCAGGCCCGCGCCGCCGCCACGGGGACGCAGCAGGAGCGCCCGGGGCGAGCCGAAGGAGACGATGGCGACCATCGTGTCGGTGTGGGCGCCCCGGCCGATGGTGTCGCCGTGCCAGGCGACGCTGTCGCGTCCGTCCCGGTAGAGGCACATGCCGGCGGTGACGAACGGCTCGCCCAACTCGGGCGCGTAGTGCCGGGTCAGCGCCTCCCGGGCGGCGGTGAGCACCGGGTGGGGCAGCGGGCGGCCAGCCGCGTACCAGCAGAGCAGGCGCGGGACGTCGACCTCCGCGTCGTACATGGTGCGGCGTTCGGCGCGCCAGGGCACCTCGTGCAGGAGATTGTCGAGCACCTGGTCGGAGCCGCGCACCCAGCCGGGCAGGTGGTCGACCCAGGCACCCCGGGTGAGCCGGTGCCGCGTGACCTGGCCGGCGAGCGGCCCGAGCGTCGGGCCGGCCTCGGCGAGATCCAGCATCGACGGCTGGTAGGCGACGTCCGGCACGGCCCCGAGCCTACCGCATCATCGAACAGGCGTACGACTGGCCTTCGGTGCGGCACGCCGGTCATCGGACCGGCGGGTAAGGTCGCGGAGCGGTGCGGGCCGGCCGTCGGGCCGCCCACGACCCGAGAAGGAGAAGCCTGTGCAGGTGACCCCCACCGACCGGCCGGTACGCGCGGCGAGCCCCGCCGCACCGGGTCCGGGCGGCCGGCTGCCGTCGCTCACCGGGCTGCGGTGGATCGCCGCGCTGCTGGTCTTCGCCTTCCACGCCGCGACGATGGGCATCGTCGCCGAGCCGGCCTACAAGGGGGCCGTCGACCGGTTCTTCTCCCTCGGCCTGTCGGGCGTCCAGTTCTTCTTCATCCTCAGTGGATTCGTGCTGGTGTGGTCGGCCCGCCCCGGTGAGGCGAAGCGCACCTTCCTGCGCCGCCGCGTCGCGAAGATCTACCCGAACCACGTCGTCATGTTCGTGGCGGCGCTGCTGGTCGCGTACGCGTTCACCGACCCGGTCCACCCCCGCGCCGCGCTGGAGAACCTGCTGCTGGTACAGGCGTGGGACCCGACCCCCGGCATCTTCTACAGCGTCAACACGGTCAGCTGGTCGCTCTCCTGCGAGCTGTTCTTCTACGCCTGCCTGCCGTTCGCCCTGCCGCTCATCCACCGCATGCCGGCGGGCGCCCTGTGGGCCGTGGTCGTCGCCGTGCCGCTGCTCATCCTCGCGCTCTGGCCGGCCCAGGCCCTCGTGCCGGAGGAGAGCCGCTGGTGGTTCACGCAGGTCTTCCCGGTGGTGCGCTCGCTGGAGTTCTGGCTCGGCGTGGCCGCCGCGGAACTGCTGCGCCGGGGCCGGTGGCGCGGCCCACGCCTGGGTGTGGCCAGCGTGGTCTTCGTGGTGACCTGGGTGGTGGCGAGCGCGTGGATCCGGGCCGAGCTGTGGGCGGCGCTGCTGTCGATCGCGTACGTCCTGGTCATCACGGCCGCCGCCGACGCGGACGTCCGGGGCCGGCGGACCCTGTGGGCCAGCCGCCCGATGGTCTGGCTCGGGGAGGTCTCGTTCGCCTTCTACCTGGTGCACGTCCTGGTCATGGTGAGCGTGCTCCGGCTCACCGGCCATCACGGCGTCGGGGTTCCCGGCTGGCGGGGGCCGGCCGCGGTGGTGGGCTTCCTGCTGGTCAACCTGGTGCTCGCGGCGCTGCTGCACCGCTACGTGGAGACGCCGATGATGCGGCGGCTCGGCCCACCCCGCCGGCCACGCCCGGCCGCGCCGGACGCCGGCGGCCGGGCGTACGCGGCGGCCGGGCCGGCGGGCCCGGGCGCCGTGCCGTCACCGCGGGTCGCCGAAGCGGACCACCCGAGGGAGTACGCGGGCGACCGCCGCTGACCGTGTCCACGCTGGCCGGTCCGGCGCGTCCCGGCGACGCGACACGCTCGTGACGGGTGCGGTCGGCCGACCGCGACGGTAGCGTGGCATCGTGCTTCCGGTCGCGCTCACCTGTCCGTTGTGGTGGGTCGCGCGCTGGGCCTCCCGGCTGCTCGCCGGTCTCGCGCTGACCGCCGGCCTCAGCGTCGGCGTCGCCGCTCCCGCCCACCCGGTCGGGACGGCCGAGGTGAGGGTGGCGTCGGCGGCCGGTGACTGCGTCGCGTTGCCCGCCCCGGGGGCGACGACCGGCAGCGCGCCGGTGGCGCTCGACGCACCGGCGGCCGGGACCGCGCCGCAAGCCGCGCCGGCCTGGTCGGGGGCGGACGCCGCGCCGCCTGCCGCAGCCGTGCCCGGCGACGTCGAGCGGGTGACGCCGGTGACCACCGGCGAGTGCGGCTCCCTGGCCGGCCGGTTCCCCGCCGGTTCCGGCTCGCGGGCTCCGCCGCGCAACTGATCGACTCCCGGGCCGCGGCCCGCCGCGTGACGCTGGTGGCGCCCGCCTGAGCGGCCCCGTCCGTCGCCGTGTCTCTGCACCTGCCGCCGCCGGTGGTCCGCGCCCAGTTCGGGGCGGACCGGCGTGTGTTGTCCCGTCGCGATCCGTTCCCCGTGAGGTTGCCGACATGAACACCGTCCTCCACGAGTTCCTCATCGACGTGCCCCGGGCGACCGCCATCTGGTCCGCGTTGCTCGTCCTCGCCCTGACCGCGCTCACCGTCGTCGCCGCGCGGCCCGAGCGGGACCAGCCGGCCGAGCCGCCGCCCGTCGACGAGACGGTCGACCTGCGCCGGTACGCCGAGGAGGTGGCGGTGGCGGCTGCCGGCGCGGCCCAGACCGCGCGTCGCCGGCGGGACGCCTGGCGCACGGCGCAGGAGGAGGCCGACCGTGCCTGGCAGGCGTACGACGAAGCCGAGAACGCCGCCCGCCGGCTCACCGCCGCCGCCGCGCTGCCCACCCCGCGCACGTCGCGTACGCCGGCCGAGTACGCGGCGCGGGAGCGGTGGTTGCACCGGGCCGCGGTGGCCGCCCACTGGCGGGGTGACCTGTCCGCCCGGCAGCTCGGCGACGTGTTCGGGCACCGGGACGGCTGGGACGCCCGGCTGCACCCGGTCGACCAGGAGATCGTCTTGACGCGGGCCGTACGCGACGGCAAGCTGGCCGCCTACCGGGCGGCGGCCGCCGCCGAGCGGGCTGCCTGGCGCGACGCGGAGGTGGCCGCCGAGGCGGCCCGTGCGCTCGCCGCCGAGGCGTACGCGGCGGCGGAGAGCCTGCGTCCGGCACTGCGGACGAAGCCTCGGACGGCGTTGACCGGACGGCCGGTCGCCGCCGCACGCTGGCGTCCCGCACGGGTCGGCTGACTTAATTCCGTGAGCCCGGTCACACCGACGTCGAACCGGTCAACATTCGCAGTCCGGTCGATTGTCTCCGCCGCTGCCGGGGTAATGTCCGCCGCTTGTCCCGTTGCCGCCCGGCCGCGTCGTAAGCACCTCGCGTCCCATTGAGTCGCGTCAGTGCGAAACTGCCCGCAAAATTGCTGCCATGATCGAGGTTTACGCAGCTCAGAGCGGGTTGGCAGGCTGGTTGACCGGCCAGTAGTGTCGGCGCGTCCGGTGCGGTAACCGATCGCAAGAGGCGACGCCGCGCCGACCCGCTCAATCGCCGCATGGCGAACCGGGGACCCAATCTGCACCTGGGGTGAATCCGCGATTGTCGCGGTAGGGCGTACTTCCCGCCCGAATCCGTCAGCTAACCCGGTAGGCGGCATCGGAAGGAGTCCCATCCTCGTGCAGTTCGAACCCAACCGTCGGTTCCATCGCCGCCTCCACGGCATCGCGGTGCCCGCGCCCGTCCGGCTCGCCGCCGGGCGCTGACCCACCGCCCTGCCCGGTCCCGCCGGGCTCGTCCCCTCGTGGCCACCTGCCGCCGGACCCGGTCCGGACGGCCGGCCCGCCGCTGCCCGCGGCCGGCCCGGTGCGCCGCCAGCCCCGACAGTCCGTGGAGGAAACCGTGAAGCACCACCTCAAGCGTCAGCTCCGTCGTCTCGCCACCGAGCGTCCGTACCAGGTGGCCGCCGCGTCCGCCGCCGTCCTCGTGCTGGCGACCGGCACCGGTGCCCTGGTCGCCGGCCCCGGCGACGCACCCGCGTCGGCGCAGACCCCGGCCGCCGTGGCCGAGCTGCGTGGCAACACCGCCGCCTCGCGCGGCGAGGCCCGTTCCGTGGCCGTCCCCCCGTCCAGCGCCGCCCCGTCCAGCGCCGCCCCGTCGAGCGCCGCCCCGTCCAGCTCACCGGCCGCGAAGGCCGCCCCCGACCCGGACCTCACCAAGAAGCCCAAGCCCCCGAAGTCCAAGCTTCTGAAGTACGACTACCAGGCTCAGATCAACTTCTACTACTGCGGCCCGGCCGCGGTCCGGAACGCCCTCAGCGCCACCGGCATCGAGCGGTCGCAGGACCACCTCGCCGGTCCGCTGGGCACCGACCAGTTCGGCACCGACTCGGCCGAGGACACCACCCGGGTGCTCAACGCCATGGTGAAGGGTGACCCGTACCGGACCCGCATGATCCCGGGCCGTGCCGCCACCCCGGCGCAGATGGACCGGCTCCAGGCCGACGTCGTCGACGCCATCACCGACGGGCGGGGCGTCGTCGTGAACATCGCCGGCTCCGCCACCGACACCAACGGCGGCTGGCACTCGTTCCCGGGCGGCCACTACATCGCCGTGACCGGGTACGACGACGAGGGCCGCCTGGTGCGGATCGCCGACTCGGCCAACCCCGCGACCGGGTCGTACTGGATGACCACGATCGCTCTGGCGAACTGGGCCGCGACCCGCGGCTACTCCGCCTGACCGACCCGCTCGCACGACGGGCGCCGGACCCATGGGGTCCGGCGCCCGTCGCGCGTTCCGGCTGCCGGCTGCCGGCGGCCCGAGAAGGGCTCACCGCTGCAGCCTCCGCTGCAAGATCCGCGCAACTTCACCGAAGATGCTGCCTCGGTTACGCCCGAGACGGCATCTTCCCCGAAGTTGCGCGGATCTTGTGCTGTCGGCCCGCCGGCGCGTGTCCCTTTTGCAGCACCGGATGTCGCTGGCCGTTGTCGGCGTCCGCGTCACCCTTGTGCGGCCGCACGTCGGACGCACCACGGCGGACTCCCGTCACTTTTTCGACGGCTGTCGAGCTGCCCGCGTAGCTGGGGCAGGGCGATCGCCCCGAGATCGGCCGGTCGTGGACGGGCCGGACCCGGCCGACCGGACCCGGTCGCATGGATGGGCAGCTGGACAGCTCGGCGCGTGCGACAGCGAAGCGAAGCGCCCGCCCCCGGTACCGGGAGCGGGCGGCTTGTGTGTGTCTGCGGTTGGTCAGCCGCGCTCGGCGACCTGCGTGACGAAGGCCCGCCAGGCGGCGGGGGAGAAGGTCAGCGCCGGACCGGCCGGGTCCTTGGAATCCCGGACGCCCACCACACCGGAAAGGTTGTCGGCGACCTCGACACACGCCCCGCCGTTGTTGCCGCTTCTCGTGCTCTTGCGCCATTGCGCGCCGGTCAGGTCCATGATCGTGCCGCTTCCCTGAGCATGTTTAAGGACTGCGACCGCGAGAGGGCTTCCCCACGGATGCGTTCCCACCGTCGAATCAGCGTAGCAATTTCCGCGGCACCCTCGAGTATTTGCGCCTGCGCCTGACCGTCCACATGGGCGACCGCCGCCCCGTTGTCCTGCTCGGCAAGGATGAACGGCCCGCCGAGCCCGGAGTACATGCCGACCGCTGCCGGAACGACATGTACGGAGACTGTCGGCAGCTCCGCGCAGGCCGCCAGATGGGTGCACTGCTCGCGCATCAGCTCTCTTTCGCCATCTGCGGTTCGGCGCAGGACCAGTTCGTCTATCACCGCGATCAGCATCGGGGGGTTGGCGCGGTGAAGCACCGCCTGACGCTGGATCCGCGCCGCGACGAGCTGGTCGACTTCCTCGGCGGTCAGCTTCTCGCCGGCCAGCGTCGCCCTTGCGTATGCCTCGGTCTGTAGCAGGCCTGGGATCCACGCCAGCTCGAACCAACGCAGCGACACCGCCTCACGCTCGATGTCGGCCCATGGACGAAACCATGCTGGTTCTCGGCGCTTCAGAACGTCCGGCCAAAGCTCCGCCACCTCTCGGCCGAGGATCGCGGCGACCCGAGCGCGGTGCCGCGTCTGTGGAATACGTCCGTGGCTCGCCCACTTCGCCGCCGTCTTCGGGTCAACGCCGATCTGAGCTGCGAGGCTGTCAGCGGTCTCACCGGCTTCGGTCATCGCCGCCACGACTGCGTGGTTCATCTCCGCGCCTTTCACCGAGTTCGCCAGAACGTTCCGAGCGTCCAGAGGAAATAGTCCTACGTGGTGTAGTCGGCTCGCAACGGTCGGCAGAGTGCTTTGTGGACGGCGTGGCCGGTGGAGGTGACCCGAAGCCCGGCGGCCGCGCCAGTCGCGGGGCCGCCTCCTGGCAACCGGCGGGGGCGGCCCCCTTCCAATCCGTGAAGGAGGTTCCGCCGTGCGTCTCCGCTTCTGGCGCTGCAAGCCCACCGTGCCGTCGCTTCCCCGGCGAATCCGGGGCGCGAACCTGCCGGCCGCCCTGTTCGCACCCACCCGGCCGATCCCGACCGTTCAGCCGGGCCGCGCCGGGAGCCTGACCCGGGCGCAGGAGTACCGGGCGAACGGGGGCCGCTGGTGACGATCGCCGTCGGCCGCACGATCCGGGTTCCCGAGGACGCCTACACGTTCGGCACCGGAACCCTGACCCTGTCCATCACCGAGGTGATCAGCAGCGCGGTCGTCGACGGCGCGGTCTGGGTCCAGTTGAAAGGCCGCGAGGTCCGCCCGGACCGGTCGGTCGCTCCCCGCGAGCGGTACGCGGCGGTCCGGGTCGACGCCGTGACGGAGGTGGAGCCGGTGAGGGTCCGGTGACCCGACGCCGAGTCGAACACGTCCCGTCCCGGCCCACGTGGCGCTGCCGGGCGTGCGGGATCGCGTGGCCGTGCTCTCCCGCGAAGCTCCGCCTGCTCGGGGAGTACCGCGACGACCGGACGGCCCTGCTGGTCTACCTGGCGATGCTCCAGACCGAGGCCGCCGAACAACTCGCCGAATTGGACAGCACTCCACCGGCCAACCTGACCGAGCGCTTCATCGCCTGGGCCCGCGCCCGGTAGCCCTCCCGGCATCCCCGCCCGTGGTCTCTTGCGGTAACCGGGGAACTGTTGGAGAGTGACCAGGTGGGAACCAGGAGGGAGATCAGCGAGCTGCCCCCGGAGGCCGACCTGGCCCGGGCCGACTCGCTGGCGCGCGAGATCTTCTCGGACGTCGCGAACAAGTGGGCGTTCCTGATCATCGAGTTCCTCGGGCAGCGCACCATGCGCTTCAGCGAGCTGCGCGACGAGGTCGGCGGGATCAGCCACAAGATGCTCACCCAGAACCTGCGCATGCTGGAGCGCAACGGCCTGGTCGAGCGGACCGTGCACCCCACCGTCCCGCCCCGCGTCGAGTACAACCTCACCGAGGCCGGCGAGGCCCTGCGCGGGGTCGTGGACGGCATGTGCGGCTGGACCCAGCGCTACCTGGGCCACATCGAGGCGTCCCGCAGCCGCTTCGGAGCTGCCCAGGGCGGGCCCTAGTCGAGGACGGCGGTCGCCTCGACCTCGACCAGGTGCTCGGGCACGTCCAGCGCCACGATGCCGAACAGCGACGCCGGCGCGGCCGGCGTCACCCCCAGCTTCGCCGCCGCCCGGGCGATCCCGTCCAGCAGTACGGGCATCCTCTCCGGCTTCCAGTCGACGACGTGGACGGTCAGCTTCACCACGTCGTCGAACGACGCCCCGACCCCGGCGAGCGCCGTCGCGACGTTGAGGTAGCACTGCTCGACCTGCGCGGCGAGATCCCCCTCGCCGACCGTCTTCCCGTCCGCGCCCCAGGCAACCTGCCCGGCGACGTGGACGATCTTCGACCCGGTCGCCACCGACACCTGCCGGTACACGTCGATCTCCGGCAGCCCGCTCGGGTTCACCAGTGTCACAGCCATGACGAGGTCCTCCTCCTACGCTCTCCAGTGGTTACTTAATAACCGTAGGAGACTGCCGCTGGCCTGGGAAGAAGGCACTTTTCCGAGACCCAGGCACCTTTGGGTGACCGTACCGGCGCGCGTCCATTCGATCAGGAATCGAGAAGCACCCGGGGTTTCGGCAGGCCTAGCCTTCCCTCAGACGGCCGGGCAGCACGCCGGGCCGCAAGCGTCGAAAGGCAGCCAGGGAATGACCGCGAAGAGTGCCAAGACCGAGTCCGACGGCTTCAGCGCCGAAGAGCGTGCCGCGATGAAGGAGCGCGCCGCCGAACTGCGCGCCGAGGGCAGGAAGGGCGCCAAGAAGGCCGACGGACTTCAGGCGGTCCTCGACCGGATCGCGCAGATGGCGCCCGAGGATCGCGAGCTCGCCGAGCGCGTACACGTGACCATCACCGCCACCGCTCCGGAGCTGACGGCGAAGACCTGGTACGGGATGCCCGCCTACGCGAACGAGGAAGGCAAGATCGTCGTCTTCTTCCAGGACGCGGGCAAGTTCAACTACCGGTACTCGACGCTGGGCTTCCAGGACACGGCCAACCTCGACGACGGGGACATGTGGCCGGCGTCGTACGCCCTCAAGGCGTGGAGCCCGGAGGTGGAGAAGAAGGTCGCCGAGCTGGTGAAGGCCGCCGTCTCCTGACGATGCCACGCAGCTCGGGCGGCGACCCCGGGTGGACCGGGGCTGCCGGCGGAGCGGTCTCGATTCAGCCGGGCGGCTCAGGGATCAGCCAGGTGTCGAAGGCCGATCCGAGAAGAACACCGAGGAAGCCGAGGGCGATGGAGGCGGCAATGCCGATGAGGAACCCGGTCAGGCCGCGGTACCGGTTGTCCGTAGCCAGCTCTGGCGAAGCCCCGGCACGCCGCGATCCCGGGCGCTCGATGATCAGCCAGGTCAGCACGCCCAGTCCGAACGGAACTCCCGTACCGATCCAGAACCAGTGCCATCGTGTACCCACGACCGGTGCCGGTCCGGCGATGAGTACGGCCAGACAGACCAGGCCGACGACCGCCGCCAGATATCGGGAGCCGGGCTGCACGTCGCCGACGAGTGGCCGGCCGGAGTCGAGCACGGACGCCCTCACCTGCGCCCGGATCGACTCGGTCTGCGGGCCGAGTGGCTCGGAACTGCCCGCGAAGGAGGAGTGTTCGGGCGTTGCGGTGGGCCCGCCATCCAGCACCGCGTAGTAGGTGCGGCCGTCATGGGTACGCCAGACGAACAGCGGGCCCTCGCGGTCCCAGGAGCGCAGCGTCGGCACAGTGCTCCCCCCCCCGGTCATTCGCCGCATGCTCCCAGGCGACGAATCGAACAGCAAGCGCCGGAGCCACGCGCAGGCCGGACGCCCACGGTCGCGGTAGGTTGAACCGTCATGGCCACGACCGCGGATGTCCGTCGCGAACTCGCCGGTCTCGCCGACCCCCGCCGGGCGGAGGGCGTGAGCCGGTACCTGCAGATGTTTCCGGGCGGGTACGGCGAGGGCGACCGGGCCATCGGCGTACCCGTGCCGGACCAGCGCAGGGTGGCTGGCCGGTACTGGCGTGACCTGTCCCTGGCCGACACGGCGACGCTGCTGACGAGTGATGTGCACGAAGAGCGGCTGACGTCGCTCCTCATCCTGGTCCGCAAGTTCGGCAAGGGGGACGAGCGCGAGCGGGGCGACATCTTCCGCCTGGTCCTGGCCAACACCGGCCGCATCGACAACTGGGATCTGGTGGACTCCTCCGCGCCCTACATCGTCGGCCCGTGGCTGATCGACAAGGACCGGAGCGTCCTGGACCGGTTGGCCGGATCGAGCCTGGTGTGGGACCGACGCATCGCCGTCATGGCGACGTTCGCCTTCATCAAGGTCGGTGACTTCCACTGGACCTTCCGGCTCGCCGAACGGCTCCTGCGCGACCCGCACGACCTCGTCCACAAGGCGGTGGGCTGGATGCTGCGCGAGGTGGGCAACCGGGACCGGACGGCGGAGGAGGAGTTCCTCGCCCGGCATCACCGGGCCATGCCACGGGTCATGCTGCGGTACGCGATCGAGAAGTTCGAACCACAGCGACGGCGGGCGTACCTGTCCGGCACGGTCTAGACGAGTGATTCCCAACTCTGGGTTGAGCGGCGTGGCAGGTTGACCAGCGCAAGTAGAGAGGGCATCGATGGTCGTTTGTGAAGACAGACCTCGACACCCTCTTGACCGCACTGTACGTGCTTATCGACGACCACGTCATCCCGCCCGGCCGCAAAGGCCCGGGCCGGCCGAAGCGACTTTCCGAGGCCGAACTGGTCTGCCTGGCCGTGGCTCAGGTGCTGCTGGGCGCCCGCTCCGAGCACCACTGGCTGCGGATCTGCTACAGCCGTCTCGGGCATCTGTTTCCCTACCTGCCCAAACAGCCCGGCTACCACAAGCGGGTCAAGGCCGCCGCGCCGCTGATCTGCCGAACCACGATGTACCTGGCCGGGCTGTGCCCCACCATCGGCGACCAGCTGCGGCTGCTGGACGCCACCCCGGTGCCGTGCGGCACCTCTCGGTCCACCGTGCAGCGCTCCGCGCTGGCCGAGATCGCCGGCTACGGCTACTGCGCGTCGCACTCGCGCTGGTACTGGGGCCTGAAGCTGTACCTGTTGACCACCGCCGAAGGGCTCCCGCTGGCGTGGTGCCTGGCCGACCCGAAGATCGGCGAACGCGAGATCGCCGAGGACCTGCTCGACTACGCACGCGAACTGGGCGCTCTGGCACCGGGCATGGTCGTGCTGGCCGACAAGGGCCTGGCTGGCAGGGCGATCGAACGCTACTGCGCCGAGCAGGTCGAGGTGCTACTGGCCAGGCCGGACCGCAAGGACGAACGGCGCCGTTTCGGCAACCTCGCCGGGGTCCGGCAGTGGATCGAGTCGGTCAACCAGACCCTGAAAGGCCAGCTCAACCTGGAAGGACACGGCGGGCGTACACCGGCCGGGGTGTACGCCCGCGTCGCCCAACGGCTCCTGGCCATGACCGCCGCGATCTGGCACAACTGGCGCATAAACGCCGACGTCAAACGCTCCCTGACCGCGTACGACCACTGATCCATTCGGAATCACTCGTCTAGATGACCGATGCGCGCTCAGCGGGCCGGTCCAGGACGTTCGTTCACCCGAACAGGTGGGCGTGCTCGACCGCCCAGTCGTCGAAGCGGCGCGGTGGACGGCCGATGATCTCGTGGACGGCGGGCCGTTGATCGAGGGTCCACCGGGTGAGTTCGGCGAGCCGCACGCCGTACTCCCGCAGGGCGTAGAGCGTCACATCGATGCCGCTGTCGGGCCAGCCGCGACGCCGCCAGGACGCGCGGCTGTCGTCGGCAGTCAGTTCGATGCCGTCGATGTCGCAGCCGATCGCCTTGGCGATGCCGGCCACGCGTGACCGGGTGCTGATCGGCAGCCCCACTGCCTCGAGCACGGTGCCGACGTAGCCGTCGGTTCGCATGGCCGCGGCCGCGACGGCGGCGAGGTCATCCTCGTGGATGAAGGGGTAGTGGCCGTCGTTGAGGAAGGCCTCCCGCACGACGCGCCCCTCCCTGACCGTGTCCGGCCAGTCCGACCCGGTGGCAGGATAGGTGCCCTCGATCACCGCCCCCATCACCGCCGACGGGCGAACGTGCGTCCACTCCAGGCCCGAGCGTTCGACGGCGCGCTCGACAGCCAGCCAGAACCATGTCTCCGGTGGGTAGTCCTGCTCGTACTCCGGTCCGTGCGAGGACAGCACGACGACGCGGCCCGCACCCGCACGCTGGACGACCCGCAACGCGTCCTGCACTGTCGCCGGCACTGCGCCGGCCAGGAAGACATTGTCGACGCCGGCGAAGACCTCGGCGCGCTCCAGCGGCCGCGTGATCGACCCCTCGACAACCTCGGCACCGGCGGGCCAGCCGCTGAGCTGTCCACGTTCGGCGAGGACGCGAACCCGATCGCCCCCGTCGAGCAGTTGTCGCGCCAGACTCCGTCCGACAATTCCGGTCGGGCTGCTGCCCGCGTCCTTCCTGGCGGCTACGGCGGTCACCAGATGCAGGCGGGCTCGCGACGTGGTGATGGCGCTGTTGATTCCAGACATGGCAACCTCCCACACGACAGGTGAGATCGTGCGCCGTCGCCGGTGGCCGGGCGAGGGTTGCGGATCCGGTTCGCCAAAGGTACCAGCCCGATGTGCCGCACGGGTCGACGCCGCTGTCGCCATGCTCGCCCGGGGGTCGGCACGGTGGCAGACTGCGCGCATGGTCGATGAATCGGGTGACCGCGGTCCCGTGCTGGTGCTGCTGCACGGCATGGGTGGGACCGGCGAGGTGTGGCTGCCCTGGGCGCCGCTGCTGGAACGCCGGTGGGCCGGCCGCTGGCTGGCGCCCGACCTGGCCGGTCACGGCTGGTCCCCGCCGCTGCCGGCGTACTCGTTCGCCGGGCTGGCCGACCCGCTCGCCGCGACGCTGGCCCGCGAGGACCGGCTCGTCCTGCTGGGACACTCACTCGGCGGTGTGGTCGCGCTGGCTCTGGCCGCCCGGTCGGCCGGGTTGCCGGTCGACGCCGTGGTCGGGGTCGGCATCAAGGCGGTGTGGTCGCCCGCCGAGCTGGCGAAGGCCGCCGACCTGGCTGCCCGGCCGGTGACCTGGTTCGCCAGCCGGGACGAGGCCGCCCGGCGCTATCTGCGGGTCTCCGGCCTGGCCGGTCTGCTCGCACCCGACCATCCGGTGGTGGAGGCGGGCCTGCGGCAGGTCGGCGGCCGTTGGCGGCTGGCCATGGATCCGGCCGTGTTCGGGGTGGGGGAGCCGAACCTCCCGGCCCTGCTGGCCGCCACCGACGTGCCGGTCCTGCTGGCCCGGGGCGAGCACGACCCGATGGTCTCCGACGCGCAGCTCAAGGAGTTGGGCGTGCCGGTGGCCACGTTGCCGGGGCTCGGCCACAACGCCCACATGGAGGACCCGGCGGCGGTCCTGGCCCTGGTCGACGAGTACCTTCCGAGCGGTTGATCATGGGGTTAGCGGGTGGATTGATCTCTGAAGCACTCGCTAACCCCATGATCAACAGTGGCTTGGGGGTGGGCGCCCCGGCGGAGATCAGGCGGTAGCGGCCGGGCTGGCGGCGGCGTCGGCGGCGTGGGGGGCCGGCACGGCCGCGTCGCCGTCCAGTTCCCGACGGGCGGCGGCCAGGAAGCCATCGGCGTACGACTCGGTGGGGAAGTCGCCGAGGTAGCGGGTCCGGGTGGCCCACCGGGTCTCGGCCAGCGGGTCGTCGCCCAGCAGCCGGTCCAGCACGTCGTCCACGTTGGACATGTCGCGTCGCAGCACGTACCCGGACGCCGCGAGGGGGAACTCCGCCGGGAACCGGGCACCCGCGTCCACCATGTCCGTCACCGCGTACGGCTTGCCGGAGTAGAGGTAGTCGGAGATGACCCCGGAGACGTCCGAGACCAGCGCGTCGGACCGGTTCACGCACTCGGTCAGGGTCAGCTCGCGGCTGGCCGCCGCCCCGAACACGTGCGCCCGCCCGGTGCGGGCCCGGTCGGCGGCGAGCAGGTCGTGCAGCCGCGCGAGCTGCCGCGCCGACGCCGGGTTCTGCGCGGTGTACGGGTGGGCCCGCAGGATCACCGTCGCGCCCCGCTCCAGCAGGCCGCGCAGCAGCGCCTCCCCGGCCGGCAGGGAGCAGTAGTTGGTGTCCGCGTGGTGCCCCGTCCAGGTCGGCGTGTAGAGGACGGTCGGCGTCGCGGCGGTCACCGGCCCCCGGCGTACCTCGATGCCCTCCACCTGCGGCCGGCCGACCACGACGAACTTCTCGGCGGGAATGTGGACGCCCGCGCGGGCGTACCGGTCGATCGCCGCCCGGCCGGCGACGAAGATCCGGTCGAAGATGCCGGAGACCGGGTTGGCGCTCGGCGCCTTGTCGCTGTCGCCGTGGTGCAGCTGCACGTGGGTGAGCTGGGTGTAGCGGATGCAGTGGCTGTTCTTCGCGCCGTGGTTGACGTAGAAGGCGACCCGCAGGCTCGGTGCCAGCGCCTCGTCCATCGCGCTGAGCGTCGGGCAGTAGACGACCGGTGCGGTGGTGGCCGCCGAGACGGTCGGCAGGAACTCCGGCTCGCGGAGCATGACCAGGAACGGCCGGCCGAGCCGCTCCAGGTACGGCAGCCACATGGTGACCTGGTACTCGGAGCCGGGCGGCGCGGAGAAGTAGAGCAGGAACTCGGGGCGGTGCCGGCGCAGCGCCCGGGCGACCGGTCCGCCTCCGGCGGCGGGGCGGAACCGCCGGCGGGCCAGGCCCAGCGCGACCGCACCGGCGACACCGCCGACCAGCAGGGCGGCGGCCAGGGCCACCCAGGCGGGCAGGGTCGCCGCGGCGGCCCCGGCGATCAGGGCGAGCAGCACGAGCAGGGCGACGGGCAGTTCGGCGGCGACCAGCGGGGTCCACCCGCGTACCGGCAGGTTGGCGGCGCGGATCTGGAGGTTGCCCGCCTGCCGCAGCGGGCCGACCAGCAGGGCCAGCCCGAGCACCACCAGCGCGGTGGCGGCCAGGGCGGGGTCGAAACCGTCGTCGAGACGCCGGGCGTACCCGGTCAGGATGCCCGCTGCGAGCAGGACGGTCTCCGCGACGCCGTCGGCCTGTGGCCGGACCCGGCGCTCCCAGCCGGCCGCCGCGAGCGCGGCCACCGCGAGCCCGAGCCCCCACGCCGTCGCGCCGGTGAGCGCCAGCACGACGAAGGCCAGCACCGCCAGGCCCGTGGCCAGGCCCCGGGCGATCAGCTTCCGGACGAGGTCACCACGCATTGCGGCCCGCTCCCACCTGGTCCGCCGGGCGCTCGTCGCGCTCCGGCCCGGCCGGTGCCGGCAGCACCGTCGACTCGGCGCCGGCCGCCGGCTCCGCGGCCTCGTCGCCGGAGCGGCGTACGTCGATCACCTGACCGGTGAGCCCGGACAGCAGCACGTCCAGCGACGCCCGGGCCACCGCGTCCGCCGAGAGCAGCGTGTGCGCCGGTTCCGCGCCGAACGCCCGGGTCCGCATCGGGGTCGCGGTCCGCTCCGGGTTCACGCAGTTGACCCGTACGCCGTCCTCCGCCCACTCGTCGGCGAGCGCCTGGGTGAGGTTGACCAGGGCGGCCTTGGTGGCGGAGTACAGCGCGTACCGGGCCCGGCCCCGGGTGTACGAGCTGGAGGTGTACAGCAGCAGTTGGCCACGGGTCTGCCGCAGGTACGGCAGTGCCGCGCGGGCGACCGTCACCGGCCCGACGAAGTTGACCTGGAGCAGGCGGTCCATCGTGTCGGCGTCCATCTCGGCGAGCGCGCCCTTCTCCAGCAGCCCGGCGGTGACCACCACGTGGTCGATCCGCCCGGTCGCGTCGAAGGCGGACTTCAGGGCCGCCTCGACGTCCTCGGCGCGCTCGACGTGGGTGCCGGTGGCGGAGCGGCTGAACGGGAAGACCCGCGCGCCGTAGCGCCGGGCCAGGTCGGTCAGCTCCTGCCCGATGCCGTAGCTGCCGCCGAACACCACGATCGTCCGGCCGGTCAGCTCCTCGGTGTAGCCGCGGTGGTCGGCCAGCCGGTGCGCCTTGGCGGCGGCGAGCTGGAAGAGCTTGTCCGCCAGGTGCACGTCGACCGGGTGGGTGACCTTGATGTTCTCGTCCGCCCCGTCGATCACCTTGATCGGCGTGCCGGGCAGGTAGCGCAGCACCACGCCGCAGTCGTCGGTCGCGGCGAAGTCCGGGTCGCCCTCGGCCCGCCGGTACGCCTCCCGGATGGTGCCGGAGCGGAACGCCTGCGGGGTCTGGCCCCGGCGCAACCGGGAGCGGACGGGGATGTCGGTGATGCACTCGTCGTCGTCGACCTGGATGATCGTGTCCGCCGACGGGATGGCCACGTCGACGGCGGAGTACGTCCAGAGCGCGTTCACGCACTCGCGGATGATCCGGCCGCTGACCAGGGGACGCACCGCGTCGTGGAACAGGATGTTGCAGTCGCCGGCGCCGATCACGTCCAGCGCGAGGCGGGTGGTGGCGTTGCGGGTGTCACCGCCCTCGACGACGGTCGTGACCTTGCGGAAGCCGGCCCGCTGGACGATCCGCTCGGCGTCGGGGACGTGCCCGGCGGCCATCATGACGACGATCTCGTCGATCTCCGGCGCGGCCTCGAAGACCGCGAGGGTGTGCTCGATGATGGGCTTGCCCGCGACCTTGAGCAGCTGCTTGGGGATGCCCAGGCCGAGCCGCGTGCCGGTGCCGCCGGCCAGGATCACCGCCACGGTCCGGGTGGGTCGCCACGGGCCTGGATCCGGCACGGTAGCCGGGTGCTGCGTCATGCGGGGCCTCACTGGGGTCGCGATCGTCGTCTGACTGTGCACGGAAGGCTCACCCGCCACCGGTGGCGGGAACACCCCCGGGCCGCACCGGCGAGGGCCGGGCGCCCGGGTCGTACGACCATAGCGCCCGGCCGGCCCGGCGGGCCCGGTCCGGACACCCCGCCGGGTGCGGGGTGTCCGGTCTCTACTTGGCGTTCGTGAACTCCTCGTACTGCGCGACGACCTCGCTGGTCGGGCCGTCGGCCCGGATCACGCCGGACTCCAGCCAGATGGTCCGCTCGCAGGTCTCCCGGATCGTGCTGATCTGGTGGCTGACCAGAAAGACCGTGCCGGCGCCCGCGCGCAGCTCGCGGACCCGCTGCTCGCTGCGCCGGCGGAAGCGCCGGTCACCGGTCGCGAGCGCCTCGTCGATGAGCAGCACGTCGTGGTT
Organism: Micromonospora sp. WMMC415; assembly: GCF_009707425.1. Classification (GTDB taxonomy): domain Bacteria; phylum Actinomycetota; class Actinomycetes; order Mycobacteriales; family Micromonosporaceae; genus Micromonospora. The sequence goes on along the minus strand of NZ_CP046104.1, from coordinate 5,078,505 downwards.
CTTCGCCGAGGAGATCGCGAAGCGCAGGCGGGCCGACATGCCCGAGGAGTACGTGCGCATCGGCAGCGAGGCGAAGTCACCCCGCTCGTTGATGCCCGAGAACTCGATGACCTCGGGCGTCTTCGCGCGTACCTCTTCCGGGGTGAAGCCCATCGCCAGCAGGCCGAGGGCCACGTTCCGCTCGCCGGAGAGGTCGTTGAGCAGGGCGGCGTTGACACCGAGCAGGGACGGCTGCCCCTGGGCGTAGACGGCGCCCTTGTTGACCGGCAGTAGCCCGGCGATCGTGCGCAGCAGGGTGGACTTGCCGGAACCGTTGCTGCCGATGAGGCCGATCGCCTCGCCCCGGTACGCGGTCAAGGTGACGCCCTTGACCGCGTGCACCTCCCGCACGGTGGGGGCCGGCATCCGGGTGACCAGCCGCTTCAGGGCGGTCACCGGCGAGGTGCCACCAGCCGGGCCGGCGCCGTGCACCCGGTAGATGACGTGCGCGTCGTCGACGATGACGGTGGGGATGCGCCGCCCGTCGGCCGTGGTGGTCGCCGAGCGGTCGAGGGTGGTGGGGTCAGCCACGGCCGTACTCCATTTCGCCGCGCCAGAAGTAGAGGAAGCCGCCGACGCCGATCACGACCGCCCAGATGGCGGCCATGAGCCACAGCTGGGGTGCCGGCGAGGTGAGCGGGGCGCCCTCCATCAGGGCGTGCCGGATGAGCTCGATGTAGATCAGCAGAGGGTTCGCGTGGACGATCTCGACCAGCACCGGGCTGGGCAGGTTCTCGGCGAACTTGTCGACGCTGTAGAGCACGCCGGAGCCGTACATCCAGGTCCGCAGGACGAACGGCATCAGCTGCTTGATGTCGGTGAGCTTCGCGCCCACCCGGGCCATCGCCATCGCCAGGCCGGCGTTGAAGAGCGACTGGAGCGCCACCGCCGGCACCACCAGCAGCCACTCGACGGTGATCGGCTCGCCGGTGGCGAGCACGATGCCGATCAGCACCACCATGGCGGTGATCAGGTGCTGGAGCTGGGTCAGGGTGACCGCCAGCGGAAGGCACCCGCGGGGGAAGTGCAGCGCCCGGACCAGGCCCAGGTTGCTGCTGATCGCCTGCACCCCGCCGGAGACCGCGGCCGAGGTGAAGTTGAAGACGAAGAGACCGACGCAGAGGTACGCGATGAAGTTCTCGACGCCGCCTCGAGTGCCCAGGATCACACCGAAGATGAAGAAGTAGACGGCCGCATTGGTCAGCGGTGTCAGCACCTGCCAGATCCGGCCGAGCCGGGTGGTGCTGAACGACGCCACCACCTTGGCGTTCGCGTACGCCGCGATGAAGTGTCGGTAGGACCACAGCTGCCGCATGTACGCGGCCAGAGTGGGCCTGTCCCCGGCGAAGCTCAGGCCGTACCGCGCGGCGAGCTGCGCCTGCGTCAGTCCTGAGTCGGGGTCGGCCACCGCCGTGTGGGCCATGGGTAGGCGCTCCGATCTTCTGGTGTGCGGGATGAGCGCGACAACGGACGGAGGGGCGGAAATGGACGCCCCGCCCGATCGCTGGACGCAAGGTAGTGCATGGTCGCGTCGGGACGCAACCGTTCCGTCCCTGCGCTACATTGTTCCACGTGACGACCGAGAAGAGGCGTGCTCCGGCTGGCGCGGCGGTGCTCCGGGACGACATCACCGCAGCCATCCGGGACGCCGTCATGCAGGAGCTCGCCGTCGTCGGCTACGCACGGTTGTCGATCGAGGCGGTGGCCCGGCGGGCCGGGGTGAGCAAGTCCGCCGTGTACCGACGCTGGAGTTCGAAGCTGGATCTGGTCCTGGAGATCGTCGGGTCGGTCGCCGGGCAGCGGTTCCTGCTTCCGGACACCGGCAGCCTCACCGGTGACCTCGAGCTGGTCTTCATGATCATGTCACGTGCCCTGCGCCACCCGCTGGCGTCCCAGATCATCCCGGACCTGCTGGCCGAGGCGGCCCGCAACCCGCAGATCGGGCAGACGTTGCAGGGTGCCCTGCGCACCTACCAGCAGGCGATGGGCGAACGCCTGATCAGCCGGGCGGTGGCCCGGGGTGAGCTGGCGGCGGGCGTCGACCACTCGGTCGCCACCGACCTGATCGTCGGCCCCCTCTACTGGCGGCTCGCGGTCGCCCGGGTGCCGCTGGAGCCCGCCGACGTGCCACGGCTCGCCGCGGCCGTCGTCGGCGCGCTGCGGGTCGCCGGCCAGCTCCCGGTGCCGAGCCAGAGCGAGTCGTCGTTGGCCCCCCAGCCACAGTGACTGGCTTCCCACTCGTCCCAGACGTACCGCATGTCCCATCCGAATCCGTACCGGTTAGCATCGCGGCCGGACGAGCTCCAACCGACAGGAGGCAGCCCATGCCCGGGCCTAATGCAGAGTTCATCCCCCCAGCCCGGCCGGTGATCGGCGAGGCCGAGATCGAGGCGGCTGTGCGGGTGCTGCGCAGCGGCATGGTGGTCCAGGGCCCTGAGGTGGCGGCCTTCGAGCAGGAGTTCGGCGACCTCGTCGCCGGCCGGCACTGCGTGGCCGTCAACTCCGGCACGTCAGCCCTGCAGCTCACCCTCATGGCGCTCGGCTTCGGCCCGGGTGACGAGGTCGTCGTGCCGTCGTTCTCCTTCGCCGCCAGCGCGAACGCCGTCCGCCTGGTTGGCGCGACGCCGGTCTTCGTCGACATCGAGCCCGGCAGCTTCTGCCTGGACCCGTCGGCCGTCGAGGCGGCCATCACGCCGCGCACGGTCGCCATCATGCCGGTCCACCTGTATGGCCACCCGGCCGCCATGGACCGCATCATGGCCATCGCCGAGCGGCACGGGCTGGCCGTCGTCGAGGACGCGGCCCAGGCGCACGGCGCCGCCCTGGGCGGTAGGCCGGTGGGCGCGTTCGGCACCGCCGGTTGCTTCAGCTTCTACCCCACGAAAAACATGCACAGCCTCGAGGGCGGCATGATCACCACCGCCGACGCCGGTCTCGCGCGCACCCTGCGCCTGCTCCGCAACCAGGGCATGGAGCAGCGGTACGCCAACGAGATCGTCGGTGCGAACATGCGGATGACCGACGTCGCCGCCGCGATCGGCCGGGTGCAGCTGCGCCAGCTGCCGGAGTGGACCGCGCAGCGCCAGGCGAACGCCAAGTTCCTCGACTCGAAGATCACCGGCATGGTGACCCCGCCGGTGGCCGACGGGGCGGTGCACGTGTACCACCAGTACACCGTCCGGGTTCGCGGTGACCGGGACGCGGCCCAGAAGCGCCTGACCGAGCTGGGCATCGGCAACGCCGTCTACTACCCGACGCCGATCCACCGGCTGCTGCCGTACCTCGACGAGAACGGCAAGCCCGGCCCGTGGGACCTGCCGGAGACCGAGCGGGCCGCCGCCGAGGTGGTCTCGCTGCCGGTGCACCCGTCGCTGAACCAGGACGACCTCGAGCGGATCGCCGAGGGCGCGAACCTCGCCGGGGGTGCCCGATGAGCGGCAAGCAGCTGCGCGCCGGCCTGATCGGCCTGGGCGCGATGGGGCGCAACCACGCCCGGGTGCTCTCCGGCCTCGACGGTGTGGACCTGGTCGGCATCGTCGACCCCGCCGGCGACCCGACCGGCCAGCTCCGCGCGCCGGTGCTGCCCACCCTGGACGAGCTGCTCGCCCTCGGCATCGACTACGCCGTGGTCGCCTGCCCCACCGCGCTGCACGAGCAGATCGGCCTGGAACTGGCCCGCAACGGCGTCAGCGCCCTGATCGAGAAGCCGCTGGCGCAGTCGGTCGAGGCGTCGGTCCGGCTGGTGGAGGCCTTCGAGTCGGCCGGGCTGGTCGCCGGCGTCGGCCACATCGAGCGGTACAACCCGGCCCTGCAGAACCTCCGGCTGCGGCTGGAGGCCGGCGAGTTGGGCGAGGTGTACCAGGTGGTCACCCGCCGGCAGGGCCCGTTCCCGCACCGCATCGCCGACGTCGGCGTGGTGATGGATCTGGCCACCCACGACATCGACCTCACCGGCTGGGTGACCGGGCGGGAGTACACCTCGGTGTCGGCCCGGACGGTGTCCCGCAGCGGCCGCCTGCACGAGGACATGGTCGCCGCGGTCGGGCAGCTGTCCGACGGCACGATGGTCAGCCACCTGGTGAACTGGCTGAGCCCCCTCAAGGAGCGCTCCACCGTGATCACCGGCGACCGGGGCTGCTTCATCGCCGACACGCTGACCGCCGACCTCACCTTCTACGCCAACGCGGCGATCGACATGGAGTGGGAGGCGCTGCGGACCTTCCGCGGCGTCGCGACGGGTGACATGATCCGCTACGCCATCCCGAAGCGGGAGCCACTGCTCGTCGAGCACGAGCGCTTCCGTGACGCCGTGGAGGGCAAGGAGAGCGACATCGTCACCCTGCGGCAGGGCCTGCGGACCGTCCAGGTCGCCGCAGCGCTGCTGGAGTCGGCGTCGGCGGGTGTGACCGTCTCGGTCGCGCCGGCGGACGACGCCGGCCCGCTGCAGGCCACCGTCACGTCCTGACGGCGGACGGTCGAGGAGACAGGGCAGCAGATGGAAGCTGGTAGCGCGCCGCGTCCGACCCGCGGCCGCGTCGTCATGCTCGTCGACAACGGGGTGCAGGGCGACTCGCGGGTGCAGAAGACGGCCCGTTCGGCCGCCGAGGCGGGCTGGGACGTCGTGCTGCTCGGCATCCTCGGCACGGGCGCGCAGGAGAGCTGGTCGATCGGGGACGCGCGGGTCCGGCTGATCCGCGTTCCCCGTCGGCTCGGTCAGCACCCCACCCAGTTGCACCGCTCGTTGCGGCGGCCGCTGGCGTACCCGCCGGGACGGCACGGCGGATACCGCATCGGGCGGATGAAGGCCTGGCAGGCGGCGATCGAGGAACGGCGGGTGGCCCTCGCGGTCGCCCGCCGCTCCGGCGAGGCGTCGCTGCCCCAGCGTCTCGGCGGCCTCGCCGCGCCCCCGGCCGCGCTCGCCGCCAAGGCGCTCGCCCGGTGGGCTCGGTTCCGGGGCGGCGAACTGCACCGCCTGCGGCTGCGCCAGCAGGATCCGAACGACCTCATCACCCGTACGTCGATCCGGTTCTGGCAGGCGGTACTGGGTCCGCGCAGCTGGCGCCGCTTGGACCGTGGTCTGTGGGACTACGAGCTGGCGTTCGGCCCGATGATCGACGAGCTGGAGCCGGACATCATCCACGCCAACGACTTCCGCATGATCGGAGTCGGCGCCCGGGCGACCCGGCGGGCCCGGGCGCGCGGCCGCGGCACCCGGCTCGTGTGGGACGCGCACGAGTTCGTCGGCGGCGTCCTCGGTCGCGCCGACAACCCCCGCTGGCTGCCCGCCCAGGTCGCGCACGTGGAGGAGTACGTCGGCGCCGCGGACGCCGTCATCACCGTGTCGGCGACCCTGGCCGACCTCCTCCAGCGCACGCACCGGCTCCCGGTCCGGCCCGACGTGGTGCTCAACGCCCCGCCCCGTCCGGTACCGGGCGGGCTAGACGACGGCGACGTCCGCGCTCGGTGCGGTCTGGGCCCGGGGACGCCGCTACTCGTCTACGGCGGCGGCGTGAACCCGTCACGTGGTGTCGAGCTGATGATCGACGCCCTGCCGCACCTGGCCGGGGTGCACGTCGCCCTGGTCACGCTGCACCCGACCGCCAGCAACGCCGCCTCGGAGGCGCTGCTCGCCCGGGCCGTCGAGACCGGTGTGGCCGACCGGGTGCACCTGCTGCCGTACGTGCCGCACTGGCAGGTGCCGGCCTTCCTGGCGGGCGCCGACGCCGGGGTCATCCCGATCCACCACAAGCCGAACCACGAGCTGGCGCTGATCACCAAGTTCCTCGAGTACTCCCACGCCCGGCTGCCGATCGTCGTCAGCGACGTGCGGACGATGGCCGACACCGTCCGGGAGACCGGCCAGGGGGAGGTCTTCCGCGCCGAGGACGTCCCGGACTACGTCCGGGCGGTTCGGGCGGTCCTGGCCGACCCGGCCCGCTACCAGGCCGCGTACGACCGGCCGGGCCTGCTGGACGGCTGGACCTGGGAGGCGCAGGCCGAGGTGCTGGAGAGCGTCTACCGCCGGGTGCGTCCGGACCTGGCGCCGCCGGCCGCGGACCGGCCGGGCGCGGCGGTGGCCGCCGGCTGACGCCGCCGGAGGCGCAGACCGCGCCCACCCGGCCCCGATCGATGGCGCACCCGGAACGGCGGGCCCGGCGCACTGAGCCGCCGGGCCCCGGGTGAACGCCCTGGCCTAGCCGTGGTGGCCGGGCAGCAACAGCTCGTCGAAGTCGTGCCGGACGACCGACCAGTCCCAGGTCTTGGTCGCGGTTGCGGCCGCCGAGGCGCCCTCCGCCCGCCAGACGTCCTCACGTGCGGTGGCCGCCCGGATCCGGGCCGCCGCCTCCTCCGGGGTCTCCACGACCCAGTCGGCGGGGAACAGCGTCCGGGCGCCGGTCGCGCTCCGGGCGAAGAATGGCCAGTCCCGGACGACCGGGACCGCGCCGCTGGCCGCCCCCTCGACCAGCGCGCAGTGGAAGCTCTCCCGCACCGAGCTGCTGACGATGACGCCGACGCCGCGCAGCACCTCCGGAACGTCGTCGACGTGCCCGATGCGGGTCACCGCGCCGGACGGCTCCAGCTCGGCGAGGTCGGCCGAGAGCGCCTGCTGGTACTGGCGGACGGACTCGCTCGCCGTCGGGTCGAGACCGCCGCCGATCAGCAGCAGCCGGTACCGGTCGTCCTCCGCCCGCAGCCGGCGGAGCACCTCGATGGTCCACCGCGGGTCCTTCGCGACCGCGCTGGTGCCGATCAGGCCGAGCGTGAAACGGGCCGCCGGGTCCTTCGGACGGTCGAAGCTGCGCAGGTCCATGGCGTTCGGGATGACGTGCAGCGCCGGCGCCTGCTCCCCGGTGAGCGCCGGCACCACCTGGCGGGTGAAGTCCCGGAGGTGGTCGGAGACGAACACCAGGTCGTCCACCCGGGAGAAGTCGATCAGGTGGGGCCAGAAGCTGAACGCCTCAAAGCTGTGCAGCCGCATGACGATCCGGGTGTTCCCGGGATCGACCAGGGTGGTCATCCCGGCGGCGGCGACGCACCAGTCGACGAAGAGCGTGTCCGCCCAGTCGAGGTGCGGGCGCAGCCACTCCTCGACCCGGTTGCCGTATTCGCTGCGGCCCGTGACCAGGTGCTCGACGATCCCGCCCGGGTTGTGCGTGAGCGGCGCCGCGACCTCGTCGTCGGCCAGGTGCAGGTACCGCAGTTCCACCTCGGGCGCCTCCGCGTACCGCTGCCGGATCTCCCGCAGGAAGTGGGCGTTGCCGTTGGTCATGACGAGCAGACGCAGCGGCCGGTCGGCCGGGGGCCGCGCGGCGGCCGTCGCGCGGCCGCGCGGAGTGGCCAGCGCCCGGGCAGCGGCGCTGGCCCGCAGCGGCGCCAGGAACTCGGCCGGCCGCTCGGCCAGCGGCGAGGAGAGCTGGTCGAAGTGCGGTACCCGGTGGAACAGCAGCCGCAGCGCCTTGTGCAGCGACTTCGCCGCGCGGGCCGGCTGCCGGGCGAGGAACTCGTCGGCGAGCGCCAGCTCGGCCGCGACCGCCTCGGGGAGGCAGACCGGGACGTGACCCAGGGCCAGCTCGTCGGCGGCCTCCCGGGTCAGCAGGTCGGCGCGGCTCTTCCGGCCGCCGATCCGGCCCGCGGCCGCGGCGGTGGTCGCCGCCGCCAGGCCGGGACGCCCGGCCTGCACCGAGCGCAGGTGCACCCGGTACGCGAGGGCCACGCGGACCCGCTCCGGCAGCCCGGGCGCGGCCACGGCCGAGCGCCAGAACCGCCCGCCCACCCGGCTGCGGAGCACCGCCGGGGCCATCGCGGCCTCCAGCGACTCTCGGGCTCCGGTCACGGCCGCCCGCCGCGCACCGCGCACCGCGATGCCGGCGCGGGCGGACAGCTGCTCCGCCGGACGCCGGGTCACCCGGTGGGTGCCCTCGTGCCGGGCCCGGACGATGCGGCCCGCCGCTCCGATCCCGTTGCAGGCGTCGGCCCTGGGCTGCCGCTGAGCCATCTCCCACACCGTGTGGACGGCGGTCGGGTCGAGCGCGACCAGCACGTCGGCCGTCCGGGTGCGGCGGCGCACCCAGGGATCCGCCCAGGCCCGCAGCCACAGGGCGCGGGACGGCTGCGGGGTCCGGGCCAGTGCCCGGCGGAGCTTCGGGTCCACCGGCTCGGCCGGCAGCGTACGGACCTCGGCGACGGCCGGATCCAGTCCCAGGTTCTCGGCGTCGACGTCCCCGACGACGCTGATCGAGGCACCCTGGTCACGGAACCGGCGCAGCGCCTCGCGCAGCACCGACACCTGCTGCGGCCGTTCACCGACCACGATGAGCACCTTCGTCATGCCTGTCCGCCTTCGCTGGGAACGCCGTCGGTGTCGCGCGCCGGTGCGCCGGTCACCAGCGCGGTCGCCTCCGCGACGGCCGGGGCGAGCTGCGCCCCGCGGGTGAACCGGAGGGCGTGCGCCCGGGCCGCGGAACGCTGGTCGTCGGTGGCCTCGACGGCCAGTCGTGCCGCCGTGATGAACGAGTCCGCGAGGCGGCGCGGGTCCAGGCCGACCGCACCGGTCCACAGTGGGTGCCCGGCGAGCACCCGCGCCGCGTCGTGGTCGACCTCGTGCGCCGAGAGCACGGGCAGGCCACTCGCGGCGTACTCGTACACCTTGCCGGAGGTCACGAAGCGGCCGCCCACCAGCATCAGCACCAGCGCGTCCCACCGGCCGTACGCGGCGGCGACCTCCGCCTTCGGCAGCGGCCCGCCGAACTCGACGCCGTCGCCCTCGGCGGCCCGCAGCAGCTCCATGTGCGCGTTCGCCTCGCGCAGCGCGCCCGCGCCGATGTGCCCGCGCACCTCGAACCGGCTGCGGGTGAGCAGCGGATCCTCCCGGCGGGCCAGCCGCCATCCGGTGAGCACGGAGTCGAGCAGGGCGGGCGCGAAGTTGATCGAACCGAGGTAGCCGAAGGTCAGCCCCGCGGCCGGGTCGGCGCGGTGCGTGGTCGCCGGGACGCAGTCCTCGTCGTAGCCGTTGCGCACGACGCGTACGCGGCCCCGCAGGGCCGGGTACCGCTCACGGTAGAAGTCGGCGATCGGCTCGTTGACGCACCAGACCGCCCGGGCCTCGGCCAGCACCTTCGACTCCCAACGACCGGCCGGTGAGGTCTCGGCGAAGGCCGCCCGGCCGCCGATCACGTCCACCGACCAGCCGTCGCGGAAGTCCACCACGTACGGCACCCGGTACTCCTCCCACAGCCGCCAGGTGGCCGCCAGGTTGACGTACGGGGCGCAGGTGGTCATCAGCAGGTCGGCGGCGTGCTCGCGGTGGATGCGCAGCAGCGCCTTCTCCAGCTCCGGCCGCCAGCCGCCGAAGACCGGCTCCGGGAAGACCTGCAACTCCTGCCGGCGCTGCTGCTCGATCCACTGCTGCGGGTGCAGGGAGCGGGCCTCGGAGTACGCGCGGACGTCGGTCTCCAGGTCGGCCCGGGCGAGCGGCAGCCGCTCGACGACGATGCGCGGGTCGACGCCCTCGGAGAGGGTGTGGTCGACGCCGTACTCGCGTTCCCACGACTCGTCGGCGATGGTGACCACTGTGACGTCCCAGCCGCGTGCGGCGAACTGGTTGGCGGTCTCCCGCATCCGGTAAGCGGAGCTCTTGGCTGCGGGCGGGAAGCCGATGGCCAGGTAGATGACGTGCGGGCGGGCGCCCCGGCGGGGCCGCGGGCGGGCGGCCCGGGCCAGGGTGGCGAGGGGGGACAATCTGCTCGGCATGGTGGCGTTCGACGATCTCTTCCTGCGGGTGAGGGGCGGTGCGGGGGATCAGGCGAGGGCGTCGGCCAGGACGTTCACCACCCGGCGGGCGGCCCGCCCGTCCCCGAAGGGCTCGCCGCGGGCGGCGTCCGGCGCCGGTCGGGTGGCCGCCGCGGTCCAGGCCGCCGTGCCCATCAGGTGCGGGTCCGGGGCGAGGCGGTTCCAGTCTCCGTCGAGGGTCTCCGGCCACTCGGTCTCCGGCCGGAGCGTGGTGCACGGGCGGCCCAGCAGGAACGCCTCCTTCTGTAGGCCGCCGGAGTCGGTGAGCACGCCCACCGAACCGAGCACCGCCGCCACCATGCCGGCGTACGGCAGGGGACGGCCGGGCCGGAGCGCGCCGCGCTCGAGCTTGACGCCGTACTCGTCGGCACGGGCGGACAGGCGCGGGTGGGCCAGCAGCGCCACCGGCACCGGCAGGCCGGCCAGCGCGTCGACCAGGGCGGCCAGCCGGTCCGGGTCGTCGGTGTTCTCCGCCCGGTGAAGGGTGGCGACCAGGTACGGCTCGGCCGGATCGATCCCCTCCGGAAGGGCGGGGGCGGGTCGGCCGCCGGCGAGGACGGTGTCCCGCACGGCGAGGCAGACGTCGACCATCACGTCGCCGACCAGCACCGAGCGGCTCGCCAGGCCCTCGGCGGCGAGGTGCCGCAGGGCCTCCTCGGTCGGCGCGAGCAGCAGGTCGGCCGCGTGGTCAGTGAGCACCCGGTTGTGCTCCTCGGGCATCCGCCGGTTGAACGAGCGTAGGCCCGCCTCCAGATGAGCCACCCGCAGGTGCTGCTTGACCGCGGACAGGGCGCCGGCCAGCGTCGAGTTGGTGTCGCCGTACACCAGCACCCAGTCCGGCCGCTCGGCGGCCAGCACCGGGTCGAGGGCGGCGAGAGCGTGCCCGGTCTGCACCCCGTGGCTGCCTGAGCCGATGCCCAGGTGCACGTCGGGCGCGGGGATGCCGAGGCCGGTGAAGAAGACATCGGACAGGTCGACGTCGTAGTGCTGGCCGGTGTGCACGATGACGTGTCGGTGCTCCGTGCCCGCGAACGCGCGGGCGATCGGTGCGAGCTTGACCAGTTGAGGTCGGGCACCGACGACGCTGAGGACCTTCACGTGGCGGTACTCCAAGTCTCCGGGGGCCGGCGCGGCCGGTGTCGTGCCGCGCGTTCGGTCGCCGGTGGAGGGGCCGGCGTCGATCTTCGGCTGCGGTCACCTTACAGACGGAGTCTAGCCAGCCGGAGATGGTGGCTACCGTAGACTCGCCAGGCCCCGGGTGGGGACGACGATGACGAAAGGGACGCGGGCCGGATGATGTCCACAGGTGCCCGGCGCGGGCGGATCGTGATGCTCGTGGACAACGGTGTCAGAGGTGACTCCCGGGTCCAGAAGACGGCCCGGTCCGCCGCCGCCGCCGGTTGGGAGGTGATCCTCCTCGGCCGCTCCCCGTCCGGCCTGTCCGAGACCTGGCGGCTCGGTGACGCCGAGGTCCGGCTGCTGCCCGTCCCGGCCACCCTCGCCAAGCACCGGCACGAGTACCGCCGCCGTTGGCTTCGCGCGCCCCTTGCGTACCCGCCGGGCGGTCTGGCCGCCCACAGGAAGCAGTGGGTGCGGGCCTGGCGGACCGATCTGGGCCTGCGCGCGGCCGGGTCCGGCTCCACGACCCGGCTGCGTGCCGAGGAGTTCGCCGCCGGTCTGCTTGAACGCTGGGTCGACTTCCGCGCCGCCCAGCGGAAACGCGCACCGCGGACGTTGCACGGCCCCTGGGACCGGGCGTACACGGCGTTCTGGCAGCGACTGATGGGCGACCGCGCGTGGCGGCGCCTGGCGCCCGGCCTGTGGGACTGGGAACTGGCGTTCGGGCCGGTGGTCGACCGGCTGGCGCCGGACCTCATCCACGCCAACGACTTCCGGATGCTCGGGGTCGGGGCGCGCGCCAAGATCCGGGCCCGGGCGCGGCAGCGTGAGATCAAGCTCGTCTGGGACGCCCACGAGTTCCTGCCCGGCGTCCGGCCGGTGGCGCACAACGCCCGCTGGCTCCCGGCGCACGCGGCCCACGAGCGGGAGTACGCGCCCTGCGCCGACGCGGTGCTGACCGTGTCGGACTCGCTGGCCGAGCTGCTGCGTGACACCCACGGCCTGCCCGAGCTGCCGACCGTCGTGCTGAACGCGCCGGAGGCGTACCCGGAGCCGGCGGCGAGCGACGACGCGCCGGGGCCGGACGTGCGGGCGCTCTGCGGGGTGCCGCCGGAGGTGCCGCTGCTGGTCTACAGCGGAGCCGCCGCCGAACAGCGGGGCCTGGGAACGATGGTCGAGGCGCTGCCCCTGCTGGACGGCGCGCACGCCGTGTTCGTGGTCAACCGGCCCACGGGTCCGTACGTCCAGGGACTCGTCGCCCGGGCTGCCGAGCTCGGCGTGGCGAACCGGGTGCACGTGCTGCCGTACGTGGCGCACTGGCAGGTCGTGCCGTTCCTGGCCGCGGCCGACGTCGGGGTGATCCCCATCCACCACTGGCCCAACCACGAGATCGCGCTGATCACAAAGTTCTTCGAGTATTCGCACGCGCGCCTCCCCATGGTCGTCAGCGACGTGCGGACAATGGCGGCGACGGTACGGTCGACGGGGCAGGGCGAGGTGTTCCGGGCGGAGGACGTGGACGACTACGCCCGGGCGGTCCGGCTGGTGCTGGCCGACCCGGGGCGCTACCGGGCGGCATATCAGCGGCCCGGGCTGCTGTCCTCGTGGACCTGGGAGGCGCAGGCGGAGATCCTCGACGAGCTCTACGCCCGGCTGCTGCCCGCCGCAGCCGGCGACACCGCCGCCCCGGCCGACGCGGCGGCCGTAGGGCACCATGTCGAGATGGGGAGCAGGCCCTCGGCCTGAGCGCCGCCCGACCCAAGGCCCCGGTGCCCCGCCGTGGCCACGACACCGAGCGAAGAAAGCGCGATGCGACGAGATGTGCAGCCCGCCGGCCCCGCCGGCCGGCGTCCCCGCCTGCTCTACCTGGCCTTCTTCTTTCCGCCGAGCCGGGCCAGCGGTGTCTTCCGCGCCCGGGCGACGGCCAACCACTACGCGGAGGCCGGCTGGGATGTGACAGTGATCACCGCCCCCCGGGAGTTCTTCAGCTACTACCTGGAGGGCGGCAGCGACGAGACGCTGGAGGCGACCGTCGACCCGCGGGTACGCGTCGAGCGGCCGCCGATGAACACGTACCACTGGGAGACCGACGTCCGCCGGTTCAGCCGGCTCCGCAAGGCCGTGCCCGTGGTAGCCGACCGGTTCTACCGGCGGATGCAGAGCCTGTTCCTGCCGGAGCACTACATCGGCTGGATTCCGGGCCTGCTCAAGCGCGCCTTCGCGCTGCACGCCCGGAACCGTTTCGACCTGGTCGTCGCCACGGGCAACCCGTTCGTATCGTTCGCCGCCGCCTGGTTCCTGGGTCGCTCCTGGCGGGTGCCGTACGTGGTCGACTACCGGGACGCCTGGACCTTCAACCAGTTCACCGAGGAGGTCCGGTTCGGCCCGGGCACGCGTACGGCCACCTGGGAGGCGCGCGTGCTGCGGGACGCCGCCGAGATCGTGTACGTCAACGACGGCATGCGCCAGTGGTACGCCGAGCGCTACCCCTTCGCCGCCGACCGGATGACTGTCGTGCCGAACGGCTGGGAGCCGGAGTTCGTCGGCAGACCCGCGTTCCAGCCGCCCGCCCCGGACCGCCCGCTGCGCTTCGGCTACCTCGGCACGGTGACCCCGTACCTGCCGCTCGGCGTGCTGTTCGAGGGCTGGCGCAAGGCCCGGACCGACCCGGTCATGGCCGACGCCGAGCTGCACGTCCACGGCCACCTCGGCTTCTTCGCCCAGACCGCCGAAACGTTGCGGGAGCAGCTGCTCCAGCACGAGGACGTCGGGGTCCGATACCGGGGCTCGTTCGGCAAGGCCGACGTGGCGCAGGTGTACGCGGAGACCGACGTGCTGGTCTTCTGCGTGCCCGGCGCCAGGTACGTCACATCTGGCAAGGTCTTCGAGTACATGGCCTCCGGCAAGCCGGTCGTATCGGTGCACCGGCCGGACATCGCCGCCGCCGAGGTGCTGCAGGGCTACCCGCTGTGGTTCGCCGGCGAACGGTTGGACGCAGACTCCGTGGCCGAGTCGTTCGTCGCCGCCGCCAAGGCCGCCCGGGAGCAGGACCCGTCCCGGCACGCTGCCGCCCAACAGCATGCCGACATGTACACGAGGAGCGCGACGCTGCAGCCGTGGGAGGCCCGGATGCGCGCGCTGGTCGAGGAGTCCCGTTGAGTACCGAACCCCGTCAGGTCGTCTACCTCGCCCTCGGCCCGCACCGGGTCCGGGCGGCCGAGCAGCACGCGGCCCGGCTGACCGCCGACGGCGCGCGCGTCGCGCTCGTCGTGCCCGACATGCCTGAATGGAGTCACGTCGACCTGCCGGCGGGCGTTGCGCTGCACCGAGTGGAGAGCGGTGACCCGCGGGCCACCTCCCGGACCGCCCGGCGGCTGCTGCGCGACCGCAACGGCCCGCTGCGCGGCGCCGACCTGCTCGTCGTCGGCGACCCGTACGGCTTCCCCGCGGCCTGGGACGCGGCCCGGCGGTGGGCCGGCCTCGCCGTCACCTTCGAGCCGGTGCCCGAGCCGGGTCGCCGGCCCGCCCCGGCCGACCTGGCGGTCGTCACGCCCTGGTACCCGTCGGCGAACAACCCGCTGGCCGGTGCGTTCGTGGAAGCCACCATCGGCGCGGTCCGGGCGGAGCATCCGCGGGTGTCCGTCCTGCACACCGAGGACTGGCCGTACCGGTACGACGCCCCGGACGTCGAGGCGATCTCCCTCGCCGCCGCGCGCCTGGCCGGACGGGTCGGCCCGCTGGTGCGGGACACGCCGGCGGGGGAGGTCACCCGGGTCCCGGTGCCCATCTCGTCCCGGCGTGACTACGCCGCCTGGGCCCTCGGGCACGTCGAGGCGATGCGCCGTACCCTGCCGACGGGCCAGATCGAGGCCCCGATCGTGCACGGCCACACCGGCATCTACGGCGGCGTGGTCGCCCAGCGGCTGGCCCGGCCCGACGCCCGGGTGGTGATCACCGAGCACGCCAGCTTCCTGCGGCCGATCTTCAAGCAGCCCGCCGCCCGCCGGCTCTACGAGGAGGCGCTGCACCGGGCCGACGTGTTCCTGTGCGTCAGCCGGTACCTGTACGACCAGGTCCGGGACGAGTTCCCGCACCACGAGCACAAGCTGCGCGTCGTTCCCAACGCCATCGACTTCGCCGACTTCGCGCCGCGCACCGAGCCGCCGCGGGACCTGCTGCGGTGGCTGTACGTGGGCCGGCTGAGCGAGCAGAAGGGCGTCGACCGGCTGCTGTCGGCGTTTTTCACCGTGGCGGCCGAGGAGCCGGCGGCCACGCTGACGCTGGTCGGCGCCGGGCCGCTCGTGGAGCGGATCCGCGAGGAGACCGCGCGGAGCCCGTACGGCGACCGGGTGGACCTCCGCCCGGCGGTGTCGCCGGTGGAGGTTCCCAGCCTGATGCGTGCGCACGACCTGCTCGTGCACGCCAGCCCGGCCGAGACGTTCGGGATGACCGTGGTGGAGGCCGTCGCCTGTGGCACGCCGGTTCTGGTGGCGGCGAGCGAGGGCCCGCAGGAGACGTTGAGCGGGCTCAACCGGCGGGCCGGCCTCCTGGTCGAGGTGAGCGAGGACCCGGCGGTGCTCGTGGAGGGCTACCGCGAGCTGCGCAAGCACATCGACGAACTGGACCTGCCGACGGCGCGGGCCACCCTGGTCGAGCGGTACGGGCGGGAGGCGGTCGCGACCCGATTGCGGGAGGTGTACGCGCCGGCCGAGGTGAGCGAGGCGGCCGAGGTGCTGGCGGCCGAGGTGCCCGTACCGGGCGAGGAGGCGGCGCCCGTGGTGGCCGCGACGGACGCCACCGAGGCGACCGGTGGGACCGTGCCGCCCGGTCCGCTGCCGCTGGACACGGGCGCGCCGCGGGTCGTGCTGGTCTCGATCAGCCCCCCGCAGTTCAAGCTCGTCCGGCAGTACGTCCAGCGCCTCCTCGACCGGGGCTACCGGGTCGATGTGATCACCAACGACCCGCTCCAGTGGCGTCGGTCCGAGGTTGACGAGCGGGTGCGCCTGCTGCCGATCGACGCCGGCGAGCGGCGGCGCCCGGTGTACCGGGCCGAGCAGTTGGCCGTCTACCGCGTCCCCGGCAAGGCGATCTCGGTGGCCCGGCGGCGGGCGAAGGGGAGCGAGGCGCTCTGGCCGGAGCTGGTCGTGTCCCGGTTGGAGCGCACCCACAGCTCGGCCGCCCGGTGGTTCCACACGTCGGTCTTCTACCCCGGTTACCGGATTGTGCGTCCCCGCGTGCTGTGGAAGATCGTCTGGCGGGATGTGCTGCCCAAGCTCGACCTCGCCCGTACCGAGCGCGTGGTGGTGGCCGGGGTGTTCGGCGTCTCGATCGGGTGGCAGCTGGGCCGCCTACGCACCGACCTGACGGTCACCACGTCCCTCGTGCCGCCGGAGCCCGTGTCCCGCTGATCCGCGCGCCCGGCGCCCGAACCGCAGCTCAGGGCAGGGGCGCCGGGCGCCCGGTCGCGGGGTCGCGAGGTGGCGGCAGCTCGGGGTGCGCCTCGCGTAGACTCGCGGAGGCTCGCGGGCCGGCTCCGGCGTGATGAGCCGACGGTCCCGCTCGGTGCGGGCCGTCCACGAAGGCGAACAGCGGTCCGCAGGAGAGGCGGAAACGGGCACGATGGCGATGGACGGCGCTGCCGCGCAGCCGCGCGGGCGGGTGGTCATGCTGGTCGACAACGGTGTGAACGGTGACTCCCGGGTGCAGAAGGCCGCCCGCTCGGCCGCCGAGGCCGGCTGGGAGGTCGTCCTGCTGGGCCGCTCGCCCGTGACCGAGGAGCGGACCTGGCAGCTGGGCCGGGCGCAGGTGCGGCTGCTGTCGATGCCCGCACCGCTGGCCCGGCGGCGGCACGAGTTCCGGCGGGCCTGGCTGCGCTGGCCGCTGGCCTATCCGCCGAACGGCGTCGCCGCCCACCGTCAGCAGAGCGTGAAGGCGTGGCGGGCCGACCTCGAGGTCCGGGCCGCCCAGCTCGCCGTGGCCGCTCCCGGCACCCCCCGGCTGACGCTGCGCCGCCGGCTCCTGCGCGCCGAGCAGGGTCTCGCCAAGCTCTCCGCCACCTGGGTCTCCGGCCGCTACTGGATGTTGACCCAGGCCCGGACGCGGCGGAAGTTCCGCAACCCGTGGGACCGCGCATACACGCTGTTCTGGGAGTCCGTGAAGGGCGACGGCGCGTGGCGGCGGCTGGAGCCGAGCCTCTGGGACTACGAGCTGGCGTACGGCCCGGTGATCGACGAGCTGGCGCCGGACCTGATCCACGCCAACGACTTCCGGATGCTCGGTGTGGCCGCACGGGCGAAGATCCGGGCCCGGGCGCGAGGCCGCGAGATCAAGGTGGTGTGGGACGCGCACGAGTTCCTGCCCGGGCTCAAGCCGTGGCAGGACAACGCCCGCTGGCTGCCCGCCCACATGGCGCACGAGCGGGAGTACGCCCCGTACGCCGACGCGGTGGTGACGGTCTCCGACGGCCTCGCCGAACTGCTCCAGCGCGAGCACCGGCTCGCGGAGACGCCGGACGTCGTGCTCAACGCTCCGGCGGCCGGCTCCGAGGACCTCGACCCGGACGCCGCCGCGCCGGACCTGCGCGCCCGCTGCGGGGTCGGCCCGGACGTGCCGCTGCTGGTCTACAGCGGCGCCGCCGCCCGGCAGCGCGGCCTGGACATCATGGTCGACGCGCTCCCGCGGCTGCCCGGCGTCCACGTCGCGCTGGTGGTCAACAAGCCGGACGGCCCGTACGTGTCCGGGGTGCTGGCCCGTGCCCGGAAGCTCGGCGTCGCCGACCGGGTGCACGCCCTGCCGTACGTGGCGCACTGGCAGGTGGTGCCGTTCCTGGCCGGCGCGGACGCCGGGGTCATCCCGATCCACCACTGGCCCAACCACGAGATCGCGCTGATCACCAAATTCTTCGAGTACTCGCACGCCCGGCTGCCGATGATCGTCAGCGACGTGAAGACGATGGCCGGCACGGTCCGCTCCACCGGCCAGGGCGAGGTGTTCCGGGCCGAGGACGTGGCCGACTTCGTCCGCGCGGTCACGGCGGTGCTGGCCGACCCGGAGCGCTACCGGGCCGCGTACGACCGGCCGGGCCTGCTCCAGAGCTGGACGTGGGAGGCGCAGGCCGAGGTGCTGGACTCGGTCTACCGCCGGCTGCTGCCGGGTCGCCCGCCCGCGCCGGGGCGCGCCGGCGAGCCCGCTCCGGGCGACCCGCGGCCCGCGCTCGGGGTCGGCACGTGAGCACCCCCGACGTCACGGTCGTCACCGCGGTCTACAACACGATGCCGTACCTGACCCGGTGCCTGACCTCCCTCGTGGAGCAGACGATCGGGCGGGACCGGCTGGAGGTCATCGCCGTCGACGACGGCTCCACCGACGGCAGCGGCCGGGAGCTGGACCGGTTCGCCCGCCTCTACCCGGGCACCGTGAAGGTGGTGCACCAGCCCAACTCCGGCGGCCCGGCCGCGCCGAGTAACCGGGCGCTGGAACTGGCCACCGGCCGGTACGTCTTCTTCATCGGCTCCGACGACTACCTCGGGCCGGAGGCGCTGGAGCGGCTCGTCGCCGCCGCCGACCGGTGGGACTCCGACGTGGTGCTGGGACGCCTGGTCGGCGTGAACAGCCGCTACATCCACCAGGCGATCTACGCGGAGACCACCGCCGACGTCGACCTGTTCGACTCGGCCCTGCCCTGGTCCCTGTCGAACACCAAGCTGTTCCGCCGGGAGCTGATCGAGCGGTACGGCCTGCGCTACCCGGAGGACATGCCGGTCGGCAGCGACCAGCCGTTCACCATCGAGGCCTGCGTCCGGGCCCGCCGCGTCTCCGTCCTCGCCGACTACGACTACTACTTCGCGGTCCGCCGGCTCAACGCTCGCAACATCACCTACAAGAGCCGCCACCTCGAGCGGCTGCGCTGCGCCGAGGACCTGGTCGCGTTCGTCGCCAAGCTGGTCGAGGCCGGCCCGGAGCGGGACGCGGTGCTGCTGCGTCACTTCACCTGGGAGATCGCCAAGCTGCTGGAGAACGACTTCCTGCGGCTGGAGCGCGACGTCCAGGACCGGGTGGTCGCCGGCGTCCGGGCCCTCGCCGAGGGGCACCTCACCGACCGCATCCGCGACCGGCTCCCGATCGAGGCCCGGGTCCGCCTGGCCGCCGCCCGGTACGGCGACACCGACCACCTGCTCGCGGTGATCCGGCAGGACGCCGAACTGGGCATCCCGCCCGCGGTGGTCGACGGCGAGCGCTGGTACGCCGGCTACCCGGGCTTCCGGGACCCGCACCTGCGCATCCCGGACGCCTGGTACGAGATCACCGACACTGCCGCCGACTGGGTCGCCCGGCTCGACACCGTCTCGGCCGCCTTCGAGGGGTCCCGGGCGCTGCTGGTGACCGCCCGCAGCCCGCGGCACGACCTGCCGGAGCTGGCGTCGGCCGTCCGGCTCGCCGCCGGCGACGTGACCGGCGTGACCGTCTCGGTCGTCCCGGACGCCACGGGCACGACCGTGCGGGCCCGTATTCCGTTGGACCGGTTGCTGGACGGCGCCGGCCCCGGCGGTGAGCTGCGCACCGTCCAGACGCACGTGGACGCGTTCGGCGCCATCGGCGTCGCCGCGCTGCGCGGCGCCCGGCGCCCGGTGCCCCAGCGGGCGGTGCTGCGTCGCGGCGCCCGGCTGCACGTCCTGACCACCACCACCAACCACAAGGGCCAGCTCGTCATCGCCGTAGCACCCGTAACGCCGCGCCGGTTGATGGCCCGCCTGCGGCGCAGGCTTCCACTAGGAGGAAAGTAGTAGTCATGAACATCTGCGTCGTCGCCCTCGGGAAGATCGGGCTGCCGCTGGCCGTGCAGTTCGCGTCGAAGGGGCACCGGGTCATCGGTGCCGACGTGTCCGAGCGGGTCGTGAGCCTCGTCAACGACGGTGCGGTGCCGTTCCCCGGCGAGACCGACCTGGACGTCAAACTCAAGGAGGTGGTCGCCGCCGGTCTGCTGTCGGCCACCACCGACACCGCCACGGCGGTCGCCGAGTCCGAGGCCGTCGTCGTGGTCGTGCCGCTCTTCGTGGACGCCGAGGGCGTCCCGGACTTCGGCTGGATGGACGACGCCACCCGGGCCATCGCGCGGGGCCTCAAGCCGGGCACGCTGGTCAGCTACGAGACCACGCTGCCGGTCGGCACCACCCGCACCCGCTGGGCGCCGATGCTGGAGGAGGGCTCCGGCCTGACCGCCGGCAAGGACTTCCACCTGGTCTTCAGCCCGGAGCGGGTGTTCACCGGCCGGGTCTTCGCCGACCTGCGCCGCTACCCCAAGCTGGTGGGCGGCATCGACGAGACCTCGGCCGCGCACGGCGTCGAGTTCTACCAGGCCGTGCTCGACTTCGACGAGCGCGCCGACCTGCCCCGCCCGAACGGCGTGTGGGACCTCGGCTCCGCCGAGGCCTCCGAGCTCGCCAAGCTCGCCGAGACCACGTACCGGGACGTCAACATCGGCCTGGCGAACCAGTTCGCGCGGTTCGCCGACAGCGTCGGCGTGGACGTGCTCAAGGTCATCGAGGCCTGCAACTCGCAGCCGTACAGCCACATCCACACGCCGGGCATCGCCGTCGGCGGGCACTGCATCCCGATCTACCCGCGGATGTACCTGTGGAACGACCCGGCCGCCACGGTGGTCCGCTCCGCCCGGGAGGCCAACGCGGCGATGCCGGAGTACGCGGTGGATCTGCTCGCCGCGGCGTACGGCGACCTGACCGACGTGGGTGTCCTGGTGCTGGGCGCGGCGTACCGGGGCGGGGTCAAGGAGACGGCGTTCTCCGGCGTCTTCCCGACCGTCGAGGCGCTGCGCGCCCGGGGTGCCAGGCCGTACGTGTCGGACCCGATGTACAGCTCCGAGGAGCTCGCCGCGCACGGCCTGCCGCCGTACGAGGGCCAGGAGGTCACGGCCGCGTTGATCCAGGCCGACCACGCGGAGTACCGGACCCTGGCCGCGAGCGACCTGCCGTCGGTGCGCGTGCTGGTGGACGGTCGCCGCGTCACCGACCCGGCCCGCTGGGCAGACGTGCGCCGCGTCGTCATCGGCGGCTGATCCCGCTCCGCCTTGGAGGGCCCCGACCGGCCACGGTCGGGGCCCTCTACTGTGGATGTGACGTCCCCCCGGGTCAGGGCGGCATCCTCTACAGTGTCGAGGCAGGGCCACCCGTGCCGCCGCCGCTGCACGGCCCGATCCTCCGACCGATGAGGGGATGTGAGGTGATCGAAGAATTCGGCCGGGAGGGCCGAAGCGCCGAAGCCCCGGGTCCGGCCGTCGACGCCGACCAGCCGCCACCGGCGGAGGGCCGGGAAGCGCCGGCGGCGGACCATTCGGACCCGCCGGCGCTGCGCTGGGGGATCTGGCCGGTCGTCGCGATGGCCGCCACCGCCGCCGCCCTGTACGGCTTCTGGTGGTTCAGCCACCACCGGCCGCCGATCCAGTTCGGCGCCTTCAAGCGGCCCCCGATCTACGGCGTCTTCATCCCGGTGTGGGACGAGCTGGCCCTGACCGTGATACCGGCCGGCGTGGTCCTGGCCGCCGTCGCCTGGTTGATCACCACTCGACTACGGATGCCGAGATGGTCGGCACTCGCCCTCGTCGTCGTGTCCGGGGTGACGACGGCGGCCACGATCGCCCTGGTCCGGGGCGAATGGCGCCACCTCACCCGGGGACTGAGCACCGAGCCGGACCGGGTGGCGTACTACACCTCCGACCTGCACTTCGTGTACGAGCTCGGAGTGCGCGGCTTCATCGAGCAACACCCAGACCTCGGCCCGGAGTTCGACTCCTACAACTCCTGGACGCATCCCCCCGGGGTGCTGGTCTTCCTGTACCTGCTCTTCCGGGTCGTCGGTGCGTCCCACCCCCTGCGGATCGCCGTCGCGATCGCGGTGGTCGCCTTCGCCGCGGCCGTGTCGGCCTGGCTGATCGGCCGGACCCTGGGCGGGGAGCGGGCCGGCCGGATCGGGGCGGTGCTCTTCGCCGCGGCGCCGGGACCGCTCATGCTGTCCTACACCAACCTGGACACCGTTTTCGCGACGGTGATGACGATGAGTGCGGCCCTGTTCGTCCTCGCGATCCACCGGCGGTCCGCGCCGGTCGCCGCCACGGCCGGTGCGGTGCTCGGGGTGGGCACCCTGATGACGTTCGCCACCTCGTTCATCGTCATCGCGGCGACGCTGGCGGTGCTGATCCAGACCGGGCTGCGCACCGGAGCGCGGCTGCTGGGCGCGGCCGCGGCCGGTGGCGTCGCCGTGCTGGCCCTGGCGTGGCTCACGCTCGGCTTCGACGTCTTCGCCTCCTACCAGGCGTCACCACAGGCCGCCCGGCCCTACGACCCGTACTGGATCGTGGCGAGCCCGGCGGCCTGGCTGATCTACGCGGGTCTTCCGCTGGCCGTGCTGGGAATCGCCGGCCTCGTCGTGAAGGTGCCCGGCTCCCGCCGGCCGGTGCTGGTGCTCGTGCTGGTTGTCGTCATGCTCGTCTGGGCGTCGCTGCCGTCGGAACTGACCAAGCTGCGTCCGGGTGAGGTGGAGCGGACCTGGGCCTTCCTCTACCCGCTGGTCGCGGCCTCGGCAGGGCTGGTGGTCGACGCGTGGACCCGGAACCTGCCCCGGCGGTGGGCCGGTGGGGTCGTCGCCGGCCTGGTCGCGCTCTCGGTGGGCCAGGCGGTGTTCCTCCAAGGCCTCTACGAGAACTTCTACTGAACCCGACCGCCCGACAGGACGGGCCCCGACCGAAACGGTCGGGGCCGTCGTCGTCCGCGTGCTCAGCCTTCGGCAAGGCCGGCCGTCGTCGCGTCCGTCAGTGCTGCGCCGGCGGGTTGTCCACGTCGCGGGAGACCACCTCGCCCTTCTCGTTGACCCAGCCCCTCGGGCGGGCCGGGTTCCCGGCCACCAGCTGGTACGGCTTGACGTCCTTGGTCACCACGGACCCGGCGGCGATCATGGCGTACTCGCCGACCTCGATGCCGCAGACGAGGGTGGCGTTGGCGCCGATGGAGGCGCCCCGGCGGACCAGGGTCGGGGTGATGGTCCAGTCCGGGTTCTGCGCGCGGGGCCGGAAGTCGTTGGTGAAGACCGCGCACGGGCCGACGAAGACCTCGTCCTCGAGGGTCACACCCTGGTACACCGAGACATTGTTCTGAATCTTCACCAGGTCGCCGACCGTCACCCCGGCGTCGACGTACACGTTGCGGCCGATGACGCAGCCCGCGCCCACCTGGGCGGTGGATCGGACGTGGGCCAGGTGCCAGACCTTCGTGCCGTCACCCACCTGGGCGCCGGCCTCCACGTCGGCACTGGGGTGGACGAAGACCGGCGGCCGGTCGTTGGTGTCAGTCATGTCATCTCGCATCGGTCTCGGGGCGCGGCGTCGCGCCACGTCGGGAGCGCCCG
The DNA here is from genome assembly GCF_009707425.1 of Micromonospora sp. WMMC415. GTDB lineage: Bacteria > Actinomycetota > Actinomycetes > Mycobacteriales > Micromonosporaceae > Micromonospora. The sequence continues at coordinate 5,055,144 of NZ_CP046104.1, read as the reverse complement.
GGGGCGGCCAGCCGCGGCGGTCCGGGACGCCGTCACCGGCTCCGCCCGGAACGTCACGATCCGGGCGGACGGACTGGCGTAGCATAGCCACCCGCTCAGCGGCTCAGCCGACCAGCGCCGCCACCGCGTCGGCGACCGGGACGTCCGCCGGCAGCGCCGTCGCGGCCACCACCGCGGTGACCGGTAGCGGCCCGTACAGGTGCGGGAAGAGCGTGCCGCCCCGGGACGGCTCCCAACGCAGCCGCCCGCCCAGCCGGGCCGGGTCGACCGTCAGCAGGGTGAGCCCGGTGGCGCCGGTGAAGTGCCGCCGGGCGGTCTCGACCACCTGGTCCGGCCCGGACAGGTGGACGAAGCCGTCCTGATGGTCCAGCGCGGTGCCGGTGAAATGCCCGGCGGCGAGCGCGTCGTCCCATTCCGTGGTGGCCAGCAGCTTGTAGATCACACCGGCAGCCTAAGGCTGCCCGCGACCGGCCCTCCCGCTCGGCGCCGCCGTCTGTCACCATTCGTGGTCGGCGACGGAGACGATTGGGGGTACGCCGGTGCGCATCCTGCTGGTCGAGGACGACCGCCGGGTGGCTGCCGCGCTCTCCGCCGCGCTCACCCGGCGGGGCTACGAGGTGGAACACGCGGCGACGGTCGCCGCCGCGCTCTCCGCCGCCCCCTGCGACCTGGTGCTGCTCGACCTCACCCTGCCCGACGGCGACGGCACCGACCTGTGCCGCGAGCTGCGCCGGCGCAGCAGCCAGCTCGGCATCATCGCGGTGACCGCCCGGGGGGAGGAGCGGGACCGGGTGCTCGGGCTGCGCCTCGGCGCCGACGACTACGTGGTCAAACCGTTCTCGATGGTGGAGCTGCAGGCCCGGATCGAGGCGGTGCTGCGCCGCGCGGCGCACGCGGCCCCGGAGCGGAACCTGATCGAGGTGGGGCCGGTCCGAATCGACGTGGGGGCCCGGACGGTCCGTGTCGACGACCGGGAGGTGGCGCTGACCCGCAAGGAGTTCGACGTGCTGCTCTCCCTGGCCCGGCAGCCGGGCGTGGCCGTGCCCCGCGACCGGATCCTGCTGGACGCCTGGGGCACCACCTGGGCCGACCGGCACACCGTCGAGGTGCACGTGGGTTCGCTGCGCGGCAAGCTGGGCGATCCCCGCCTGGTGGAGACCGTACGCGGGGTCGGCTACCGGCTGCGCGGCGAGTGAGGCGCGGTGCGACGCCGTCTGGTGATCAGCTACCTGCTGCTGATGGTGCTGGTCCTGATCGCCCTGGAGACGCCGCTGGCGGCCACCCTGGCCAGCCGGGAGACCGAGCGGGTCCGTGCGGACCGGCTCGCCGACGCCACCCGCTTCGCCTCGCTGGCCGGGCCGGCGCTGCGCGGCGGCGTCCCCGGCCCGCTGAACAACGAGCTGGACAGCTACGACGATCTGTACGGCATCGGCGCCGCCGTGGTGGACCGCGACCGGCGTACCGTCGTGGCGTCGGCGAGCTGGCGCCCCGCGCCCGGCACCCGGGCCGCCCTCGACGTGGCGCTCTCCGGCCAGCAGGCCAGCGGACCCGAGTCGGTGTGGCCGTGGTTGGACGGGCCGATCGTGGTCGCGGTACCGATCAACGACGGCGGTGAGGTGCTCGGCGCGGTGGTCACCACGACCTCCGCCGCCACGGTCCGGCGGACCGTCACCACCTGGTGGCTGGTGCTCACCGCCGCGGGCCTGCTCGCCGTGCTGGCCTGCGTGCTGACCGCGTTCGGGCTGGCCGGGTGGGTTTTGCGCCCGGTCACCGAGCTGGACGTGGTGACCCACGAGATCGCCGAGGGGGACCGGAACGCCCGGGTGCAGCACCGGCTCGGGCCGCCGGAGCTGCGCCGGCTGGCGGCGAGCTTCAACAACATGGCCGACGCGGTCTCGGACGTGATGGACCGGCAACGGGCGTTCGTGGCGCACGCCAGCCACCAGCTCCGCAACCCGCTGACCGCGCTGCGGCTGCGGGTGGAGGAGCTGGGAACCACCCTCACGGATCCGGACGGCCGCACCGAGCACCGGCTCGCGCTGGAGGAGACCGACCGGCTGGCCCTCGTCCTGGACGCCCTGCTCACCCTGGCCCGGGCGGAGCGCACCGAGAACCTGCGGGTCACCGTCGACGCGGCGGCGATCGCCGCCAGCCGGGTCGCGGCGTGGGATCCGCTCGCCCGCCGGCGGTCGGTCACGCTGCGCCTCGCCGTGGGCGACGCCCCGGCGTACGCCCGTACCGTGCCGACCGCCGTCGACCAGGCGCTGGACGCGCTCATCGACAACGCGGTGAAGTTCAGCGGCGCCGGGGGCGAGGTCACGGTGGCGGTCCGGCACGGCGACGGCGGGACGAGCCTGGAGGTACGCGACACCGGCCCGGGTATGACGGCGAGCCAGCTCGACCAGGCGACCGAGCGGTTCTGGCGGGCGCCGGAGGTCCAGAACATCGACGGCGCCGGGCTCGGCCTGACCATCGTCGCGGTCCTCGTGGACGCCTCCGACGGGCGGCTCACCATGCGCCCGAACTCGCCGCGCGGCCTCAGCGCCACGCTGTGGTTCCCGGCGCCGCCCGACGCCGGCGACGCCCCACCCGCCCCCAGCGACGGACGTTAGGAAGGGACCCTTCTACTACGCCAGGCGTTAAGAGGGGACCCTTCCTTACGGTTTCGCGGCGCGGTACCAGGCGGCGGCCCCCGGGTGCAGCCGCAGGGGGGTGGTGGTGATGGCCGAGCGGGGGCTCATCCGGCCGGCCGCCGGGTGGGCCGCGGCCAGTTCCTCCCGCCGTTCCATCAGCAGCCGGGTCACCTCGCGGACCAGCCACTCCGGCAGGTCCGCGCGGACGATCAGGAAGTTGGGATTGGCGACGGTGGTGATCGGCTCCACCCCGTACACCGAGCGCGGGACGTCCCGGGAGACGTAGACGCCGGGGTGGCGGGCGCGCAGCGGCTCGGTCCACCCACCGAGGTCGACGATCCGGACGTGCCGGTCGCGGGCCAGTTCCGCCACCCCCCGCACCGGGAGGCCGCCGGAGAAGAAGAACGCGTCGATCTGACCCGCACGCAGCGCAGCGACCGAGTCGTCCAGGCCGAGCCGCTCCCGGCGTACGCCCTCGCCGCCCAGCCGTGCGACGTCGAGCAGCCGGGACGCGGTGATCTCGGTGCCGGAGCCCGGCGCGCCCACCGACACCCGCCGGCCGCGCAGGTCGGCGAGCGTGCGGATCCCGCCGGCGGCGTTGGTGACGAGGTGCAGCAGGTCGTCGTACACCCGGGCGACCGCGGCCACCGACGGGTCGGCCCCCGGGGCGGCGGGCAGTACGTCGGCCTGGGTGAAGCCCAGCTCGGCCGAGCCGGCGCCGACCCGCCGGACGTTCTCCGCCGACGCCGGGGTCACCACCACGCTGGCGTGGACGTTCGGCAGCTCCCGGTTCAGGATGGTGGCCAGCGACTGCCCGAAGGCGTGGTACACGGCGGTGGGGCTGCCGGTGGCGATGCGGATCTGCAGCGGCGGGGCGGCGTCGTCCCGGCACCCGGGCAGCACGGCCGCCAGCGCCAGGGCCAGCAGCGCCGCGGTGGCTCGGCGGGCACGTGCGTTCACGGGCTGCACTGTGCGCCGTCGGGGCGGTCGACCGCAAGCTGGCCCGCCCGGTTCGCCCAGATGCGGCCCGTCAGTCCGCCTCGCGGGGGGCGCCCAACTCGGCGGCCTCCAGGATGCGCTCCCGGTCCGGGCCGTGCGCGACGCTGACCAGGAAGCAGCCGGTCCCGGGACGCAGCAGGGCCGGGACCTCCAGCAGGGCGGCGCCCCGGACGAGCACCGCGGCCAGTTCCCGGTCGGTGAGCCGGACCCCGAGGATGTGCCGGCGTACGTGCCGACCGCCGGCCAGCAGCGCGGCACGCCAGGCCGCCGCCGCGAGGCGGGGCCGCCACACGCGCCGGGCGGCCGACGCGCCGGGCACCGGCCCGCCGAGCAGCTCCCGCCGTCCCTGCCGCCAGCCGGTCTCCAACGCGGTCGCGTACGCGTGCCGCCGGGCCACCGGCACGGTCAGCCGGTGCAGTTCGAAGCGGCGGCGCAGACCGCCCACGGAACGTTCGTGCGTCACGGGCACGTCGAGCCGGTCGAGTAGCTGACGCATCCGCAGGGCGGCGTCCTCGCGGTTGAACTCGACGATCCCGGGCCGGTACGCGGGGGTGGTCCGCCGGGGCCCGGCCACCGTCGGCGGGGTCACGCAGCGCAGAAGGCAGGCCGCCTCGAACGCGTCGGCCAGCGTCAGCCAGTCCAGCGGTGGCGGGATCGACGGCGGCCGGGGTCGGTCGAGCAGGATGGGTTCCACCTCGGGACTCCTTCGGGCGGCGTCGGGGTTCCCCTACCGTGGCCGCTGCCTGCCGCCGGCGGAACACATCCGGCCGAGCTTTGAGGAAATCTTGCGGGAGGCTTGTCCTACAGCTCGGTGACGACGACGTCGACCGCGCGCGGCCGGCCCGCCGCCGACGGCTGCTCCACCACCGTGTACTTCAGGTCCCGCAGCGCCGCCACCAGCCCGTCGGCGGTCCGTGGCCGGGCCCCGGCGGTCAGCAGGTCCCGCACGAGGCGACCCTTGGTGGCCTTGTTGAAGTGGCTGACCACCGACCGGACCGGCACCCCGTCGACGTCCCGCTCGTGCAGCACCCGCACCGTCACGGTCCGGCCGGCGACCGCGCCACGAGGGGTCCAGGTCGCCGCGTACGCGCCGGAGCGCAGGTCCAGCACCGGTCCGTCACCGGCCGCCGCCGTCAGCACCGGCGCCAGCGCCCGCCGCCAGTACGCCGACAGCGCCCCGACACCGGGGAGCCTCGCCCCGACGGGGCACCGGTACGGCGGGATCCGGTCGGTGAGACGGACCGCGCCCCACAGGCCGGAACTGATCAGGACCGTCCGGCGCGCGGCGCGCACCGCGGCCGGCGGCAGCGTGGCGAGGTCGAGGGCCTCGTAGAGCACCCCGGTGTAGAGGCGCTCGGCCGGCGCGGTCGCCGCCTCCCGCAGCCGGGCGTTGCGGCGCAGTTCGCCGCGCTGACCCGGGCTCAACCCGAGCGCGGTCAGGGCTGCGTCCTCGTCGCCGCTGGCGGACACGCCGACCAGTGCCGCCGCCACCTCCTCGCGGGCCGGGGTCAGCTCCGGCAGCGAGAGGCGGGAGAGGTCGAGCCGTCGGCCGGTGCCGGCGTCGGCCTTGCCCTCCGAGGGCGGCAGCAGGATGAGCATCGGGGGACTCCTCGCTCCCGGTGCCCGCGCACCGGAGGAGGCCAGGGTACGTCCCCGCCCTACCGCCAGGGCCGGACCGGCGTCTCCGGGTGGTACACGCGATACCCGTGGCGACGAGCGCGGCGTCGGCTCGGTCCCGGAGCAGCCAGCTCGGCCCGGCGAGGGCGACCAGGGGACGGCCAGGTCGCCTCCAACATCCCCAGGTAGCGCTGGCCGTACAGGAAGACGGGGTGTTCCGGCCCTCGGCGATGTGCAGAGCGGCGAGCCCGACGGTGGCCTCGTCGCTGTTCGACACCGGAATGGTGTGCAGCGTGAGGACCAGTCGACACGCGACGCGGCCACCACGAGCACCAGCGCAACGAAATCGCCTCGCATGGCCGACGTGCGCCGCTTGTGGCAGGGTTGCAACGTGCCACCCACTGCCGCAGGCCAGCTGGCCGTTCCCCAACTGCACCGGGCCGCGCGGCTCGAGGACGCCGTCCACCACCTGGTCGAACGCCGCCTGCGCCGGACCGGCTGGCGGACCAACATCGTCGCCTACACGGGTTACGGCGCGCCCGGTTGGGTCCGCGTGATGTGCCGCGTGCTGCTGGGGCGGCCGGACACCCGGCAGCGGGGCCGCCTGGAAAAGGTCCGGGGCTGGCGCAGCTTCACCACCCTGCCCGCCAAGTACGTCACCGTGACCATCGAATCGGGCGGGCAGCGGCACGAGACCCGCACCGACCGCAGCGGCTTCGTCGACACCGTGGTCGAGGCGGACCTGCCCCCGGGCTGGGGCTCGGTACGGATCAGCGCGCCCGAGGCGGAGCCCGTCGAGGCGCCGGTGCGCATCCTCGACCCGCAGGTGCGCTTCGGCATCCTGTCCGACATCGACGACACGGTGATGGTCACCGCGCTGCCCCGGCCGCTGCTCGCCGCCTGGAACACGTTCGTCCTGGACGAGCACGCCCGCGCGGCGGTGCCCGGGATGGCGGTGCTCTACGAGCGGCTGGTGACCGCGCACCCCGGCGCTCCCGTCTTCTACCTGTCCACCGGGGCGTGGAACGTCGCGCCGACCCTCACCCGCTTCCTGTCCCGGCACCTCTACCCGGCCGGACCGCTGCTGCTGACCGACTGGGGCCCGACCGCCGACCGGTGGTTCCGCAGCGGCCGGGAGCACAAGCGGGCCACCCTGGCCCGGCTGGCCCGCGAGTTCCCCGAGGTGAAGTGGCTGCTGGTCGGCGACGACGGCCAGCACGACCAGGAGATCTACCGGGAGTTCGCCGCCGCCCACCCCGACAACGTGGCCGGGGTGGCGATCCGTCGGCTCTCGCCCACCCAGGCGGTCCTCGCCGGCAGCCTGCCCCACCCCGCCGGTGACAGTTCGTCCGCCGGCCCGCTGGGGCAGAAGTGGCTCTCCGCGCCGGACGGCGCCGGCCTGTGGAAGCTGCTGCGGGACGCGGGCCTGGTCTGACGCCCGTCGTGCCGGTGTCCCTGACGCTGCTGCGGGACGCGGGTCTGGTCTGACGTCTGTCGCGGCGCTGCCTGTGGAGGGTGCTGCGGGACGCGGAGCCGGTCTGACGGCCGTGCGCCGGCGCCCGCGTCCCGCAGGGCCTCAGTTGGCGCCCGGCACCTCGACCTGGGCCGTGCAGCCCGCCGCAGCCCGGCGCTGCTGGATGAGGTCGACGACCGCCTGCCGGTTGGCGATGCGGGCCGCCGACTGGGCGTCCGGGTTCTGCCGCTGCGCGGCGATGAAGGTCAGGTTGTTGCGCAGCGCGGTGTCCAGACCCTGGCAGTTCTCGCCGCCGTTGCCGTTCTGGCCGCCGTTGCCGTTCTGGCCGTTGCCGTTACCGGCCTGGCCGCCGTTGCCGGCCTGGCCCGCGCCGGGCGCCTCCACCTCACCGGTGCAGCCCGCCGCCGCCCGGCGCTGCTGGATCAGGTCGACGACCGCCTGCCGATTGGCGATGCGGGCCGCCGACTGGGCGTCCGGGTTCTGCTGCTGCCCGGCGATGAAGGCGAGATTGTTACGCAGGGCGTTGTCCAGACCCTGGCAGCTCTCGGCCGCCTGCCCGGTGCCGGTCGCCACCGCGAACGCCACGCCCGTGGTGACCACGACCGCGGCGAGACCCGCGATCTTGCGCTGCCGCGCGGTGGTCTTCCCGCCCCTGTTGGTTGTGCCCGTCGTCCACGCCATCGAAGCTCCTTCACGTCCCTCGTAACGGCCCGGCATCGGTGAGCGGTACGGGCGGCGCACGCTGATCGTTCAGGGCCGTGCACGCCGGCGCCCACAAGATCAGCAGTGTGTCGCCACCGGCGTCACGGCCAGTGACCGAAGTGACGAGGCGCGACATGTCGACCCGCCACCCGCCTCACAGATCTTGGAAGCTTCCGGCCACTCCACAGGGGCCGGTTCCTTCCAACATCGCCGACGGTGTGCACAAGCTGGGGCGGGGCGTGGGCCAGGTCGGTCCTGGCCCACGCCCCGCTGAGCGTGCTCTTCTCCATGCCGCCGGCATCACGCCTTCCGGCACCCGGTGACAGCCCCATGCCGGCGGCATGGAGTCGATCTCAGTTGTCGTTCAGGCAGCCAGCCGGGCTGGGGTCGTCCACCATGACGGGAGCCGTGGCACCGCCGGCCTTGCCATTGCCGTTGCCGGCGCCTGCCTTGCCGTTTCCGCCTGCCTTGCCGTTGCCGTTCGCTCCCGCCTCGGCGTCGCCCGCGCCGGCCTCGTCGCCCGCGCCGGCCTCGTCGCCAGCGGCGTCGCCCGCACCGGCGTCACCTGCCTCGGCATCGGCGTCACCCGCACCGGCCTTGTCGCCCGCAGCGTCGCCCGCACCGGCGTCACCGGCCTCGGCGTCGCCCGCCCCGGCCTCGGCGTCGTTGCCCGCGTCGGCTTCCTCGCGGGCCTGCTGGATAGCCTCCACGAGCGCCCTGATCTCCTGGATCAGGGCCCGTACCTCCGCCAGTTGGGCCGCGATCTGGTCCGCCGCGTCCTGCTCGGCACCGACCTCCTGCTCCGCGCCGGCGTCCTCCTCAGCACCGGCACCCTGCTCCGCGCCGGCGTCCTCGCCGGCTCCGGCGTCGCCCGTCCCCGTCTCGCCGGCACCGGCCTCACCCGCGTCCGCGTCGGCTCCGGCGTCGCCGGCCTCCTGACCCGCTCCGGCGTCGCCGGCCTCCTGACCGGCGCCCGCCTCGGCGTCCGCGTCGGCTCCGGCGTCCTGGCCCGCCTCCTGGTCGGCCTCAGCTCCGGCGCCAGCCGCCTCCACCAGTCCCGCGATCTGCTGGATCAGGCCGCCGATCTGGCCCACGATCGCCGCGGCCCGCTCGGCCCCGCCTCCCGGCGCCGCCGCCTTCCCGGACGCCCGCTGCGCGGCCCGTTCGCGCGCCTGGTCCACGATTCCGCCGATCGAGTCGACGATGCCGTCCACCTGCTGCACCCGGGCGGCGGTCGCCCGCGGGTCGTCGATCCGGCCGGCCCGTTCGGCGCGTAACCGCTCGGTGGCCGCCCACGCCTCGTTCGCCCGCGCCGCCACCGCGACGTCCCACGGCACCTCCGGGCAGACCGCGCCGGCGACCTCCACCTGACCTGTGCAGCCGGCGGCGGCCCGCCGCTGCTGGAGCAGGTCCACGACCGCCTGCCGGTTGGCGATCCGCGCCGCCGAGTTGGCGTCCGGGTTCTGGCGCTGGCCGGCGATGAACGTGAGGTTGTTGCGTAGTGCGGTGTCGAGCCCCTGGCAGTTCTCCGCCGCCTGGCCGACGCCGGTGGCCACGGCGAACGCCGCTCCGGTCGTCACCGCGATCGCGGCGACCCCGGCGATCTTCCGCTGCCGCGGCGTTACCGTCGTCCTGCTGCTGGTGCGTCTCGTCCACGCCATCGAAGCTCCCTCCGCCTCGTCCGTCAGGAAGTGGCCGGCATCCGATGTGCGGTACGGCAGGGCAGTGGACGGAGTTCAGACAATCTACGCCTGAAGGCCAAACTATCCACTCAGCGTGACGAACTGGGCGACTCAGCGGCACCCGGAGTGACCGTCGGTCGCTGACAGTTGACGATCCACCAGACCTGACGGCGAGGTCCTCCGGCGAACCGGACGCCGCGCCGTCGACGGAGTCGCGAGGGTCACCGCCGGGCGCCGCCGGATGCGGCCGGGACCGCCGAGCCGCCGGAGGCCGCCGGATGCGGCCGGGCGGGCGACGCCGCCGCTCAGGCGGGGCGGAGCCAGAGGACGCCGAGCGGAGGTACGCGGAGCGCCGCCGACGCCGGCATCCCGTGCCAGGGCACGTCCTCGGCGCGTACCTGCCCGAGGTTGCCCACGCCGGAGCCGCCGTAGTGGTGGGCGTCGGTGTTGACCACCTCGGCCCACGTCCCACCGGCGGGCAGGCCGACCCGGTACGCCTCCAGCGGCAGCGCGGAGAAGTTCGCCACGCAGACCAGCGTCGCGCCGTCCGGGGCGATCCGGACGAACGAGACGGTGTTGTTGGCGACGTCGTCCCCGGCGATCCAGCGGAATCCGGCGGGCTCGGTGTCCTGCGCCCACAGGGCGGGCGTGTCGCGGTAGACGCGGTTGAGGTCGCCGACCAGCCGCTGGACACCGGCCCGGCCCGGGTCGTTCAGCAGGTACCAGTCGAGGCCGCGCTCCTCGCTCCACTCCCGGTCGTCGGCCAGCTCACACCCCATGAACAGCAACTGCTTGCCCGGGTGCGCCCACATGTACGCGAGCAGCGCCCGCACGTTCGCGAGCCGCTGCCACGTGTCGCCGGGCATCTTGCCGGCGAGCGAGCCCTTGCCGTGCACGACCTCGTCGTGGCTGATCGGCAGCACGTAGTTCTCGCTCCAGGCGTACGCGAGGGAGAACGTGAGCTGATGGTGGTGGTGCTGCCGGTAGATCGGGTCCTTCGAGGTGTAGAGCAGGGTGTCGTGCATCCAGCCCATGTTCCACTTGAACCCGAAGCCGAGCCCGCCGTCGTCGGTGGACCGGGTGACGCCGGGCCAGGCCGTCGACTCCTCGGCGATCATCACCACGCCGGGGTGGTGCCGGTAGACCGTCGCGTTCGTCTCCTGCATGAACGCGATCGCCTCCAGGTTCTCCCGGCCGCCGTACCGGTTCGGCACCCACTGACCCTCCTGGCGCGAGTAGTCCAGGTAGAGCATCGAGGCCACCGCGTCGACGCGGAGCCCGTCCACGTGGAACTCCTCGCACCAGTAGAGGGCGTTGGCCACGAGGAAGTTGCGCACCTCGCGGCGGCCGAAGTCGAAGACGTACGTGCCCCAGTCGGGGTGTTCGCCCCGGCGCGGGTCGGGATGCTCGTACAGCGGGGTGCCGTCGAAGCGGGCGAGGGCCCACTCGTCGCGCGGGAAGTGCGCCGGCACCCAGTCGAGGATCACACCGATGCCGGCGCCGTGCAGGGTGTCGACGAGGTGGCGGAACTCGTCCGGGTCGCCGAACCGGGAGGTGGGCGCGTAGTAGCCGGTGACCTGGTAGCCCCACGAGCCACCGAACGGGTGCTCCATCACCGGCAGGAACTCCACGTGGGTGAAGCCCAGCCCGGTCACGTACGCGGTCAGCTGTTCGGCCAGTTCCCGGTAGCCGAGGCCGGGCCGCCACGAGCCGAGGTGCACCTCGTAGACGCTCATCGGCTCCTGGTGGGGCGCCCGCCGGGCCCGCCGCTCAAGCCAGGCGGCGTCGTTCCACTCGTACGCCGAGTGGTGCACCACCGACGCGGTGGCCGGCGGCACCTCCGCGTACGCCGCAAGGGGGTCGGCCTTGTCCCGCCAGTGCCCGTCGGGCCCCAGGACGCGGTACTTGTACCGGGCGCCGACCCCGACCCCTGGCACGAAGACCTCCCACACGCCGCTGGAGCCGAGCGAGCGCATCGGCCAGCCGTCGTCCGGGGCCCAGCCGGTGAAGTCCCCGACGACCCGGACGCCGCGCGCGTTGGGCGCCCAGACGCTGAACGCCACGCCCTCGTCGAACACCCGGGCGCCGAGCGCCTCCCAGAGCCGCTCGTGCCGGCCTTCGCCGATCAGGTGCAGGTCCAGCTCGCCGAGGGTCGGCGGGTAACGGTACGGGTCGTCGTGCGGCCGCCCGTCGACCTCGACCCGGTAGTCGAGCACCTCACCGGGGACGACCGCCTCGAAGATCCCGGCGTCGTGGACCCGCTTCATCGGGTGCCGCTCCCCGTCGACGAGGACCGCGACGTCGCCGGCGCCGCGGCGCAACGTGCGGATCGTGGTGCGACCGTCGGTCGGGTGGGCCCCGAGCACCGCGTGCGGATCGTGGGTGTGGCCGGCGATCAGCTGGTCCATCGGGCTTCGTCCTTCGAGGTGGGGGCGGTGCCGCCGGAGAGGTCGTCGGGCACGGCCTCGACGGTGAGGTCGGCCGGCGCGGCGGCCGGCGGTGGGGCCGGCGCGGGCGGGACCGGGCGGCGCACGGTGAGCACGTGCGCGGGTTGCAGGTACGGGTCGAGCCGGACGGCGTTGCGTTGACCCCAGTCGTAGCTGGCCCCGGTCAGCTCGTCGTGCACGGTGAGCCGCTCGTGCCAGTCGAAGCCCAGCGCGGGCATGTCCAGCGTGGTGTTGCCCCACTGCACGCCGTGTGAGTCGAAGGAGCAGACCACGATCACCGTGTTGCCGGTGTCCGCGTCGCGCTTGGACCAGCAGAGCAGCGCCGGGTTGTCGATGTCGTGGAACACCAGGTTGCGGAGCTGGTGCAGGGCCGGGTTGTCCCGTCGGATCCGGTTGAGGGTGGCGATGAACGGGGCGAGCGAACGCCCCTGCGCCTGCGCGCCGGCCCAGTCGCGGGGGCGCAGCTCGTACTTCTCGTTGTCCAGGTACTCCTCGGCGCCCGGACGGGCGACGTGCTCGAACAGCTCGTAACCGGCGTACATGCCCCAGGACGGGGAGAGCAGCGCGGCCAGCACCGCCCGGATCTTGAACATCGGCGGGCCGCCGTGCTGGAGCGACTCGTGCAGGATGTCCGGCGTGTTCGGCCAGAAGTTCGGTCGCATGTAGTCGACGGCCGCCACCAGCTCCTCGCAGTACGCGCGCATCTCGGCCGCCGATGTCCGCCAGGTGAAGTACGTGTACGACTGGGTGAAGCCGATCCTGCCGAGCCCGTGCATCATGGCCGGCCGGGTGAACGCCTCGGCGAGGAAGAGCACGTCCGGGTCGACCTTCTTGACCTCGGCGATCAGCCAGTGCCAGAAGTTCACCGGCTTGGTGTGCGGGTTGTCGACCCGGAAGACCTTCACGCCCTCGCCGACCCAGTGCAGCACCACCCGCAGGATCTCCGCGCGGATCCCCTCCGGGTCGTTGTCGAAGTTCAGCGGGTAGATGTCCTGGTACTTCTTCGGCGGGTTCTCCGCGTACGCGATCGTGCCGTCGGCGCGGGTGGTGAACCACTCCGGGTGCTCGGTGACCCACGGGTGGTCCGGCGCGCACTGCAACGCCAGGTCCATCGCCACCTCCAGGCCCGCCTCGGCGGCGGCCGCGACGAAGTCCCGGAAGTCCTCCGGCGTACCCAGGTCGGGGTGGATGGCGTCGTGGCCGCCCTCGGCGGCGCCGATGGCCCACGGCGATCCCACGTCCTCCGGCCCGGCGACGAGCGTGTTGTTGCGGCCCTTGCGGTTGATCCGGCCGATCGGATGGATCGGCGGCAGGTACAGGATGTCGAAGCCCATCGCGGCGACACCCGGCAGGCGCTCGGCGGCGGCGGCGAACGTGCCGGAGCGGGCCGGCGTGTCGACGGTCGCCGGGATCGCGCCCTCCGAGCGGGGGAAGAACTCGTACCAGGCGGAGAAGAGTGCCCGCTTCCGGTCGACCCAGAGCCGGTACCCGTCGCCGGTGGTGACCAGCTCCCGTACCGGGTGCTTCCACAGCAGGTCGGCCAGCTCCAGCGCGGGACCCACCCGGCGGGGGAGCGGCAGCGCCGGATCGGCGAGCGTGGCGACCGCGCCGGCCACCCGCTTCCGGTTGCCCGCGGGCACCAGCTCGGCGGCGGCGGTGAGCACGCGGACGCCCTCGGCGAGGTCGTTGGCCAGGTCCTCGGGGCCCTGCCCGGCGGCGATCTTCTTGGTCACGGCGTTCTGCCACGTCAGGTACGGGTCGGCGAACGCCTCGACGGTGAACGTCCACTCGCCGACCGCGTCCGGCCGGATGGTGGCGTGCCACCGGTCCTGCCCCGGCTCGCCGGGGACCATCCGGGTGAACGGCCGGGCCTGCCCGTCCGGGCCGAGCCAGACCACATTGCAGCCCAGCGCGTCGTGGCCCTCGCGGTAGGCGCGGGCCGACACCGGGACCAGCTCGCCGACGACCGCCTTGGCCGGGTAGCGGCCGCACGAGACGACGGGGGAGACGTCTTCGATGGGGAAGCGACCAGTCACCGGTTCAACCTACTGCGAGAGATCGCTTCGCGCTCGACCAAGCGCCACGGTCGGTGGCTCGCGCGGCCAGCGGCTGCCGGCGCTGTTGAGAAGGGGCCCTTCCTCTACCGGAGGCGTTAACAGGGGGCCCTTCCTTACATCACCGACCGGTACACCTCCAGGGTGCGCTGGGCGATGGTGTGCCAGGAGAAGTGCTCCACCGCGCGTCGCCGCCCGGCGCGGCCGAGCTCGGCGGCCCGCGCGGGGTCGGCCAGCAGCTCGTTGATCCGGGCCGCCAGGTCGGCGACGAACCGCTCCGGGTGCAGCGGCCGGCCGCTGCCGTCCCCGGCCTGTTCGATGGGTACCAGCAGGCCGGTCTCGCCGTCGGCGACGACCTCCGGGATGCCGCCGGTCGCCGTGGCCACCACCGCGGTTTCGCAGGCCATCGCCTCCAGGTTGACGATGCCCATCGGCTCGTAGACGGACGGGCACACGAAGACGGTCGCGTGGGTCAGCACCTGGATCACCTCGTGCTTGGGCAGCATCTCGGCGACCCACACCACGCCCGAGCGGGTGGCCCGCAGCTCGGCGGCCAGGCTCTCCACCTCGGCGGCGATCTCCGGGGTGTCGGGCGCACCGGCCAGCAGCACGAGCTGGGTGTCGGCGGGCAGCTCCCGCGCGGCCCGCAGCAGGTACGGCAGGCCCTTCTGCCGGGTGATCCGCCCGACGTACACGACGCTGGGGCGGGACGGGTCGATCCCGAGCCGGTCGACGACGTCGGTGCCCTGGTCCGGGGCGTACTGCGTGGTGTCGATGCCGTTGTGGACCACCTTCACCCGGTCCGGGTTCACCGCCGGGTACGCCATCAGCACGTCCTGCCGCATCCCCGCGCTCACCGCGATCACCGCGTCGGCCGCCTCCACCGCCGTCCGCTCGCACCACGAGGACAGCGCGTACCCGCCGCCGAGCTGCTCGGCCTTCCACGGACGCAGCGGCTCCAGGCTGTGCGCGGTCACCACGTGCGGCACGCCGTGCAGCAGCTTCGCCGTGTGCCCGCCGAGGTTGGCGTACCAGGTGTGGCTGTGCACCAGGTCGGTGCCGGCGCAGCCCGCCGCCATCTCCAGGTCCACGCCCATCGTCCGCAGCGCGGCGTTCGCGCCGGCCAGGCCGGGCGGTTCGGCGTACGCGGTGACCCCCGGCTCGGTGCGCGGCGCGCCGAAGCAGTGGACCCGCACGTCGGCGAGGTCGCGCAACTCGCGGGCCAGGTACTCGACGTGCACCCCGGCCCCGCCGTACACCTCGGGCGGGTACTCGCGGGTGAGCAGGTCGACGCGGAGCCGCGGGACGTCGGTCATGCCCGGCACCCTAGTGCAGAAACCAGCACCGCACCGGGTGCGGAACTGTGCGCGTACGAGTGGTGAAGTCGCGGCAGGGTCGCTAGCGTCGGGACATGGCTGCCAAGGTGCTCGCGATCGTCCTGGCGGGTGGGGAGGGCAAGCGCCTGATGCCGCTCACCACGGACCGGGCCAAGCCGGCCGTCCCGTTCGGCGGGATGTACCGCATGGTCGACTTCGTCCTCTCCAACCTGGCCAACGCCGGATTTCTCAAGATCGTGGTGCTGACCCAGTACAAGTCGCACTCGCTGGATCGGCACATCACCCAGACCTGGCGGATGTCGACCATGCTCGGCAACTACGTCACCCCGGTGCCGGCGCAGCAGCGCCGCGGCCCGTGGTGGTTCGCGGGCTCCGCCGACGCGATCTACCAGAGCTTCAACCTGATCAACGACGAGCAGCCCGACTACGTGATCGTCTTCGGCGCCGACCACATCTACCGGATGGACCCGCGGCAGATGGTGGAGGACCACATCGCCTCCGGCGCCGGGGTCACCGTGGCGGGCATCCGGCAGCCGCTGTCCATGGCCGACCAGTTCGGCGTCATCGAGGTCGGTGCGGACGGCCGGCGCATCCGGGCCTTCCGGGAGAAGCCCACCGACGCCGTGGGCCTGCCCGACGCGCCCGACCAGATCTACGCCTCGATGGGCAACTACGTCTTCACCACGAAGGCGCTCTGCGAGGCGGTGGAGCGCGACGCGGAGGACAAGTCCAGCAAGCACGACATGGGCGGCAGCATCATCCCCATGCTCGTCGATCGGGGCGAGGCGAACGTCTACGACTTCAAGGACAACGAGGTCCCGGGGAGCACCGACCGGGACCGTGGCTACTGGCGGGACGTGGGGACGCTCGACTCGTTCTACGACGCCCACATGGATCTGATCAACGTCCACCCGGTGTTCAACCTGTACAACTTCGACTGGCCGATCTACAGCCAGCAACCGCCCTACCCGCCGGCGAAGTTCGTCCACCAGTGGGGCGAGCGGGTCGGCCGGGCGGTGGCGTCGATGGTCTCGCCGGGAGCGGTGATCTCCGGCTCCCTGGTGGAGAATTCGGTGATCTCGCCCAAGGTCAAGGTCCACTCCTGGTCGCACGTGGACGGCGCGGTGCTGATGGAGGGGGTCGAGATCGGCCGGCACGCCGTGATCCGCCGGGCCATCCTCGACAAGAACGTGTACGTGCCCGAGGGGTGCGAGATCGGCGTGGACCTAGAGAAGGACCGGCAGCGTTACACCGTCTCCGACAACGGCATCGTCGTCATCGGCAAGGGCCAGAAGGTGGAGCCGTGAGCACGCATCCCCGCGCGGGTCAGCCCGCCCAGCCGTCCGACCTGGTCGACGTGCCGATGCTGGTCACCGCGTACTACGCGGAGCATCCCGACCCGGAGGACCCGGCGCAGCAGGTCTCCTTCGGCACGTCCGGGCACCGGGGCTCGTCGCTGCGCAACGCCTTCAACTCCGACCACATCCTCGCGGTCACCCAGGCGCTCTGCGACTACCGCCGCGAGCGCGGCCTGGACGGCCCGCTGTTCCTCGGCCGCGACACCCACGCGCTCTCCGCCCCGGCCGCGGTCGACGCGCTGGAGGTGCTCGCCGCCAACGAGGTCACCGTCCTCGTGGACAGCCGGGACGGCTACACGCCCACCCCGGCCGTCTCACACGCCATCCTCACCCACAACCGGGGGCGGACCAGCGGCCTCGCCGACGGCATCGTGATCACCCCGTCGCACAACCCGCCGGACGACGGCGGATTCAAGTACAACCCGACCCACGGCGGGCCGGCCGACACCGACGTCACGAAGTGGATCCAGGACCGCGCGAACGCGATCCTCGCCGCCGGGCTCAAGGAGGTGCGCCGCATCCCGTACGCGCGGGCGCGCGCCGCCGACACCACCGGCTCGTACGACTTCCTCGCCCGCTACGTCGACGACCTGCCGGCGGCGCTCGACCTCGACGCGGTCCGGGCGGCCGGGGTGCGCATCGGCGCCGACCCGCTCGGCGGCGCCAGCGTCGCCTACTGGGGTGAGATCGCCGAGCGGCACCGCCTCGACCTCACCGTGGTCAATCCCACGGTCGACCCGACGTGGCGGTTCATGACCCTCGACGGTGACGGCAAGATCCGGATGGACTGCTCGTCGCCCAACGCGATGGCGTCGCTGATCGCCGCCCGCGCCGACTACCAGGTCTCCACCGGCAACGATGCCGACGCCGACCGGCACGGCGTCGTCACCCCCGACGGCGGCCTGATGAACCCGAACCACTACCTGGCGGTGGCCATCGCCCACCTGTTCCGCACCCGGGAGCAGTGGGGTCCGGCCGCCGCGGTCGGCAAGACCCTGGTGTCCTCGTCCATGATCGACCGGGTGGCGGCCGACCTGGGGCGCCCGTTGCTGGAGGTGCCGGTCGGCTTCAAGTGGTTCGTGCCCGGCCTGCTCGACGGCGCGGTCGGCTTCGGCGGCGAGGAGAGCGCGGGCGCGTCCTTCCTGCGGCGGGACGGCGGCATCTGGACCACCGACAAGGACGGCATCCTGCTCTGCCTCCTCGCGTCCGAGATCATCGCCACCACCGGCCGGACACCCAGCGAGCACTGGGCCGAGCTGGCCGGTCGTTTCGGCGCGCCCGCGTACGCCCGGATCGACGCCCCGGCCACCCGGGAGCAGAAGGCGGTGCTCGGCAGGCTGTCGCCGGATCAGGTGACGGCGACCGAGCTGGCCGGCGAGCCGATCACCGCCACGCTCACCACCGCACCCGGCAACGGCGCACCCATCGGCGGGCTCAAGGTCACCACCGAGAGCGGCTGGTTCGCGGCCCGCCCCTCCGGCACCGAGGACGTTTACAAGATCTACGCCGAGTCCTTCCAGGGCCCCGACCACCTGACCCGCATCCAGGAGGAGGCGAAGAACCTGGTCTCCGCGGTCCTCGCCAAGGCCTGACCGGGTCAGCGGGGTGGGGGCAGTTCGCGGCGGTTCAGCTGGTCGCGGAGGTTGGCCGGGAGCAGTTCCCGGAGCTGTTCGGGGAGCAACGGCAGGTCCAGGAGGCTCAGCTTGAGCTGGTTGCGCTCCTGGTGGCGGCGTGGGTTGAAGCGGACCACCAGCCCGGCGTCGCGGCGGTAGGTCACCTCGACCGCGCCCTCGGTCGCCGCGTCCCGGATCACCAGACCGTCCACCTCCACCGCGACCGGCGCGGATCCCGGTGTCAGCTCCAGCCGGATCCGCTCGTCGGGGGAGAGGATCACCGAGCGGGAGATCCCCGCCATCGGCGCGGACGGCGTGACCACCACGGCGTCGCTCGCCGGGGAGACCAGCGGCCCGCCCGCCGCGTAGCTGTACGCGGTCGACCCGGTCGGCGTACTCACCACCAGCGCGTCGCAGCGGTAGTAGCCGTAGCGCTGGCCGTCCACCCCGAGGGTGGCGGTGACGAAACCCGAGCCCGGCTGCCGGACCAGCGCGACGTCGTTGAAGGCCACGAGGTCGTCGCCGCACACGTCACAGGCCAGGCAGCTGTGCCGCTCCACGACGAAGTCCTTGTTCGCCAGCCGCTCCAGCGCCGCCGGCAGGTCCGGTGGCTCCACCTCGACCAGGAAGCCGAGCCGGCCCAGGTGTACGCCGAGCACCGGCTTCGGGTCCCGGACCGCCGAGCGCAGCGCGCCGAGCATCGTGCCGTCCCCACCGATACTGATCAGCGCGTCGCAGACCGTCGCCACCTCGTCGGCGGGAAGCGGTTCCACGGTGGCGGGCACCCGGTGCCGGTCCTCGGACCGGACCGCCAGGGTCATCCGGTGCCGGGCCACCCAGTCGGCGATGATGCCGACCACCTCGGTGACGTCCCGGGTCGGGTGCAGCACCAGCCCGAGCCGGATCCGATCCATGGTCCCAGCTCACCACACTGTGGGTGGGCTGGGCGGCCGGAAACGGCAGGTGCGCCGGCGGTCCGGGTGGACCGCCGGCGCACCGGGGGAGGACCGTCAGCGGCGCGCCGCCCCCGTCAGGTGGGTCAGCGCCCGCTTCACCAGGTCGTCGCGGGCCGCCGGGGCCAGCCCTTCCAGGCCGAAGCCGAGGTAGACGGTGTCGGCGGTGACCACCGCCGCGCCCTCCTCGAACGCCTGCTGGCTGCGCGCCCAGTCGGTGGCGTTGCCCGCCGAGCCGGGCGGCTGGCCGGCCACCGTCCAGCCGCCCAGGTCGGTCTCGAACGAGGTCTCGGCGACCGTCGCGCCGTCGACGATCACGCGCGTGTCGTCGAGGAAGACCCCCAGGCCCTGGGTACCCCAGTCGGAGACGTACGAGATCGACACCTCGACCTTCTTGCCGGCGTACGCGGACAGGTCGGCCACGAACTCCTGCCAGCCGTTCGAGGCGCCGGTCGCGGCGTTCCAACTGCCGGTGGTGCCGGTCGGCGAGCAGTCCGCACCCTGGTACCGGCCGAGCCACGGGTGCAGCTGCTCCACCCAGCCGGACGCGCAGCTCTCACCGGTGCCGGTGCCGGTCTTCCCGCCCGCGTCCGGCAGGGTCGTCCAGGCGTCGCTGCCCACCTCGTGCGCCTCGACGATCAGGTAGTCCCAGTTCGGCTCGATGTCGTACGAGGTGAAGAAGCGCAGCTCGGCGCTGCTGGCGCCGGTGAGGTCGATGGTGCGGGTGAGCCGCTTGTACGACTCGTCGGCCTGCCCGCTCCACAGGTACCAGTCACCGGTGCGCGGGTCGAACGGCGCGGCACCCGGCCGCTCCCAGCCGACCGGTGCCGAGCTGGCGAACTGCGGGAACTGGTCCCGCGGCAGGAAGCTCGACGTGGTCAGGAACGACGCCGTGTGGTCCTGGTTGGCCGCCGACCCGGGCGCGTTCAGCGTGCCGGCGAAACCGGCGAAGGCGCCGTCCTCGCCGGTCACCGCGTACGGGCCGTCGGCGCCGCTGCCCCCGTCGCTGACGTACGTGTACGCACCCAACCAGTACTGCTGGAAGTCGTTCAGCAGCGGCAGGCAGGTGGCGTCGTCCGGGTCGGTGCACTCCGCCGGCCCGTTCGGCTGGTACGCGTACTGGCCGTTGGCGGCCTGCGCGAACAGCGCGTACTTGCCGCTGAGCAGGAGCTTGCCGCCCTCGTTCAGGTAGTCCCGGACGGCCAGCTCGGTCTCCAGCGCCGACCGGGTCGTCGTCCCCGGCACCTGGCCCGGGGCCCGGGGGATCACGTCGTCACCGGTCTCCCACAGCACCGTCTCGTAGTGCGACAGCACGCCCAGCGGGTGCGGGGCCGCGCGGCCCATCGTGTCGAAGTCGTACACGTCGCTGGTGCGGCCCGCCGCGGTCAGCGCCGCGGCCATCTCGTCGGCGTACTTCGCGGTGGTGACGCCCTGGGCCGGGCTGAGCCCGGTGACGTCCTCCATCGCGAGCACCAGGACGTCGCCACCGATGTCGTCGTGCACCCGGTACGTGAACCGGTCGCTGGTGACCTTCCCGGCTCCCGGCTTGTTGCCGCTGAACCAGACCTCGACCCGGTCGCCCGGCCGGGTGCCGGTCACCGTGCCGCGCAGCTCCGCGTAGTAGTCGTCGTGCGTGTTGCCGTACCGTTCGCCGCCCTGCCACTCGCGCACGCTGACGGTCTTCGGCCGGCTGCCGTTGACCGTGTAGTGCATCCGCACGTTCTTCAGGGCGCGGCGGGTGATCGAGGCGACCTGCTGGCTCCGCCCGTACGACGTGTCGAAGTCGTCGACCACGAAGTCGGCGGTGCTGCGGCCGACCACCGACACCGGGTCGTCGGGGTCGTGCGCGGACTTCGCCACGGCGAGCGCGAACGGCAGGTTCTTCGCCACCTCGGCGGCGATCAGGTCCTCGTCGTCGGGGAAGATGAAGCTGCTGACGCAGTCCTCCGGGCGCCACTCGTCGTCCGGGTCGGAGGCGGCCGCCGCCTGGCAGGTCGACATCTCGGGGGTGAAGCCGAGGGTGCCGTAGCGGACCGTGGCGTGCGTGTCGGTGTCGCCGTTGGTGGTGTACAGCTCCGCCGAGATGTCCGGGTCGTAGCCGGGCACCGCCGGGTTGGCGTCGTCGCCGACCATCGCCTCGTAGATGACGTCGTCCGGGGTGGGCGTGCTCACCTGCCAGCCCACGCCGTAGAGCAGCAACTGGGCGGCGGAGTGGTAGTTGACGAGGAACTCGAAGCCGACCCGCCGGAACAGCTGGTCCAGCGCCCTGGTCTCGGGCTCCGAGTTCGGGCCCGGGCCGCGGTAGGTGTCGCCGTTCGGGTCGGGGGAGGAGCCCTCGTTGTCGTACCCCCACTTGTAGCTGAAGTTGCGGTTGAGGTCGACGCCGTCGGCGGTGGTGATCCGCCCGTCACCGTCGTTGTCCCGCAGGTTCTTGCGCCAGAGGCGGTTGCCGGGCGTGAAGGTGTGGTCGTAGCCGTCCGGGTTGGCGACCGGCACGAACCACAGCTCGGTGGTGTCCACCAGCCGGGTGATGTCGCGGTCGCTGCCGTAGTTGTCCAGCAGGTGGTGCATCAGGCGCCGGGTCATCTCCGGCGTGATCCACTCGCGGGCGTGCTGGGCGCTCGCGTAGAGCACCGCCGGCCGCTTGCCGTCACGGACCTTCTTCGCGTCCTTGGTGACCTTGACCGCGAGGATCGGCTTGCCCTGCACCGACCGGCCGATGGTCTCCACCTTGGTCAGTCGCGGGTACCGCGCGGCGGTGGCGGTGATCTCGTCCCGGATCCCGCCCGGCTCGCTGTAGGAGCGGAACGCCGACCAGCCGGCCGCCGCCTGCTCGCGCAGCGCCTGCGAGGCGTCCTTGCCGCGCACCTTCTTGACCTCCAACTTCACGCCCTGGCCGGCCAGTCGTGCCGCCTGCCGCTTGCTGAGCACCGTCTCGATGCGGGTCTGCCCCGACCGGTCGGTCTCGGCGTGGTCGTGACCGAGGTCGACGCCGGCGTGACGCAGCTTCTCCAACTGCTCCGGGTTCACCGTGCCGACGTACACCTCCAGACCGTCGCGGCCGGCCGGGTCGGACGGCGGCCGCGCGCTTGCCGGTGCGGTCAGCGCGAGCGCGCCGACCAGAGTGAACACGCCGACGATCGCCAGCCGTGTGCGCCTCATTGCGCCTCCTGGTGTGGAAGGACCTGTGAGGCGAGCTTTTCGATGGCGATGAGATATGTCAATGCCCTTAAGGACACCGGCTTGCTTGCGGGCGCGTCATCGCGGCTGTCGAGGGCGCGTGACCTGACCGGACAGCCATCGTTGAGCCATCGTCGGCGGAGAACGGGGGACCGGAAATGATCCTGACGTTTTTACTGGTCCTCGGGTGGGCCATGATCCACTATTGGGTCGCCGTCCGCCGCTACGGGCTCCTTTCCCCGGACGGACTGTTCCTCGTGTCCCAGCTGGTGATGCTCTACGGCACGATCCAGTTGGTCGATCCCGCCTCCGAGGTTCAGGTCTTCTATGCGAAGCTGCTCGCGGCGGCGGTCGCCATTTACATCACCGCAAGCTTGTTCACCCACCTCGTTCTGGCGCACAACGAGGCGATCTCCGCCAAGGTCCGGACCTCCTACTCGGGCTACCGGGTGACCCTGGTACCGCCCACGGCAGCGATCCTGGCCGTCGTCGGCATCTCCATCCTTGTTACGGTGGTCTACTTCACGGCGGTCGGGTACAGCGCGTTCCTCGAAGGGCTACGCGGCCAGCTGAGTGGCGCACCCGCGGACATCGCGACACTCCGCCTGGAGTCGTACGCGGGCGACGCATACTTCTTCCCGGGGTACGTCAACCAGTTCAAGAACGTGATCTTACCCTCGTTGACGCTCATCCTGATCGTGTGGGCCTTCAACCGGCGTGGGACCTTCGCGAGGGTCGCCTCGCTGGTGCTCGGGGCGGTAGCTCTGCTCGCGCTGATGGCCACCGGTCAGCGTGGTGCGCTGGTGACGTTCCTGCTGACCTCGATGGTCTACACGTTCCTGCACCACCGTCGCCGGTTGCCGCGAGCGGCCCTGCTGATGCCGCTGGGCATCGGTCTGCCGCTCATGCTGCTGTCCACCTATGTGCTGGCCAGGGGTGACGGGAGTGCCGATAGTCCGCTGCGAACTGCGATCACCGACCTGGGCAGGCGCTTCCTGAACGACAACCAGGCGTCCGGCCTTGCGGCCTTTGTCTACACCGCCGACAGTCCGGTCCGCTATGGCGGGGAATGGTTGCAGGGACTCGCCGGCATCCTGCCGGGAAATCGTGGCAGCACCCTGAGCAACGAGGTCTTCGCCATCCTCTACGGATCGACCCGGGGAACGTCGCCACCCTCGCTGTGGGGCTCGGTCCATTACAACTTTGACACCGCAGGGCTGATCATTTTCGCGGCCCTTTTCGGTGTGCTGCTCCAGCTTCTGACGCAGCGGACCCTGCGCCGCGCTCACTACAACTCCCTGGAACTCGTCGGGTTCTCCGGCACCACCGCGGTTCTCGGCACGTGGATGGCGGGTGGCATCGAGGCTCCCCTCAACGTCGGCCTGGTCAGCTACCTCGCATTGTGGTATTGGGGCAGCCGGATCGGTCGTGGCTACCGGCGATCCGTCATTGTTCGCCGGCAACCCCGGCCGGCCGCCGCACTCGTCACGGTGCCGTCGGGTCTGTCCTATCGGGGGCAGCATGCGTCGCGGCATGCCGCCTTCCGGCAGATCTGACGAGGTGCGCCCGTCACCCGCTGTGCCGCCCGGCAGCAACCCACCGCGCATACGGCCCGCGCGCGGGCCAGCCGGCCTGGTGGGGACCATCCGCGATCGACTCGGTGGAAGCAAGCTGGGTGTACTCAGCATCGCGGCCGGAAGTGGCACCGGCCAGTTGCTCCTACTGCTCGCCGCACCGCTGCTGGCAAGACTCTACAGCCCTGCGGACTTCGGCGCCTTCGCCGTGCTCGCCACCCTGGCGGCGATAGTGGGGACAGTCGCCGCCGGGCGATTCGAGCTGGCGATCCCACTGCCGCAACGCGACCGCGATGCGCTCGCCCTGGTGACCCTCGGCCTCGTGACAACCCTGGTCACCGCATTGCTGGGGACTGTCGTCGTCGCCATGGTGCGGGAGGAGGCCGCTGCACTCTTCGGTCAGCCGGCGCTGCGGTCGTGGCTTTGGTTGACCCCGTGGACCGCCGCTGCCATGGGTGCCGTCCTGGTGCTGAACCAGTTCGCGATCCGGCACCGCCGGTACGTGGCGATCGGCCGGCGCAACCTCCTTCAGTCCGGCGCGATGCTGTTGACGCAGATCGGCGCCGGCGTGGCCGGCTTGAAGGCCGGGGGGATGGCGTTGGGGCTTGGGGCCGGTTATCTCGTCGGTGCCCTCAGCCTGGCCCGGGAGACCCGCCGGATCCGCCCTGGCGAGATCGCGGCACGACGTTCGACGCTCTGGCGGACCGCGGTGCGTCACCGCCGTTTCCCGCTCCTCATGGGACCGTCCGGGCTCCTCAACGTCATCGGGTTGCAGGTACCGATTCTGCTCATCGCCTATCGCTACGGCGCGGAGGTGGCCGGCTGGCTCGGTCTGACACAACGGGTCCTCGCGCTGCCGGCGGCGCTTCTAGGCATGGCAGTAGCCCAGGTGTACCTCGCGGAGCTGTCGCGCACCGCACGTAGCGGTGACGGCCTACGCATCGAACGGCTGTTCCATCGAGCGAGCCGGCAACTGGCCGTCATCGCCGGTGTCGGGCTCGTGGTCGTCACCCTCGGTGCCCCGCCGGTCTTCGTCTGGCTCTTTGGGGCGCAGTGGGCGAACAGCGGGCTGTACGCACAGGCGCTGGCGGTTTACGCCGCGACGCAGCTCGTCGCATCACCGATGTCGCAGACCCTTGTCGTATTCGGTCGGCAGGGCCTGCAACTGGCTTGGGACGCGGGCCGCGTGCTGCTGGTAACGGGAGCGGTTTGCGCGGTGGCCATGTCCGACGGTTCGCCGCTGTTGGCGGTGTGGGCGTTCGGAATTTCGGCGGCGGCCTCGTACGTGGCCGGTTGGCTCCTCTCGCTGTGGACGGTCCGGCGCCACCGGGCTCAGCAAACGTTGTCTGCGATTCAGGTGTCGGAGTTAGCGCCGGCCCGGGCCGAGTGATGCTCTCGCCAGGTCATCGTCGATGTTCCGAATCGCAACGCATGAACGATTGCTTCGTTCAACCTGATGCCGGCTTACCTGCGCTATCGGGTCGATCTAGGTCGTTTCGCCGCATCAATGAATCGAGTTCTCATGGCAACCGACACGACACTTCTCCTCTTCGACATCTCCCCATACCGCCATTCCACCCGGACGCGGAAGATAGCCATGACCGTCGCGTCTGGTCTTCCAGGCATCGTGCGGGCCGTGACGCTGTCCCGAGCCGGGCGCTTCGGCGCGGCAGACGAGACGGGCCGCTCGTGGATCGACGGTGTCGACGTGGAGCATCTGCCGGTGCGTCGGATTGACGACCGGCGTCGACTCGTCGCGTCGGTACGCAATCTTGTCGGTGTTTACCTGCCCGGGGTGTGGCGACTCCGGCGCCGGGTCCTGGCGACGCCGGCCAAAACGGTGTTCGTCGGTCACATCTCCCTGTTCTGGATCGGGCTGGCGCACCGGCGGCGCTGGGGCAGCCACGTCGTCCTGAACGGACGGGAGCGCCCAGGCGGCATCCGCACCAAGGGCTCGCTGGCCACTTGGTTCTCCCGGGTGGAGCCGCAACTGCTCCGGCGGGTCGCACGCCAACGGGGCCTGACGGTGGTGGCAGTCTGCGAGAGCAACGCGGTCGCCTTCCGGAAGTTGGGCTTCGACGACGTGATGGTGGTGCGCAACGTCCCGCTCGCCTCGTTCGCGCCGGAGTTCGTTCCGCCTCCGTCCGGGCCAGAACTCGTCGTGGCCTGCGTGGGAACCCTCTATCCGGGACGCGGGCTCGAGGTGTTGATCGACGCCGTCGCCGACGCACGATCCGCCGGCGCACGGGTGCGGCTCGAGATAACCGGACCGGCGAGCGAGGACTACCGGCAGGCGCTCCGGAGCCGGATCGTCCGGCTCGGTGCGCAGTCCTACGTCTCCCTGGACGGCCCCTGCTCGGCGGCGGACGTGCCGAGCCGATATCAGCGCGCCCACGTGAGCACCGCTCTGTACCAACCGGTCGACCCGGCCAATGACGGACTCTCCAACAAGCTCTTCGAGGCAGTGGTGGCGGGCCGGCCGGTCATCGCAGGGAACCTGCCCGAGAATCGGGCACTGATCGAAAAGTATCGGGTCGGTTGGGCCGTCCCGGTAGAGCCAGCTCCGCTCAGCGAGCTCCTCGCCCGGCTGGCGGAGGACCTCACTGAGCTACGGGCGCTGGCGCGGCACTGCTTCGTGACCGGCCGGGCGGAGTTCGTCTGGGAGGCCGAGACCGCGCTTCTTCAGAAGCGGTTACTGGAGAACTTCCGCGGCGGAGCGGGCCAATCGGGGGCCACGGCAGAGAAGGGCCGAGGCCGCTGAGCCTCCGGGCGGCAGCTCAGCATCCTCGCGATGTTTAGGTAACTTTGTCTCTTTTGTCTCGTTAGGGCCTGGGTGAGAGTACGCCAACTCAACGGATCGGGGGCCCTCGGGTGACTCTGCTACCTGCTGGAAGTCGGGTGTTGATTACCGGTGGCACCGGTTCCTTCGGACAGACGATGGTGCGCCGCCTCCTCGCCCACGAGGTCGGCGAGGTCCGGATCCTCAGTCGCGACGAGGCCAAACAGGACCTCATGCGACACGTCATCGGGGACGACCGGGTGCGCTACCACGTCGGTGACGTCCGGGACCTCGACTCCGTGTCGCGGGCGAGCCGCGGCGTGGACTACGTGTTCCACGCCGCGGCGCTGAAGCAGGTCCCGTCGTGCGAGTTCTTCCCGATCGAGGCGATGCGGACCAACATCGTCGGCAGCGCCAACGTGATCGAGTCCGCCGAACGCCACGGGGCCAGCTCGGTCGTGCTGCTCAGCACCGACAAGGCGGTCTACCCGGTCAACGCGATGGGCATGACGAAGGCCCTGATGGAGAAGGTCGCCCAGGCGCACGCCCGGAACAACCCGCACAGCGCCACCACCGTCTCCTGCGTCCGGTACGGCAACGTCATGTACTCGCGTGGTTCGGTCATCCCGCTCTTCATCGAACAGATCAAGGCGGGACGTGCGCCTACGGTGACCGACCCGGGGATGACCCGCTTCCTGATGTCCCTAAACGAGTCGGTCGACCTGGTGGAGCACGCCTTCCAGAACGCCCGCCCGGGCGACATCTTCATCCGCAAGGCTGCCGCCTGCACGATCGGCGACCTGGCCGAGGCGGTCTGCCAGCTCTTCGACGTGCCGGCCAAGCTGGACGTCATCGGCGTCCGGCACGGCGAGAAGCCGGACGAGACGCTGGCCAGCCGCGAGGAGCTGATGCAGGCCGAGGATTTCGGCGACTTCCTTCGCGTGCCGCTGGACGCCCGCGACCTCAACTACGCGCTGTACGTCTCCGAGGGCGAGCTCGGGAGGGGACCAATTGAGGACTTCAACTCGGCGAACGCGCCGCGGTTGGGCGTACCGGAGATCGTCGAG